>NZ_CP016286.1:3590000-3890000 GCF_001679785.1 Rhizobium leguminosarum
CCTTCGATGACAATTCCTTCGCACCGCCCCCCGGCCAGAACCTGCCGCGCGTCTATGACGGCATCTATCGTGCTGCCCTTTCCTACGGCATGACCAAGGATATGACGGCGCTGATCATCAAGCTGCTCGCCAGCAATGTCGATTTCCAGGCGCAGCTGAGGCCGACCGACAGTCTCGAAGCCTTCTTCTCCGTCGCCGACAGCGCCGGTCAGGCGACCGAGGATTCCGAACTGCTCTATGTCAACGCCCGTTTCGGCGATACGCAGACGCGCTTTTACCGCTTCCAGGACCCCGAAGACGGCACGGTCGATTATTTCGACGAGAACGGCAAGAGCATCCGCCAGTTCCTGCTGCGCAACCCGGTGCCGAACGGCATCTTCAAATCGGGCTTCGGCATGCGCCGCCACCCGATCCTCGGTTTCGCCCGCATGCACACCGGCGTCGATTGGGCTGCACCCCGCGGCACGGCGATCATCGCCGCCGGCAACGGCACGGTCGAAAAAGCCGGCTGGGATTCCGGCGGTTATGGCAACCAGACGATCGTGCGCCATGCCAACGGCTATGAATCGTCTTACAATCACCAGAGCGCCATTGCCAAGGGCGTCGTCCCCGGTGCCAAGATCCGCCAGGGCCAGGTGATCGGTTGGGTTGGCACGACGGGCGAATCCACCGGCCCGCACCTGCATTACGAGCTGATCGTCAACGGCACCAAGGTCGATCCGCTGCGCATCCGCCTGCCGGGCGGCAAATCGCTTCAGGGCGAGGCGCTGGCGAAATTCGAAGACGAGCGCAAGCGCATCGATACGCTGCTGAACAACCAGACGCCGGACCAGGTGGCGAGCAAGTAGCGTCTATCTACGCTGCTTCGCCTCCGACGGACGCCCCGGCCACCCAACGAAAAATGGCGACCGAAGCCGCCATTTCTCATTCATCCGGCAAACTGGGTTTACGCCGCTTCGCTCACCGTCTGCCTCGTCCTGAACTGCAGCCGGTCCGAACCGCTCGTCACCGTCACCGTCGATCCATCCGGCACCTGGCCGGACAGGATCTGCTCGGCCAGCGGATCCTGCACGAACTTCTGGATCACCCGCTTCAGCGGCCTTGCACCGTAAACCGGATCGTAACCCTTGTTTGCCAGCCAGTGGCGGGCTTCCTCGTCGAGGTCGATGACGATCTTGCGCTCGGACAGCAGAGCCACCAGCCGCTTCAGCTGGATATCGACGATCGCGCCCATCTCCTCGCGCTTCAGGCGATGGAAGAGGATGATCTCGTCGATGCGGTTCAGGAATTCCGGCCGGAAATGTCCGCGCACGACCTCCATCACCTGCTCGCGAACCGTGTCGCTGTCATCGCCGTCCCTCAGCTGCGTCAGATATTCGGCGCCGAGGTTCGAGGTCATGATGATCATCGTGTTGCGGAAATCGACCGTCCGGCCCTGGCCGTCCGTCAGGCGTCCATCGTCCAGCACCTGCAGCAATATGTTGAAGACGTCGGGATGCGCCTTTTCGATCTCGTCGAACAGCACGACCTGATAGGGCCTGCGGCGCACGGCTTCCGTCAGCGCTCCGCCTTCGTCATAACCGACATAGCCGGGAGGTGCTCCGATCAGCCGGGCAACGGAGTGTTTCTCCATATATTCCGACATATCCATGCGCACCATCGCCGTTTCGTCGTCGAAGAGGAAGCGGGCGAGCGCCTTGGTGAGCTCCGTCTTGCCGACGCCGGTGGGGCCGAGGAAAATGAACGACCCAATCGGCCGGTTCGGGTCCTGCAGGCCGGCACGCGCGCGGCGGACGGCGCGCGACACGGCCTGCACCGCATCGCCCTGACCGATCACCGATTTCGCCAGCTCGTCTTCCATCCGAAGCAGCTTGTCGCGCTCGCCCTCCAGCATCCTGTCGACCGGAATGCCGGTCCAGCGGGACACGACATGGGCGATATTGTCGGGGATGACCACCTCCTGCACCATAGCGCCGCGGTCGCCATCCTGCTTCTCGGCATCGACGAGCTGCTTTTCAAGGTCGGGAATGACGCCGTAGGTCAGCTCGCCGGCACGCTGGAATTCGCCTTTGCGCTGGGCGATCGCCAGTTCGTTGCGGGCATCATCGAGCTGCTTCTTGAGATCGGCGGCAAGGCCGAGTTTCTGCTTTTCCGCCTGCCAGCGGGCAGTCAGCGCATCGGCCTGTTCCTCGAGATCGGTCACTTCGGTTTCAAGCCGCTTCAGACGGTCGGCAGACGCGACGTCCGTTTCCTTTTTCAGCGCTTCGCGCTCGATCTTCAGCTGCATGATGCGACGGTCGAGTTCGTCGAGCTCTTCCGGCTTGGAATCAACCTGCATGCGCAACCGCGCCGCCGCCTCGTCCATCAGGTCGATCGCCTTGTCGGGCAGGAAACGGTCGGTGATATAGCGGTTGGAAAGCGTCGCAGCCGCCACCAGCGCCGCATCGGCGATGCGCACCTTGTGATGCTGCTCGTATTTTTCCTTCAGGCCGCGCAGGATAGAGATCGTATCTTCGACCGTCGGTTCGTCGACAACGACGGGCTGGAAGCGGCGGGCAAGAGCCGGGTCCTTCTCGACATGTTTGCGATATTCATCGAGCGTGGTCGCGCCGACGCAATGCAGCTCACCGCGGGCAAGGGCGGGCTTCAGGAGGTTCGAGGCATCCATCGCTCCATCCGCCTTGCCAGCGCCGACCAGCGTATGCATCTCGTCGATGAACAGGATGATCTCGCCGTTTTCCGCCTGGACTTCATTGAGCACGGCCTTCAGGCGCTCCTCGAATTCGCCGCGATATTTCGCACCGGCAATCAGCGCGCCCATGTCGAGCGCCATCAGTTTCTTGTCCTTGAGCGATTCCGGCACGTCACCGTTGACGATGCGCAGCGCCAGGCCCTCGACGATCGCCGTCTTGCCGACGCCAGGTTCGCCGATCAGCACAGGATTGTTCTTGGTGCGGCGCGAAAGCACCTGGATGGTGCGGCGGATTTCGTCGTCGCGGCCGATCACCGGGTCGAGCTTGCCCTCGCGGGCTTCGGCGGTGAGATCGCGTGCGAACTTTTTCAGCGAGTCGAAACCCTGCTCGGCATTGGAGGAATCCGCCGTCCGACCCTTGCGGATGTCGTTGATGACCTGGTTGAGGCCCTGGGCCGTCACGCCTGCGTTTTTCAGCGTCGAAAAGGTCGAGGCCGAGGATTCGATCGCCAGCGCCTGCAGCAGGCGTTCCACCGTGACGAAACTGTCGCCGGCCTTCTTCGCCGCTTCTTCGGCGGTCGAAAGGACCTTGGCGAGCGGTTGTGCCAGATAGATATTGCCGTTGCCGCCGGAGATCTTCGGCAATTTGGCGAGAGCCGCGTCATTAGCAAGGCGGGCGGCCTTGGCATCACCGCCGGCGCGCTCGATCAGCGACGCCGCCATGCCCTGATCGTCGTCGAGCAGGACTTTCAGCACATGTTCCGGCGTAAATTGCTGGTGACCCTGCGCCAGCGCATAGGTCTGGGCGGACTGGATGAAACCGCGCACCCGCTCCGAATATTTCTCGATATTCATATTCTACCTCCATGGATCGCCCTGCCCTGACGAGGCGCAGACCGATGATTGAGATCGACCCCCTGAAAAGGCAGGTCGCGCTTGGCCCGGCTGGGATTCGGGCGAAGCAGTTCGAAGAGAATATGGTAGCCTGTTCTGCGAGTTTAAAGAGCCCTTAAAATGAAAATCCCCGGCACAAGGCCGGGGATTTTCAAGCTAATTCGAGTAGATGGCATGAACGTCACGCTCTCCCCTGAAGGGAAAGCGAAATCCTCATTCCGATGCGATGTCAGCCAGCACTGGCGCCTCGGCAGAGGCACCCTCGCCTTCAGCGGCGGCTTCTTCGCCCTCAGCACCGCGACGCGGGCGCCGGGGACGGCTGCCGGTGCTGCGGCGGCGGGGCTGGCGTTCGCGCGGCTGGCCGCCGGCACCTTCCTCGTCCATCGCGACTTCGGCCGGAATGCCTTCGATCTCCGGCTGGGGGCCGGTTCCATCGATGACCTCGGACTGGGGTGCCGGTGCAGGCGCCTGAGCGGCTACCGGCTTCGGCTGTGCCTGCGGCTGGTGCTGTCTGCTCTGCTGTGGCTGGTGCGGCCTGCTCTGCGGCGGCTGGACGATAACGACATCGTCGCCGTCATTGTCATTGTCATTCTCATTGTTGTCCATATCGTCGCCGTCGCGGTCCGCACCGTCGCGATCATTGTACTCGCCGCGGTCGTCGCGCTGGAAGCGTTCCTGCATCTGCGCCTGGGCGCTGGCGATGATACGATTATAATGTTCGGCGTGCTGGAGATAGTTCTCGGCCATCACACGATCACCGGAGCTATGGGCGTCGCGGGCCAGCTGCGCGTATTTTTCGGCGATATGCTGCGCCGTACCGCGAATCTTCACATCGGGGCCGGAGCTGTCATAGCTCCGGGTGAGCGGATTGCCGCCCTTGCGGTTGAAATTGTTGTTATTGTTATTTCCACCGCCGCCGCCACCGCCGCCGCTATTGTTACCACGCCCTCGACCGCGCTTGTTCTGCTGTCCTGGCCTCATAGATCGTTCACCTGAATTCTCTGTTTGTGATGGATACATGGCACCAACCGCCATGACCGGAAACCGGGTCAGGACCTTTGTGCCGCGAGCATACTGCGCCTTTGCGCCGACCTGCCGCTTGGTTCTCAAGTCAGTTTGACTGATTCACGCATTGGGTCATGTTCAACCGTTGAAACTCTCGTTTAAAAGAGCGGACCCCCGAGGCAAACCAAGTACCGAACGAATCTCGTTCATTCCTATCTGCCCAACACGTGACCGCAACCTATATTGCTTCACCGGGAAATCCAAGCCTTTTCTTCGCAATAACAATAATGTCCTGTTCAATGCCGCATTATCGTCTCTCACGCGAGCGCGAACACGAGCACCCTGTCGTTCTGACCATAATCTTTCACGGATTTGAGGCACCTGAAGCCTTTCGCTTCAAAGATCGCCGTCACGTCGTTACGCTGATCGTAGCCGATCTCCAGTCCGACGACCCCATCGGGCCTGATGAACCTTGCCGCATCCTTGGCTATGGCTTTGTAAGCGTCAAGCCCATCCGGGCCGCCATCCAGAGCCGCAGCCGGATCAAATTTGGTCACTTCGGGAGCGAGATCATGAATGACATTGGAAGCAATATAGGGCGGATTTGAGACAATCGCGTGAAAGGATCCCTGGATGTGCTCGAACCAATTCGACTGTACGGCCTCAAAACGATCCTGCAACCCGTTTCTTTCTGCATTCGATCTTGCCGTCAAAAGTGCATCCGCCGATATGTCGCTGCCGACACCTGACGCATCAGGACATTCGCTCAAAAGCGCAAGGCATATCGCCCCGGTCCCGGTTCCCATGTCAAGGATATGGAGACGGCTTTGCGCCTTTGCAAGGTCTTTGAGATAGATGAGAACCGTATCGACCAGGATTTCCGTATCCGGCCGCGGCTCCAGCGTTTCCGCCGAGAGCCGGAGCGGCAGGCCATAGAATTCCCGCTCGCCGAGAATGCGATGCACCGGCTCATGACCGAGCCGCCGCTCCAGCGCCTTGAAAATCACTTCGGCCTGTTCAGCAGAAAGCCTCTCGGCCGATCGCGTCAACAGCTCGGTCGGCGACAGTTTCAGAAGGCCCGCGACAAGCAGCCGCGCATCGGTCGCCGGGTCGACGATGCCGGCTTCGGTGAAGCGGCGACGCGCTTCGGCAAGCATATCGGCGACCGTCGAACTCATTGTTGCTCGCCGAGCTGCGCCAGCTGGCTGGCTTGGTAATCGGCCATCAGCGCGTCGACGACCTCCTCGATCTCGCCTTCCATCATCCGGTCGAGCTTATAGAGCGTCAGATTGATGCGATGGTCCGTTACCCGCCCCTGCGGGAAATTATAGGTGCGGATACGTTCCGAGCGGTCGCCGGAACCGACCTGACTCTTGCGATCGGCAGAGCGCTCGCTGTCGGCTCTCTGCCGTTCGGCATCGTAGAGCCTGGAGCGCAGCACCTGCATCGCCTTGGCGCGATTTTGGTGTTGCGATTTTTCCGAACTGGTGACGACGATGCCGCTCGGCAGGTGGGTGATGCGCACCGCCGAGTCCGTCGTATTGACGTGCTGGCCGCCCGCACCTGAAGAGCGCATCGTATCGATGCGGATATCTTCAGCCCGGATCTCGATGTCGATCTCCTCGGTCTCCGGCAGCACCGCCACCGTTGCGGCCGACGTATGGATACGCCCGCCCGCCTCGGTTTCCGGCACGCGCTGCACGCGATGCACGCCGGATTCGAATTTCAGCTTGGCAAAGACACCCCTGCCGGTGATCGTCGCGATGATTTCCTTATAGCCGCCGGCTTCGCCCTCGCTCGCCGAGAGCACCTCCACCTTCCAGCCCTTTTCCGCCGCAAAGCGCTCATACATGCGAAAGAGATCGCCGGCGAAAAGGGCCGCTTCCGAGCCGCCCGTACCGGCGCGGATTTCGAGGATCGCGCTCTTTTCGTCCGCTGCATCCTTCGGCAGAAGCAGGATCTGCATCTCCTGCTCGAGCGCCTCGATCTGCTCCTTCACCTCGGGCAGTTCCAACTCGGCGAGGTCGCGCATCTCGCGATCGACCGACCTGTCCTCGAGCAGCGTTTCGAGATCGGCAAGCTCGGCGACCGCCTTCTCATAGACGCGGATCTTCGCCACGACAGGCTGCAGCTCGGAATATTCGGAAGCGAGCTTCACATAGACATCGGCAGCCGGGCCAGCCGACATGCGCGCCTCGATCTCGCCGAAACGACGTTCCAGCTCGCGCATCTTTTCAACGGGAAGCTTCGCCACCCTTCACTCCGATTCTTCTTAATCTCTGTCTAAAGGGGAATATTGTGGCTCTCGGCGAAGCGGGCAAGCACCTCGCGCATCGGCGTCAAGGCGTGGTGATCGTCCAGCACCTCGTCCATCGCCTTCGTCAGTGCCCCGACATCGAGCCCGAGCAGCATCGCCTTCACCGGTCCGATCGAGGCCGGCGACATCGAGATCGAGCGGAAACCGATGCCGAGCAGCGCCATCGCCGAGATCGGTTTGCTGGCGAGTTCGCCGCAGAGCGTCACCGGTGTCTTGTTACGGTCCGCGCCGCGTACGATATCGCGAAGGATGCGCAAGAACGGCTTGCCGAGCGGATCGAAGCGGTCCGAGACCCGCGCATTGCCGCGATCGACCGCCATCGCGAACTGGAAGAGATCGTTCGAACCGACCGAAACGAAATCGACCGCCTCCATCAGTTCGTCGAGCTGCCAGAGCAGTGCCGGCACCTCCAGCATCGCCCCGAATTGCAGCTTGCGCGGCAGCCCGTGACCGAAACGCGAGAGATGCTGCACTTCTTTCTGCAACAGCTCGCGCACCATCTTCAGCTCGGAAACCTCGGTCACCATCGGCACCATCAGTTTCAGCTCGGTGTCGGCCGATGCCTTCAGCAGAGCGCGCAACTGGGTGCGCAGCAGCCCCGGCCGGTCGAGCGATAGCCGGATGGCGCGCCAGCCGAGGGCGGGATTTTCTTCCTCATGGCCACGGAAATACGGCACGACCTTGTCGCCGCCGATATCGAGCGTACGGAAGGTGACGGTGCGGCCCGCCGCCTGCTTAATCACATTGCGATAGAACTGCTCCTGCTCCTCCGCCTTCGGCATGGTGGAGGCGATCATGAACTGCAGCTCGGTGCGGAACAGGCCGATGCCCTCGGCACCCGATTCCGAAAGCTGCGGCAGGTCGACCAGCAGACCGGCATTCATCATCAGCGCGATCCGCTGCCCATCCTTGGTCACCGGCTCGACGGCGCGCAGCGCCCGGAACTGCTCCTGCCGCCTGGCGCGGAAGCGGACCTTCTCCTCGTAGGAACGCCGGTGATCGGCCATCGGCCGCAGATGCACATGTCCCTCGTCGGCGTCGATGATCACGGCATCGCCGTTCTCGGCGAGCGCCACCACCCCCGCTGCCTGGCCGATGACAGGAATGCCCATGGCACGCGCGACGATCACCACATGGCTCGTTACCGCCCCTTCTTCCAGCACCAGCCCGCGGACATTAGAACGCGGATAATCGAGCAGTTCGGCTGCTCCCATGGCGCGCGCCAGGATGATCGCATCGCTGGGGAAACCTTCGCCGGTCGTCCGGCCGGTATAACCGGTTAACTGTCTGAGCAGCCGGTTCGCCAGATCCTCGAAGTCATGCATGCGTTCGCGCAGATACGGGTCGGTCAACCGCATCATCCGCGCCTTGGTGTCGCTCTGCACCTTCTCGACCGCCGCTTCCGCCGTCAGGCCGTTGCGGATCGCCTCCTCGAGCTTGCGCACCCAGCCCTGGTCATGCGCAAACATACGATAGGTCTCGAGCACCTCGCGGTGTTCACCCTCCATCGACACGTCGCGACGCGACAGCATGTCGTCGATCGAAATCCTGAGCGAGCCCATGGCTTCGGCCAGCCGCCGGATTTCCTTCTCGGCATCCTCGTTCAGCAGATTGGTGACGACGATGCGCGGCTCGTGCAGCACGACATAACCCAGGCCGATGCCGTCATTATAAGTGTCGCCATCAACTGTCACCGAACGCGTCAGGTCGAGTTCGAGGCCCGGCTTGGTGATCTTCTTGAGCTCGCCGGTGGCGATCATCTCTGCAAGCACCATCGCCGTCGTCTCGAGCGCTTCCACCTCTTCCTCGCGATAGTTACGGCTCGCCTTGTTCTGCACGACGAGAACGCCCAGCGAGCGCCCGGTCCTGAGGATCGGCACGCCGAGGAAGGAATGGTAGATCTCTTCGCCCGTCTCCGGCAGATAGCGGAAGGCAGGGTGCGACTGCGCGTCGGAAAGGTTCAACGGCTGGGCCGAGGCCGCGATCGTGCCGACTAGGCCCTGCCCCATCTTCAGTTGCGCCAGATGCACGGCCTCGCGGTTGAGCCCTTCGGTCGCATAGAGTTCGAGGACACCGTCGGCGCGCAGCACATAGACGGAGCAAACCTCCGCCACCATATTGCCGGCGATCTGGCGGACGATCCGGTCAAGACGATCCTGCGGCTCCAGCGGCTCCGCCATCAACTCGCGCAGCCGCCTGAGCAGCACGCGCGGACCGCCGGAAAGGTCTCTCATGGCGTCTCAAGCTCCCGAAACAACGCACTTAGTCCCCGGCGGGCCGGCCTCATCTCCTCAACCTGAAGGGGCAGGCCGCCCGCTGGGAATCAATTCTTATCCAGACCGTAGCAGGAATGCAAAGTCCTGACAGCGAGTTCTGCATAGGGACCGTCGATCAGGATGGAAATCTTGATCTCGGAGGTGGTGATCGCCTTGATGTTGATGCCTTTTTCGGCAAGTGCACGAAATGCGGTAGCGGCAACGCCCGCATGGCTGCGCATGCCGATGCCGATGACCGACACTTTCACCAGCCCCGATTCGTTCTGCACGACATCGTAGCCGATCTTCTCCTTATGGTCGCCGAGCACCTTGATCGCCTTCTCGACGTCGCCTGACGGTACGGTGAAGGTCATGTCGGTCTTCGACCCGTCCTCGGAAATATTCTGGACGATCATGTCGACATTGATATGGGATTCGGCGAGCGGCCCGAAGATCGCCGCGGAAACGCCCGGCCGGTCGGCAAGACGGCGAAGCGAGATCTGAGCCTCATCCTTGGCATAGGCGATGCCGGTGACTACTTCCTGTTCCACGATTTCATCCTCGTCACAAATCAGCGTTCCGGGCGGGTTCAGCAGATCGCCCATGCCCGGAGCATCGGGATCTTCGAATGATGAGCGCACGAAGGTGCGCACCTTGTGTACCATGGCAAGCTCGACCGAGCGCACCTGCAGTACCTTGGCGCCGAGCGAGGCCATTTCCAGCATTTCCTCGAAGGCGATCTTCCTCAGCCTGCGCGCCTTCGGCACGATGCGCGGGTCGGTCGTGTAGACGCCGTCGACATCGGTATAGATATCGCAGCGATCCGCCTTGACAGCTGCCGCGATTGCAACGGCCGAAGTGTCCGATCCGCCGCGCCCCAGCGTCGCGATACGGTTGTCGGGTCCCAACCCCTGGAAGCCGGAGATGACGGCGACCTGCCCCTCGCCCATCCGTTTGACAATGTCGGAGCCGTCGATCTCCATGATCCGTGCCGCGCCGTGCGCGTTGTCGGTGCGGATCGGGATCTGCCATCCTTGCCAGGAACGCGCATTGATATCCATCGCCTGCAATGCGATCGCCAGCAGCCCCGAGGTCACCTGCTCGCCGGATGCGACCACCGCGTCATATTCCCGCGCATCGTAAAACGGAGAATTGGCGCCGATCACCTTCGGCGTGCCCTGGACCCAGCCGACCAGTTCATTGGTCTTGCCGGACATGGCCGACACCACCACCGCCACCTCGTGCCCGGCATCGACTTCGCGTTTTACGTGGCGGGCAACGTTCTTGATGCGGTCTAGGTCAGCGACGGACGTGCCGCCGAATTTCATTACGATGCGTGCCATATGCCTCTACCACGACTGGCGCCGGGAAAGCGGAAAACCGGACCCGGCATCACGAAAGCTCTGGGGCAGACCGCTTGGGCCAGAGAGCCGGATTCCAACTTTCGGAACCGCTCTAAAAGCCCAGGCCCCAAAGGCCCCAAGTTGCGGCGTCTCTTAGCGAGTTTGGCGGGGGGAGGCAAGCGCACGCGATAAAAGCTATTGGCGAGCGGTTCCGGGCTCGCCAGTCCACTGATCTGCGCCCCTTGACTTATGCCCCCGATCGTCCGACTTCACATGTCACGAATGAAGGAGAGGACGATGACGGAAACCGCCAAAAGCACGATCGACCAGGGCGAAGTGGACCGCTTCTCGGCGATGGCGGCGGAGTGGTGGAGCCCGACCGGCAAGTTCAAACCACTGCACAAGTTCAATCCCGTCCGGCTCGCCTATATCCGCGACAAGGCCTGCGAGAATTTCAGCCGTGATCCGAAAAGCGCGCGCCCGCTGGAGGGGCTGCGCGTGCTCGATATCGGCTGCGGTGGCGGCCTGTTGTCAGAACCTGTCGCCCGCATGGGCGCTTCCGTCGTCGGCGCCGATCCGTCCGAGAAGAACATTGGCATCGCCTCGACCCATGCGCAGGCCTCCGGCGTTTCGGTCGACTATCGCGCCGTCACCGCCGAGGAACTTACTGAGGCTGGCGAGACCTTCGATATCGTCTTGAACATGGAGGTGGTGGAACACGTCGCCGATGTCGAATTCTTCATGACGACTTGCGCGAAAATGGTCCGCCCCGGCGGCTTGATCTTCATTGCCACCATCAACCGCACGATGAAGGCGGCAGCGCTTGCGATTTTCGCCGCCGAGAACATTCTGCGCTGGCTGCCGCGCGGCACGCATCAGTATGAAAAGCTGGTACGCCCGGAAGAGCTGGAAAAGCCGCTGGTGGCAAGCGGCCTTGAGATCACCGACCGCATCGGCGTCTTCTTCAATCCGCTGTCGAACCAGTGGAACCTGTCCAAGGATATGGACGTGAATTATATGCTGCTGGCGAAGCGGCCGGCATAGCACCCGCCGGCAGTAAGCCGGCTACACTTTCAGCAGTGCGACATGCAGGCCGAAATTGGAGACGGCCAGACGCGCCGAGTGCATGTCAGTTTACGTCTTCCGGCAAAACCGGAATGGCTGCGATCTCGATGCCCTCTTCCAAGAGCGCCTGCGCCTCGTCGACCGTCGCCTGGCCGATGATGCCGCGGGCATCCGCCTCACCATAGTGGATCTTGCGGGCTTCTTCGGGAAACTTCGTGCCGACATCCTCGGAATTGGCCTTGACCGCCGCAACGGCCTCCTTGAGCTTTTGCAGGGCCTCGCGACGCATGGCATCCATCGCCAGCGTCTGCATCTTGTCCTTCCCACGCGCGGTCGATACCGACGGCGCCATCAACAGCTTGGAAATGGCGGCGGAATGACAGACCGGGCAGGTCAGGAAACCGGTTTCGACCTGACGGTCGAAATCGGCGCTTTCCGAAAACCAGCCTTCGAATTCATGGGCATTGTCACAGGTGAGGGAATAGCGGATCAAGCGGCGACGCCCCCGGCGATTGCCCCCGCAATCCTCTCCACCGAGAATTCCCGCCCATTCCTCAGGTTCGGGATCTTGTCATGCGCAGCCTTGACCGCACTCGGATCGATCTCGGCGACGATAACCGCCTCGCCGGTGGCGCCGGCCGACGCCAGCACCGTGCCCCAGGGATCGACGATCATCGAATGGCCGAAAGTCTCGCGCCCATCCTCATGCCTGCCCGCCTGCGCGGCGGCGATGACGAAGACCCCGTTCTCGATCGCGCGTGCCCTGAGCAGGATCTCCCAATGCGCCTCGCCGGTCTGCTTGGTGAAGGCGGCAGGAACTGTCATCACCTCGGCGCCGGCAACCGCCTGGGCGCGGAAGAGTGCGGGAAACCGCACGTCGTAGCAGATCGCAAAGCCCATTTCGGCAAAGGGCAGCGACAGGACGCGAGCCTCCGAGCCGGCTGTATAGGCGGCACTTTCACGCCAGCTCTCGCCATTGTCGAGGTCGACGTCGAACATATGGATCTTGTCGTAGCGATTGAGAATCCTGCCGTCGGGACCGAACAGAAAACCGCGATTGGCGATCTTGCCGTCGGCAAGGGCGATCGCCGTCGAACCAACATGCATGTGGATGCCGAGTTCCCTAGCGAGCTCTGAGCCGGTCTTGACGATAATGTCATGCGCCTCGTCGGCAAGCACGGCGCGTGCGGCCGCACGATCTCGCTGCAGCATGCCAGTCATTTCGGGCGTCTGCACATAGGTCGCGCCCTGGCCAGCGGCCTCGCGCACCAGCCGTGCCATGGCGGCGGCATTCTTCACCGGATCAACCCCGGAGCACATCTGGACGGCGGCGGCCTTGAAGCTCATCGGTTCTTCCTCAGGCTGCCAGCATCGGGTCGAGCTTGCCGGCCCGATCGAGCGCAAAGAGATCGTCGCAACCGCCGACATGATCGGCGCCGATGAAGATCTGCGGAAAAGTGGTACGCCCGTTCGACTTGCCGATCATCTCCTGGCGAAGATCCGGCGAAAAGGTCGCGTCGTGCTCGACATATTCGACGCCCTTTTCTTCGAGAAGGGACTTGGCGCGGCTGCAATAGCCGCAGAACTGCCGTGTATAGATTGTGACGGGTACCATAATCTCTCCAGACCGATGCCGGGTATTTCTGTCATATAGGCTCGGAGAGAGCCCTTGCAAAGGTCAAAACCGTTATGTCGGCCGCACCCGCCTTGCGCAGCGTCCGGCTTGCCGCAGCGACCGTCGCCCCTGTTGTATAGACGTCGTCGATAAGGACGATGCGCTTGCCGAAAATTTCGTTTTCGCAACCCTTGGCGATCGCGAAAGCGCCCCTGACATTGTCTTCGCGCGCCTTCGCGCCAAGGCCGACCTGCTGGCTGGTGCGCTTGACGCGAACGAGTGTGGCGGCAAGCAGCGGTTTGTCCGAAAGCCTTGCCATATGGCGGGCAAGTTCGGCGGCCTGATTGAACTTGCGTGACAGCATGCGCGTGCGGTGCAGCGGCACCGGGATCAGCGCATCGCAGCTTTCGACCGCCCCATCGGAAGCGCGCAGCATCCAGGCTGCCATCATCGGCGCCAGATCGGTGCGATCGCGATATTTCAGCCCATGGACAAGATCACGGACTGCATGGTCGTGGGTCGCAGCCGACCGCAGCCGGTCGAAGGGCGGCGGGTTGGCGATCGCCTCGGCGCTGAGGATGCCGGCACCGAGATCGTGCGAGAAGGGAATGCCAAGCACCTCGCAATAGGGTCGTTCGATGAAGCGGATGCCGGACCAGCATTTCGCGCAGAGCCCACGATGGCCGCCGGTCGAAATGCCGCAGACGGAACAGGCCGGCGGATAAAAGAAATCGGCAAGCGCCGAAAACGGCCGCAAGAGATGCGCCCGCAAGAATTCTGCCGGTCTTGTCAATTCGATTGGCACCATGCCGTCGAGACTAGCGTGTTCTCCACGAAAGGAAAATCGTCTTGCCGCACAGACGGCGCGGGACTAAGGACATCGCCATGGATACGATCTTCGACAGAGCCCTGATCGCCGCACATCGCCATCGCGCGCTTGTAAACAACGATCCGAAAGCCGCCTTCCTGCTCGACATCGCCGCTGAGGAAATGGGCGAAAGGCTTTCCGTGGTCGAGCGGACTTTCGGGACCGCCGTCGAACTGCATGGCGCGACCGGTGCTGTCGCCCGGGCCGCGCTGGCAACAGGCAAAATCGGCGCGATGATCCGCGTCGAAAGCGAGAAGGCTTATGCCCGGCCGGACGAAATCTTGATCGAGGCGCCGCTCGAGGACGTGCCGCTCGAACCGCAATCGGCCAATCTCATCCTTGCGCCGCTCAGCCTGCATCTGACCAACGATACGCCGGGTGTCTTCATCCAGATCCGCCGCGCCCTGAAGCCGGACGGCCTTTTCCTGGCCGCGATCCCCGGCGCCAGCACCCTTCAGGAACTGCGCGACGTGCTGCTGACCGCCGAGGTCGAGATGACAGGTGGCGCAAGCCCGCGTGTCATTCCCTTCGCCGATGTGCGCGATGTCGGCAGCCTCATGCAGCGCGCCGGCTTCACGTTGCCGGTGATCGATGCGGAGAATTATACGGTGCGCTATGATTCGCTCTTTCCGCTGATGCGGGATCTGAGAGCGATGGGCATGAGCAATCCGCTTGCAGCCCGCGCCCGCATGCCACTGACGCGCGCCTTCTTCCTGCGCGCAGCGGAGATCTACGCCGAACGTTATGCCGATCCCGACGGACGTATCCGCGCCACCTTCTCGATCATCTATGTCTCGGGATGGGCTGCCCACGAGAGCCAGCAAAAGCCGCTCAAGCCGGGTTCGGCCAAGGCGCGCCTTGCCGATGCACTGAAGGTGGACGAACACAAGCTCAAGCAGTGAGGGCCGGCGGCTTCTTCAATTCACCGTCATATTGTTATTGATCACGTTGAAGACGCCTTGCAAGGCGCCGGTGAAGACCCCGAGACCGGAGACGAGCGCGCCACAAATGAGGGCGGCGATCAAGCCATACTCAATTGCCGTCGCACCTCTGTTATCTGCAAGAAATGCTTTCAAAATACGCATTATTTCGCGACCCTCTGAGCGAAACCGACGGCAAACGACCAATTCCGCGGCCATCGGGCGACGGCCGGTATTTTTCAGCAACCGGCGCCGACGCCGTAGCCCTGGACGACGCAGACCGAGCCGGGCGTATCCTGGAGGACACTGCGGCGGATCGTATAACGCTTGCCGCTTTCGCTCTTGGGGATCGATCCTGTCGTGATCGTATCGAAATCCGCCGGAGCACTGGCAAAGACGCTTTTCTTCGAGGAATCCGCAAGCATGGGCGTCAGGATAAGCGTCAGCGCGACCACAGCCGTGCCGAACAGGAGGGCGATATTCAGCGCACCCGTCCTGCGCGAGGCAGATGAGGCCCGTTCCTTTTCCCGGACAGCTTTCCAGAAATCATCGTCCATGAGGTCAAGCCTTTTAATACACGCACGCCAGATGCTTGATTGAGGCCGATCTTTGGCAGAAGGTGTTAAACGATCCATTAATATCCACAGCCGAAAATGGTGTGGCACAATAATAATCAGATAATGCTAAAGTAAATCCTGCAACATCGGGATGAGCGGCTCGTCGGCCGGCGGCATCGGGTAATCGCGCAGCGCCTGCGGGCGCACCCATTTCAGCGCCTGGCCCTCGCGGCCCTGGGGAATGCCCTCATAGCGCCTGCAGATATAAAGCGGCATCAAAAGGTGGAAGGTCTCGTAGGAGTGGCTGGCAAAGGTAAGCGGCGCGAGACAGGCGATCTTAGTGTGTATACCGAGTTCTTCCTCGAGCTCGCGCACCAGCGTTTCCTCCGGCGTCTCACCCGGCTCGACCTTGCCGCCGGGAAACTCCCAGAGCCCGGCGAGCGACTTTCCCTCGGGGCGCTGCGCCAACAGGATACGCCCATCGGCATCGATCAGCGCACAGGCAGCAACCAGCAATATCTTCCGGCCCGCCTCGCTCATCGCGGCTCCTTTTGCCAATAGCAATAATGATAGGCGTCGCGAAAACCGAGGCGCTCATAAAGTGCGATGGCCGGGCGGTTGGACAGCTTCACCTGCAGCCAGGCCGAACGGGCGCTGCGCATGCGCGCCCAGCGCAGCGCCGAGGTGAGGATCTCGGTGCCGAGCCCTTCGCGCCGCCGCGCCTCGGAGACCGAAAGCGACATGATGCCGGCGAGGTCGTTGTCCTGGACACAGAGCACGGTCGCAAGCGGACCGTCCGCCGCGTTCTCGATCATGAACAGGCCGGATGGCGGCTTGATTGCCGAGATGATTTCGGCAAGCGCCGGCTTCAGCCTCAGTGGCGCCTGATCGACGGCGAGGTTAGCGTCGACGAAACGGCCGACATCATGGGTCGGCAGGTGATCGAGCGTATCCGGCAGCTCCGCCTCGGCAAGGTCGCAGGTCATCACCACCGTATCGTCGAAGCGCGTCCAGTTCTGCGCGCGCAGAAGTTCGATCAACACCGGCGAGGCAAGCGGCGTCTGGCGGACCACCGCGGCGCGGCCATAGGCCTCGAACTTCCGGCGCGCCTTTTCGAGGCGGATTTCGACGTCGCGATGATCCGAGGGATCGAGCGGCACGATCGAGTTCAGCCGGTTGGACGGGTGACCGGCCGTCAGCCGCACCTGCCAGCTGCCGTCATATTGCACGGAAGCCGCCGGCCAGGCGCGGAAGCCGACGGCCTCCAGCCTGCGCACCAGCGGCAGATTGTGTGAGGAAATGGATGCCTGCTCCAATGAACGATCAGCTCCGATAGTCGCCATTGATCGCAACATATTCCTTGGTGAGGTCGCAGGTCCAGACCGTTGCCGTGCCGGCACCCAGCCCGATATCGACTTTGACGGGGATATCCTGCGCCTTCATGACGTCCGAGGCGGCCGCCTCGGAATAATCGGGATCACGCTCGCCATTGACGGCGACCCTGATATCGCCAAACCAGATGGCGAGCCTGTCGCGGTCGGCCATCTCGCCGGATTTGCCAACGGCCATGACGATACGGCCCCAATTGGCGTCTTCGCCGGCGGCCGCGGTCTTGACCAGCGGCGAATTGGCGATCGACAGCGCGATGCGCTTGGCGGCGGCATCGCTCTCGGCACCCGTCACGGTGATTTCGAGCATCTTGGTGGCACCTTCGCCGTCCCGGACCACCTGCAGCGACAGATCCTTCAGCACTTCGTTGAGTGCGGCCCGGAAGGCGGCAAGGCGCGGGTCGTCGGCGCGTTCGATGCGGGTCTGGCCGTCCTCGGCCGCGGCGCCCGTTGCAAACAGCATCAGTGTGTCGGAAGTGGAGGTGTCGCTGTCGACGGTCATGGAATTGAAGGTCGGGCCGACGCCGTCGGACAGAAGCGCCTGCAGCGCGGCAGGCGCAATGTCGGCATCGGTGACGACGAAAGAAAGCATCGTCGCCATGTCAGGCGCGATCATGCCGGCGCCCTTGGCGATGCCGTTGATCGTCACGGCCACGCCGCCGATCTCGGCGCTGCGGGTGGAAACCTTCGGATAGGTGTCGGTCGTCATGATCGCCTTGGCGGCCTCGAACCAGAAATCGCCGGTCGCTTCGACCTGCATGCGATCCAGAACGCCTGCGAATTTGGTCGCATCCAGCGGCTCGCCGATAACGCCGGTCGAGGCCAGGTAGACCTCGTTTTCGGCGCAGCCGACGGCAGCGGCAGCCGACTTCGCCGTCAGCGCGGTCGCCTGGCGGCCCTTCAGGCCAGTGAAAGCATTGGCATTGCCAGAATTGACGACGACGGCGCGGGCGCTGCCATGGGGGAGATTGGCCCGGCAGAAATCGACCGGCGCCGACGGGCACTTCGAGCGGGTAAAAACGCCCGCAACGGTCGCCGGTCTGTCGAAGACCATCATCAGCACGTCGGTACGGTTCTTGTACTTGATGCCAGCGGAAGCCGTCGCCATGCGCACGCCGCGCAGCGGTGGCATCGAGACGAAGGATTTCGGAGCAAGCGGAGAGACGGAACCGGACATGATGAGACCTGCCAATGAGCATTTCCAGGCGAAATGGAAACCGGTTCGCCGTCCGGAAATGCGACAACAAACGATGCCAGAGCATCATGCTCTGCTATTTGATTTAGATCCGGATTCAGATTTCAGGTCGATCAGGCCCAAGATCATCCGGATCTAATGAAGGGCCCGGAAGAACCGGGCCCTGATGCGATTATTACTGCTGCGGTGCAGGCGCGACGGGCTCGCTGCCCGGCTCCGGCTGTTTGTTGGCCTGGTCGTAACCCTTGCGCAGCGTCTCGTCCGTGATCTCGATCTTGGCGGACGCCTTTGCCTGGTTCAGAAGCGCAAGATACTTGTCGCGCATGACGAGCTGACGAACCTGATCCTGCACCTGCTCGAAAGGCGGCGGCGGGGCATCGCGCTTATCTTCGACCTTGATGACGTGGAAGCCGAAATCGGTCTTGACCGGCGTCTTGGAATAGGTGCCCTTCTCAAGCGCGAAGGCTGCGTCTTCGAATTCCTTGACCATGCGGCCGCGCGAGAAATAACCGAGGTCGCCGCCTTCCGACTTGTTCGGATCGGTGGACTTTTCCTTGGCGAGTTCGGCGAAATCCTTGCCGGCGTCGAGCTGCTTGATGATGTCCTTGGCTTCGTCCTCGGTCTTGACGAGGATATGACGGGCGTGGACTTCCTCCTGCTTCGGCAGGGCGGCGACTTCCTTGTCGTAACGGGCCTTGACTTCGTCAGGCGTCACGATGTCGACGACATGCTTCTTGAAATAGGCATTGTGCAGCTCGCGGTCGGAGAGATACTGCATGCGCTTCTTGAATTCGTCGGTCTGATCGAGCTTCTCGGCCGCAGCGTCGGCGGCAAGCAGCTTCACGTCAATGGCGGCGGAAAGGGCTGCGACCTTCTTCTGGTCATCGGGAAGCTGCGCCAGCTGGGGGTCGAGATTGGCGACGGCAAGGTCGAGTTCCGACTGGTGGATCTCCAGGGTACCGACCTTGGCGATGACGGCGTCATCGGCATAGGCCGGGGCCTGGAGCGCAACAAAGGTTGCAAACGCCAGAACGGCAAGTTTGTTGGTGCTCAACATGAAATACCCTTCACAGTTACATTGCCGGTTTCAGCATCCCCTGAATCCAGCCCAAAATAGCCATCAACACCGGATTGTGGCCTTTCTGTATCCGCCAAATCCGTTGACATCATTCGACCCCCCTCTTATCTGTCACGCAACCTCGCGTCTAGAACAGTTTCCGGGCGTTTTAAGGCGCGCGCCTGATTTTCGGCTGGGCCGCGAACAAGAAACGCCGGGGATGAATATTGAGAAAGGGCCAGTCATATGGTCAGCTTTGGCGGTATAGCCCGCAAGTTATTTGGGTCTTCCAACGACCGCCGCGTGCGGTCCTTCCAGCCGAACGTCACTGCCATCAACTCGATCGAAGAGAAGACGAAGGCGCTGACGGACGAGCAGCTCGCGGCAAAGACCGTGGAGTTTCGCGCCATGCTCGCCGAGGGCAAGACGCTCGACGACATTCTGATCCCGGCCTTTGCCGTCGTGCGCGAAGCCTCGCGCCGCGTTCTCGGCCTGCGACCTTTTGACGTACAGCTGGTCGGCGGCATGATCCTGCATTCGAATGCGATCGCCGAGATGAAGACCGGCGAAGGCAAGACCCTCGTCGCCACCCTGCCGGTCTATCTGAACGCGCTTTCCGGCAAGGGCGTGCACGTCGTCACCGTCAACGATTACCTCGCCCAGCGCGATGCCGCCACCATGGGCCGCGTCTACGGCTTCCTCGGCATGACCACCGGCGTCATCGTCCACGGCCTTTCCGACGAGGAACGCCACGCGGCCTATGCCTGCGACGTCACCTACGCCACCAACAACGAACTCGGCTTCGATTATCTGCGCGATAACATGAAGTACGAGAAGAACCAGATGGTCCAGCGCGGCCACAACTTCGCGATCGTCGACGAAGTGGACTCGATCCTGGTCGACGAGGCGCGCACGCCGCTGATCATCTCCGGTCCGCTCGACGACCGCTCCGAACTCTATAATACGATCGACGCCTACATTCCGCTGTTGGAGCCCAGCGATTACGAGATTGACGAGAAGCAGCGCTCCGCCAACTTCTCCGAAGAGGGCACCGAGAAGCTGGAAAACCTGCTCCGCCAGGCCGGTCTCCTGAAGGGCAACGCGCTTTACGACATCGAGAATGTCGCGATCGTCCACCACGTCAACAACGCGCTGAAGGCCCACAAGCTCTTCCAGCGCGACAAGGACTATATCGTCCGCAACGACGAAGTCGTCATCATCGACGAGTTCACCGGCCGCATGATGCCGGGCCGCCGCTATTCGGAAGGCCAGCACCAGGCGCTCGAAGCCAAGGAAAAGGTGCAGATCCAGCCGGAAAACCAGACGCTGGCCTCGATCACCTTCCAGAACTACTTCCGCATGTACGACAAGCTCGCCGGCATGACCGGTACGGCGCAGACGGAAGCGGAAGAATTCGCCAACATCTACAATCTCGATGTCATCGAGGTACCGACCAACCTGCCGATCAAGCGCCTCGACGAGGACGACGAGGTCTACCGGACCTTCGACGAGAAGTTCAAGGCGATCATCGAGGAGATCCTCGACGCCCACAAGCGCGGCCAGCCGGTGCTGGTCGGCACAACCTCGATCGAGAAATCGGAACTGCTCGCCGAGCGCCTGCGCAAGCAGGGCTTCGACGAGTTCAAGGTGCTGAACGCCCGCTACCACGAGCAGGAAGCCTACATCGTCGCCCAGGCCGGCGTGCCGGGTGCCATCACCATCGCCACCAACATGGCCGGCCGCGGCACAGACATCCAGCTCGGCGGCAATCTCGACATGCGCATCGAACGCGAACTAGGCGAAGTCGAAGCCGGACCGGAGCGTGATGCCCGGATCCAGGCGATCATCGAGGAGATCAAGCAGCTTAAGCAGAAGGCGCTTGAAGCCGGCGGTCTCTACGTCATCGCCACCGAACGCCATGAAAGCCGCCGCATCGACAACCAGCTGCGTGGCCGCTCCGGCCGCCAGGGCGACCCCGGCCGCTCGAAGTTCTACCTCTCGCTTCAGGACGACCTGATGCGCATCTTCGGCTCCGACCGCATGGACAGCATGCTGACCAAGCTCGGCCTCAAGGAGGGCGAGGCGATCGTCCATCCCTGGATCAATAAGGCCCTGGAGCGCGCCCAGAAGAAGGTCGAAGCCCGCAACTTCGATATCCGCAAGAACCTCTTGAAGTATGACGACGTTCTCAACGATCAGCGCAAGGTGGTCTTCGAGCAACGCCTCGAACTGATGGAATCGACCAATATTTCCGAGACCGTTTCCGACATGCGCCGTGAGGTGATCGAGGACATGGTCGAAAAGCATATTCCCGAGCGCGCCTATGCCGAACAATGGGATGCCGCCGGCCTGAAGGCCGGCGCTTTGAACATCCTCAATCTCGACCTGCCGATCGAGGACTGGGTGAAGGAAGAAGGCATCGGCGAGGACGACATCCGCGAGCGCCTGACGGAAGCCGCCAATGCGGCCTTTACGGAAAAGGCCGAGCGTTTCGGCGACGACATCATGCATTATGTCGAACGCTCGATCGTCATGCAGACGCTCGATCATCTCTGGCGCGAGCACATCGTCAACCTCGACCATCTGCGCTCCGTCATCGGCTTCCGCGGCTATGCCCAGCGCGATCCGCTGCAGGAATACAAGTCGGAGGCCTTCGAGCTCTTCACGGCGCTGCTCAACAATCTGCGCGAGGCCGTCACCGCCCAGCTGATGCGCGTCGAACTGGTGCAGCAGGCCCCTGCCGAGCCTGAACCGCCGCTGATGCAGGCCCATCACCTGGATCCGACGACCGGCGAGGACGATTTCGCCCCGGCGATCTACCAGGCATCGGAAGTCATCGTTTCTCCTGAAAACCGCAACCCGGCTGACCCGGCCACCTGGGGCAAGGTCGGCCGCAACGAGACCTGCCCCTGCGGCTCTGGCAAGAAATACAAGCATTGCCACGGCGCCTTCGAGCAGGTCTGAGGCAAGCCGGCAAAGATCCGAAAAAATGCCGCCTCCGGGCGGCATTTTTTTTCTGCGGCAACGCCGGAAAGCCTGAATTTCAGCGTTGGGTGGCAGACCCGATCCGGAACCGTTTCTTAACCCTGTTCTGTCAAGACTTCAGGGGCGATTTGCCTGACCTCAGAGTTTTGCGTGTTCATCATGGCGGTCATAGAAACAGCGGAGAAGATGCTGCCCGCGGGCCTGCGCCCGATCGGCGGCCGCACGCTGCGTTTGCTTGCTGCCGTGCTCACCGAACGCGGTGAGAGGGCGGCCGCCCAACGCATGGCGCTGACGGCCTTTTCGATCCGTGTCCTCAGCGCAGCCCTCGCCTTCGTCTCCCAGATCGTGCTCGCCCGGCTGATGGGCGAATATGAATACGGCATCTTCGTTTTCGTCTGGGTGCTGGTCGTCGTCTTCGGCGATCTCTCATGCCTTGGTTTCCACACCGCGATCGTCCGCTTCCTGCCGCAATACAGGGCTGCCGGCGCCTTCGAGGAAATCCGCGGCCTGACCGGCACGGCGCGCATCTTTGCGCTGCTGTCCGGCACGGCGGTGCTCGCCGCCGGCATGCTCGGGCTGCATTTCTTAGGCGATATGATACAGGTCTACTATCTCGTCCCGATCTTCATCGGCCTGCTCGCCATGCCGATGATCGCGCTCGGCGACATTCTGGAAGGCACGTCGCGGGCGAACCATTGGCCGGTGATGGCGCTGAGCCCTGTCTATGTCGTCCGGCCGATCCTCATCATCCTCTTCATGCTGATCGCGATTGCCATCGGCGCCGAGCACACAGCCGTCACCGCGATGCAGGCAGCGCTCGCCGCCACCTACGTCACCGCCCTCGGCCAGTATGCCGCAACGCTCTACCGCCTTCGCCGGCATTATGACGACGGCCCGCGCAAGGTCGACTTCCTCGCCTGGCTCAGCGTCGCCTTTCCGATTTTCCTGATCGAGGGCGTGAGCTTCCTGCTCACCAATTCCGACGTCGTCGTCGTCGGCATCTTCCTCGAGCCGCATGACGTCGCCATCTACTTCGCCGCCGCCAAAACGATGGCGCTGGTGCATTTCATCAATTTCTCGGTCAAGGCGGCCTCCGGCCCTCGCTTTTCCTCGATCATTGCCGAAGGCGACCACGCCCAGCTGGCAGCCGCTGCCATTGACGCCGCTCGCTGGACCTTCTGGCCGGCGCTCGGGGTCGGCCTTGTCGTGCTTGCGGCGGGTCATCTGCTGCTGTCGCTCTTCGGCGGCGCCTTCACATCAGGTTATCTGGTCATGGCGATCCTGCTCGCCGGCATCCTCGCCAAATCGCTGGTCGGACCGGCCGAAACTTTGCTGATGATGGCTGGCAAGCAGAACCTCTGCGTCGCGCTCTATGCCGGCGCACTAACGGCCAATGTCGGCCTCAACCTCGCTTTGATCCCGCATTACGGCATCGAAGGCACGGCGATCGCCACGGCTTCGGCCATGGCCGTCGAGGCAATCCTGCTGCATGTCGCCGTGCGCCGCACGCTTGGCATCGTTCTTTTCGCCTTCGCCAGCCCCTCCGCCGCAACGCCAGAAATGAGAGTTCGATAGATGGTGCGTGTTCCCCCCGTTACCGAAAGCACCGACAGCGCCGCAAACCGCATGGTGCATGATCTCGCAGCCCTGCATTTCGAAGCGCCGCAGGCCGAGGCTCGCGCGGAGATCGGCCGGCCGGGACGCGAGCTCTGCCTCTATCCGGGCAAGCTCGGCTATGAGCTTCAGGATGAGCTCGATTTCCTTTCCAACCGGGCGATGGAACCGAACGTCTTTTTCTCGGGCCGTTTCCTCGCCCCCGCCATGCCGCGGCTCGAAGACCGGCAGGTGAACTTCGCCCTGATCCGCGACCACAATGCCGGTCGCAGCCGCATGCGCTTCCTCTTGCCGTTTTCGGTCGACAAGCCGGGCTTTGCCGTCGGCCCGTCGATCATCCGCGGCTGGTCGAACAGTTTCGGTCCGCTTGGCACGCCGCTCGTTGATGGCGAGGATGCCGCCGAAACCCTAGACAACCTCTTCGAGGGGCTGACCGCGCGTGATCTCAATCTGCCCGGCATATTGGTTCTGCCGGATCTCAGACTGAACGGTATCTTCGTGCGCATGGTCAAGGCCGTGGCGCTCAGCCGCAATCTTCCCGTCACCGTTACCAATCCCTACCTGCGCCCGATGCTGCAGAGCGAGGAAGAGGCGCCGGCCTATCTCGGCAAAACCATCTCCTCCTCGCATATGCGCGAGATGCGCCGCCAATGGCGCCTGCTGGAGGAACAGGGAACGGCGGTCTATACCGTCGCCCGGCAACCGCGCGAAATCCATATCCGCTTCGAGGAATTCCTGGCAATGGAAGCCGGTGGCTGGAAAGGCAAGCGGCGAAGCGCTCTCGTCACCGATCGTTATCACACGGCTTTCGCCCGCGAGGCGGTGTCGAACCTTGCCGCCGTCGATGCCGTGCGTATTCACACGATCGATCTCAACGGCAAGGCGATCGCCGCCATCGTCGTGCTGATGATGGGCGGCGAGGCCTATACGTGGAAGACCGCCTACGACGAAAACTATGCCCGCTATTCGCCGGGCAAGCTGCTGATGAGCGAACTCACCGAATGGCATCTCGACGACGCCAATATCGTCCGCTCCGATTCCTGCGCCGTCTCGGATCATCCGATCATGAGCCGTTTCTGGCAGGAGCGCGAGGAGATGGGAACGCTGGTGATCGGGCTGACGCAGAACAGCGACCGCGACATGCGCCAGGTCACCGCCCAGCTCCACATGTACCGCAGCACCCGCAACATGGCGAAGATGCTGCGCGAAAAGATCATGTCGCTTGCCGGCCGGGGCTAAAGCAATTCCGGTAAAAGTGCCTAGTGTTTTTGCGTCCGGAAATGCTCTACCCCTCGCTGGCGGCCCTTTCGCGCAGCAGCCGGCGGATCACCTTGCCGGTGGTGGTCAGCGGCAATGCATCGATGAATTCCACTTCGCGCGGATATTCGTGCATCGAAAGCCGCGTCTTCACCCATTCCCTTATGTCGGCAGCCAGCGCCTCGCTTGGATGATGGCCAGGTGAAAGCACGATATAGGCCTTGACGATTTCGGTGCGCACGGCATCGGGCTTGCCGACGGCGGCGGCGAGCTGCACGGCGGGATGGCCGATCAGGCAGTCCTCGATCTCGGCCGGGCCGATGCGATATCCCGACGAGGTGATGACGTCGTCGTCGCGGCCTTCGAAGGTGACATAGCCCTCGGTGTCCTGCCGGCCGATATCTCCGGTGAGCAGCCAGCCTTTGACGAATTTTCGTTCCGTTGCTGCCGTATCGTCCCAGTAGCCGAGGAACATGACGGGATCTGGACTGGCGATGGCGATCTGGCCCGGTTCGCCGACGGGCAACTCGTCGCCCGTCTCGCTGACGATCGCAACGCGGTGCCCGGGCACCGCCCGTCCTATGGCGCCCGCCTTGGTGACGCCATAGGCAGCGCTCGACGCAAGCACGAAATTGCACTCCGTCTGGCCGTAGAATTCGTTGACGGTGATGCCGAGCGTATGCCGCGCCCATTCATAGGTCTCGCGCCCGAGCGCCTCCCCGGCCGAGCCGATGGTGCGCAGCACCAGATCATATTTCGTGCGCGGATCGGCAACGGATCTCATCAGCCTTAGCGCCGTCGGTGGAATGAAGGCATTGCGCACCTTCATCTCGGCCATGATGCGATAGGCCATGCCGGCATCGAATTTCTGCGCCGGCGACGAAACGACGGGAATACCGAGCAGAAGGCTCGGCAGCAACGCGTTGAGCAGCCCGCCGGCCCAGGCCCAGTCGGACGGCGTCCAGACCTTGTCGCCCGGCCGCGGAAAACCCTCATGGGCGAACTGCATGCCGGGAATATGGCCGGGCAGGACCCGGTGGCCATGCAACGCGCCTTTGGGCGGCCCCGTCGTTCCCGACGTGAAGATCATCAGCGCCGGATCGTCCGGACCAGTTTTGGCGATGTCGAAGGCAGGGGGATGGCCATCCACCAGCTCGGCGAAAGCAGTCGCATCGGCACTCGCCCCGTCGATGCTGACGATATGCTTCAACGCTGGCAGGCGTCCGCGGATCTGCCGGATGCGTTCGAGACCGAAGCCGTTGGTGATGACGGCCGCGGCACCTGCCGCCTTCAGCCGGTATTCCAGCGCCTCGACGCCGAAGAGCAGCGCCAGTGGCAGCGCGATCGCGCCGGTCTTATAGATCGCCACATGTGCGATCACCGTTTCGAAGGATTGCGGCAACAGCAAAGCGACGCGATCGCCGCGTTTGATATCCAGTGAGACGAGCGCATTTGCGAAGGCCGAGGAACGATCGGCGAGCGCGCGATAGGTCATCGCGCGATGATCGCCGTCGGGGCTGAAGTGCTCAAGGCAGACGCGCTCCGGATCTCTCGCGGCCCAGTCGTCGCTGACGGCGCGGCCGATATTGAAATCCTCCGGAATCCGCCAGGAGAAATCGCGATAGAGATCGTCATAGCGATCGTGGAATGGCAGTTGCATGGTCGGATTCCGGTAAAATGCTGCATCAGCTAACATCTTGCGGCGCGGATGTGCAAGCTGCAGCCGGAATCGACAGCAATGAGCGCGGCTCAGAAGTCTCGATCACGGATCATTGTGCGCATGCAGCATAGATTCTTCATTTGCCGCCCTGCGACTTTGGCCATCTCGCGCTAAATCATGGAAAGCCGCCTGGGGATTATCAAATTCATCACGGAGTCGTTTCATGGAATACGCAAAATTTGGCAAGACCGGTCTCGAAGTGTCGAAAATCTGCTTGGGCTGCATGACCTTCGGCGATCCCGGCCGCGGCAATCATGCCTGGAGCCTGCGGGAAGAAGAAAGCCGGACGATGATCAAGCAGGCGATCGACCTCGGCATCAATTTCCTCGACACCGCCAACACCTATTCCAATGGTTCCTCGGAGGAGATCGTCGGCCGGGCCATAAAAGATTTCGCCAAACGCGAGGACATCGTGCTGGCGACCAAGGTGTTCAACCGCATGCGACCGGGCCCGAACGGCGCCGGCCTGTCGCGCAAGGCGATCTTCGACGAGATCGACAACAGCCTGCGTCGCCTCGGCACCGACTACGTGGATCTCTACCAGATCCACCGCTTCGACTACACGACGCCGATCGAGGAAACGCTGGAAGCGCTGCACGACGTCGTCAAATCGGGCAAGGCGCGTTATATCGGCGCCTCCTCCATGTATGCCTGGCAATTCGCCAAGGCGCTTTACGTCTCCAGGCTGAACGGCTGGACCGAATTCGTCAGCATGCAGGATCACCTGAACCTGCTCTACCGTGAGGAAGAGCGCGAAATGCTGCCGCTCTGCGAGGATCAGAAGATCGCCGTCATCCCCTGGAGCCCGCTTGCCCGCGGCCGCCTGACCCGCGACTGGGACGAGACGACGGCCCGCAGCGAGACCGACGAATTCGGCAAGACGCTCTACACGCAGTCCATCGATGCCGACCGCAAGATCGTCGGGGCCGTGGCCGAAATCGCCAAGGCCCGCAACATCTCCCGCGCCCAGGTCGCAACTGCCTGGATCCTGCAGAAGAGTGCGGTGACCGCCCCGATCATCGGCGCGTCCAAACCGAACCACCTCACGGACGCCGTTGCCTCGCTCTCGGTCAAGCTCACCGCCGAGGAAATCGCGGCACTGGAAGCACCCTACATCCCGCACACCGTCGCCGGCTTCAAATAGTCGCCGACCGACGTCCCGATCCTCAGGCATGTGCAAGGTAGATCCCTCTCCGCACGGAGAGGGAGATCGAAACCATCGCCTTTCGCGACTGAGTTTATGTCTCGCTTTCAGGATCGAGCTGCCGGCGCATCGTCACCAGAAACTGCTCGGCAAGCGCTCTGTCTTCGACAGCACGGGCAAGAATGACGGCACCCATCATCGATGAGAGTGTCGTCGTCGCATTGGCGCGGCGCTCCTCTTCCGTCTCGCCGGGAACGATATCGGCAAGCGTGTCGACCAACACGGACAGCCCGTCGCTGAAGACCGCGCGGACCGCGCCGCGGCTGCGGCTGACTTCCTGGATCAGCGTTGCGAAGACACAGCTGCCGCCCGGATCGTCAACCGTGCGCCAGTGGATATAGTGGTCGAGAAGCGCTGCCAGCGGCCGGTCCGGCGATTCGGCGATATGCTCCTTCCAGCGCGTTTCGACCTTGTCGATCAGCTTGCGGCTGACCTCAAGCGCCAGGTCATCCTTCGAACCGAAATGACCGTAGAAGCCGCCATGCGTCAGCCCCGCCGCCTTCATGATGTCGGCGACGCCGACCCCGTCGAAACCGTTTTCGCGGAAAAGCACGCCGGCAACGCTCAGGATCTTTTCGCGGTTCTCGGCAAATTTTTCGCGGCTGACCCGCATTTGTCGTCTCCAGAAATAGTCGCTTGACAAAATATATGACGTCCATCATCAATACGCAAGAAATATGATGGCCATCATGTAAATCGATCCTGTATTTCCCGAATCTGAATTCAACCGGAATCTTGCCCATGGTTTCCACCGCCCTCGCCTCCACCCTCGCCCGGCGCAACATCCACTATGGCTGGGTCGTCGTTGCCGCGACCTTCCTCACCATGCTGGTCACGGCCGGTGCCATGGGCGCACCTGGCGTGCTGATCAAACCGCTGCAGGACGAATTCGGCTGGGAGACCTCGCAGATTTCCTCGGCCCTTGCGATCCGCCTGATCCTGTTCGGCTTCATGGGTCCGTTCGCCGCCGCCTTCATGAATTATTTCGGCGTGCGCAAGGTCATCGTCTTCGCACTGGCTCTGATTGGCGCGGGCTTCGTCGGTTCGTTGTTCATGACGACGCTGTGGCAGTTGCTATTGCTCTGGGGCATCGTCGTCGGCTTCGGCACGGGCCTGACGGCGATGGTGCTCGCCGCGACCGTCTCTTCCCGCTGGTTTACCAAGCACCGCGGCCTCGTCGTCGGCATGCTCTCGGCAAGCTCGGCCACCGGCCAGCTCGTCTTCCTGCCGCTGATGGCGGAGCTGACAGAACGCTACGGCTGGCGCTCGACGGTGTTTTTCGTCTGCGCCATGATCATGGTCGCAGCCCTTGCCGTGCTGGCTTTCATGCGCGACCGCCCGGCCGACCTCAACCTGCCCTCCTTCGGCGAAACGCAGGTAACGCCGCCGCCGGCAAGCACCTCGCTTGGCGTCGCGCTGATGACGCCCATCACCGTCCTCAGGGAAATCTCGAAGACCTCGACCTTCTGGATCCTCTTTGCCACCTTTTTCATCTGCGGTCTCAGCACCAACGGCCTGATCCAGACCCATTTCGTCACCCTTTGCGGCGATTTCGGCATCGTGCCGGTGGCCGCAGCCAGCGTGCTGGCTGTCATGGGCATCTTCGATTTCTTCGGCACTATCGGTTCCGGCTGGCTGTCCGATCGCTTCGATAATCGCTGGCTGCTATTCTGGTATTACGGCCTGCGCGGCCTGTCGCTGCTCTACCTGCCCTTCAGCGATTTCAGCTTTTACGGCCTCTCCATCTTTGCCGTCTTCTACGGCCTCGACTGGATCGCCACCGTACCGCCGACCGTCAAGATCGCCGCCGACCGCTTCGGCCCTGAAAAGGTCGGCCTCGTCTTCGGCTGGGTCTTTGCCGGCCATCAGCTGGGAGCCGCCACCGCCGCCTATGGCGCCGGCCTCTCGCGCACGGAGCTTTCGAGCTACCTGCCCGCCTTCTTCGTCGCCGGCGCCTTCTGCCTGCTGGCCTCGATCCTGGCGATCACGCTGAAGAAGTCCGGCCTGAGCAACTCGGCCCCGGCCGCCGCCCATTGATATCAGACGGGATCCGGCCTTGAAGCGAGGCCGGATCTCTCTACCGGATCAGTCCGATAACTTCGTTTGCCCGTCTTGCGCGTGCGGGTGCTCGCATGTTAGACAGCCGCCCGTTCATATCCGTTGCCCCATTGGCGGAATTGGTAGACGCGCTCGACTCAAAATCGAGTTTCGAAAGAAGTGCTGGTTCGACTCCGGCATGGGGCACCAGCCTACGCTCTGTGAGCTTCGGCTGGGCAAGCCGAAGAGAGCAGCTAAGCGGAGGCTGTCGCGCCGTAGTTCCGTCAGGAACGAAGGCGGACCGGTTCTATAATGCTCCGGTTAGCTGCACCATCATCTCAAATGCCTAGCCTGGCCCAAAGAGCCGATGGCCCGACGGAACGAATTTCGCATCTAAACAAAGCTTACTTATTCTTCAGCAGCCACATCTTGCCGGCCATCGTGATGCCGTAGACGTCTTTTGATGCGTCGTCATCCAGGTGCCGCCTTTCGAGAAAACCCGGCTCCTTCAACTCGCCCAACGTCTTGGCAGTGACTGACTTTATTTTCTGAGGCCGCTCTTTCCACCGGTCAGTTTTTGCGTAAGTCACTGTCGCGTTCTCGTGCGTCCATTTATTGGCTGGCTGAGGATAAAGGTCTCCATCCCTGGCGAGTTTAAGTGCGGCGATCTGGGACGGCGTAAGCTCAATCATACTAAAAGATCCTGTGCGGGCGGTGTTTGCGCTGGGAACGCGCTGTTACCAAAGGCGTGCTCATAACACCGACAGACGACTTTCACCACCGCATTGAGATATTCGTGCCACAAAAGGCGAAAACCCGGCTCGCTGGAACCGGGCTTCGTCCTTATCGCATATTTTTTCGTCAATTGCAGCGTCGGACCGTCCTGGTGACCTCGCCTTCGTCGGTCTGTCGGGTGACGCTCCTGGTTTCGCAGCCATTATCGCGATAGCGGCGGTGCTCACGTTCGCGCACGGCACCGAAAGTGACGCCACGCTCGCTGATGGTGATGCCGGGCCGGACCCGCTCGTGGCGATAGCCATCGTCATAGGAACGCTCCCTGACATAGACGCTGTCGGCAAGAACAGGCGCTGCAAACGAGCAGGCGGCAAGGGCCGCCACAGTACAGTTCAGGATGATCTTCCGCATGTCGTTTCTCCTTTCTTGATGAAAGGGCAACGAGGCAAGACGTAGGTGGTTCCAACATCGGTGACGGCCGGACGGTGCCGTGGACGACGTCTGCACCGCACCAGCCAGGACTGAGAACAAAGGGCCAGAACAGCGCCATCCCAAATCATCTGTTTAATTTTGTTTGCGCTTCGTCCAAAGTGGCCGCCGCTATCACAAGAGAGGGCGGACGTGCATCAGGAAGTAGGACTTATCGCGACGGTCGCCGTCAGTTTCGTTTTCGCGGCGATCCTGGGCTATGGCGCCGACCGGCTTCGGCTGCCGCCACTCGTCGGTTATTTGATGGCGGGCATCCTGATGGGCCCGTTCACGCCGGGCTTCGTCGCCGATACCGCCCTTGCCGGCCAGCTCGCCGAAATGGGCGTCATTCTTTTGATGTTCGGCGTCGGCCTGCATTTTTCCGCCTCCGACCTGCTCGCCGTGCGCGGCATCGCCGTGCCTGGCGCGATCGGTCGAATTATCCTCGCGACCCTGTTGGGCATTGGCCTTTGCAAACTCTGGGGCTGGAGCCTCGGCGCCGGCATCGTCCTGGGTCTCAGCCTGTCGGTGGCGAGCACCGTCGTACTCTTGAAGGCGCTGGAGGAGCGCAACCTTGTCAACGCCGCAAGCGGACGCGTCGCCGTCGGCTGGCTGATCGTCGAGGACCTGGTGATGGTGCTGGCACTGGTGCTGTTGCCGGCGCTCGCAGAGCTTCTGGGCGGCAACGCCAGCACTACGACCAACCACGGCCTCGGCGACCTGCCGCTGGCGCTGACGATCGGCCTGACGCTGCTGAAGGTTGCGGCCTTCGCCGCCATGGCGATCTTCCTCGGCCCTCGCATCGTGCCCTGGCTGCTGACGATGATCGCCCGCACCGGCTCGCGCGAACTCTTTACGCTGACGGTGTTGGCGATCGCACTCGGCATCGCCTTCGGCTCGGCGGCGATCTTCGGCGTCTCCTTTGCGCTCGGCGCATTTTTCGCCGGCGTCGTCATGAGCGAATCCCAGCTCAGCCACAGGGCGGCGGCCGACTCGCTGCCGTTGCAGAATGCCTTCTCCGTGTTGTTCTTCGTCTCCGTCGGCATGCTCTTCGACCCCTCGATTCTGGTGCGCCAGCCGCTGGCCGTGATCGGCGCGCTGGCGCTCGTCATCCTCGGCAAGGGCATCATCACCTTCGTGATCGTCATGCTGCTGCGATATCCGATCAGCATGGGACTGACATTGGCCGGCGGCCTCGCCCAGATCGGCGAGTTTTCCTTCATCCTCGCCGGTCTTGGCGTCTCACTCGGGCTCCTGCCGCATGAGGGCCAGGATCTGATCCTCGCTGCCGCGATCCTGTCGATCACACTCAACCCGATCGTGATCCTCGCAACCGACGGCCTGAAGAAAGTTATTCATTCGAATTGGCCCTCCCTCTGGGAAAGCTACGGCAGAAGCAGGCAAAAGGCGCTCGGCAAAGAACTGGACAAGATCAGGGCGCTCGGCGAAGAGCGCGAGCGCCAGCATCAACTGAAGATGCAGCAGCTGATCGAGACTTTTCCGTTGTTCTCCGAGGTCGACGAGGACGCGCAGGAGGAGTTGCTGCTGCTCTTTAAGGCGAAATCGGCGCCGCCCGGCGAACGAGTCATCCGCCGCGGCGACCGCGGCGACAGCATGTATTTCATCTCTTCGGGTGCGGTGGAAGTGCGGCTCGCCAGCGGCGCGATCCGCCTGGAGCCGGGAGCTTTCTTTGGGGAAATGGCGCTGCTGACCGGCGCACGGCGCACCGCCGACGTCATTGCCGTCGATTTCTGCCAGTTCGAGGTTCTAGAACGGCGCGACTTCAACATGTTCATGTCGCACCACCCACATCTGCGCGCCGCCGTCAGCGAAATGGCCCAGAAGCGGACGGAAATGAACGTCCTGCGTCAGCAATGGGAAAAGTCGATGGACCTATCCTGAAACGGAAGCTGCAGCTCCCGACGGAGCTGCAGCGTTTCGGCAAATAGTGGACTACTTGTCAGGGCAGGCTTCGCTGGTCGTGGTACCACTGTTGCCGCCTTGCGTCTGAAGCGACTCACCGGTCGGCTGGTCCGGGCAATTCGCCTTGTTCATCGGCATGTTCATCGAACTGCCGGAGCCATTGTTCGTCGTGCTGTTCGTCGCATTCGGATCCAGTGGTACCGTCGTGCCGCTGCCGCTGTTGCCGGTGCTGTTATATTCTGAGCTGCTCGGCGTATTGGCGCCGCTGTTGGTCGGAGCCTGCGGCGGGTTGCTCTGTGCGAAAGCTGCCGTCGCCATGCCAAGGGCGAGCAGCGAGACTGAAGCAAGTTTCATCCGCATGGGAATATCCTCCTCGGGATTTTGTTGATCATGAGAAAGAAACCATGCGCGAAAGTCGTTGTTCCGACAGGCCTAGGGATTGATCCCCAGACGCGCGGCGCTGTCGCGGGATTGCCTCAACCCGCCGGCCAATAACCGTCGGCGCGGAAATCTTCCGGGATCGGGTCGAGCTGCGACAACGCCTCGGCTGCGAAGTCGATCTGCAGCGACAAGTGTTTGAGAGACGCCAGCATCGGCACGCCGGTCGCGAATTCCCGGATGCGGGACAGATGATAACCGCTCTCGTCGATCCGCCGCGCGGCTTCCCGGCGCACGTCGTCTCTGCTCGGTCCCCGCCCCTTCTCGGACCGGTCATCCATTTGCACGGCCCGCCCACGGCCGCCTTCGATCACTTTGAACATTCTCATGCCACCCTGCACGTCGCCCCTAAATCAGCTTGCCGCAGAATGGCCGATTCGCAATCCCGTGAAATCTTGGGAGAGGCGCAGCCGCCCCGCATCACGAAAATTTTTCGACGGCGGTGGCAGGAAGGACACGGCCGAGCATTTACAGCGCCGCGCACGGCCCCTAAAGCTGTTTTGCACTGCAACAGGAAGGAAACGGAATGCTCCGCAGACTTTACGACTGGACCATGTCTCTGGCCGCACGCAAATCGGCCGAAATCTGGCTCGCCGTCATCGCCTTCGTCGAAAGCTCCGTCTTTCTCGTTCCCGCCGATGTGCTGTTCCTGCCAATGGCGCTTGCCAGGCCGGAACGCTCCTATCGCTACGCGCTGGTCGCGACCGTCGCTTCCGTACTCGGCGGCATCGCCGGCTGGGCGCTCGGCTTTTACGCCTATGAGACAGTGGCGCGGCCGGTGCTCGAATTTTACGGCAAGCTCGATGCCTTCGAGCAGATGAAGGCCTATGTCACCTACGAGTGGATCCTGCTGCTGCTTGTCACATCAGGTCTTGCGCATTTGCCGCCGATCAAGATCGTGACGATCCTGTCCGGCGTCATTCACGTCAATCTGGGCCTTTTCATTGTTTCGGCGATTATTGCACGCGGCGCGCGTTTCCTCTTCCTCGCATGGCTGCTGCGCCACTACGGCGAGCCGATCCGTGACTTCATCGAGAAGCGCCTCGGCCAGATCGTTGGCATCGGTGCCGCTACGGTGATCGTGCTATATGTCGGCTACCGCTCTTTCGCTCACTAGAGCATTTTCGTTTTTCTTCGAATAACGAAGACGCTCTCTCACTATATATTACGCAATTCCGGACGCAAAACCGCTTCACACTTTTGCTGGAATTGCACTAAGCCAAACTTCGCGGAGTTCCGCCATGCCTGCCATTTCCTCGCCGCTCGCCCGCCCCGGCTTTGTCTATTCCATATTGCTCGCCATCGGCATGGCGGCGGCGGTCGGCACGGCGCTCGGCTTCCAGTATATCGGCGGCTATATTCCCTGTGCGCTCTGCCTGTTGCAGCGGCAGCCCTATTATTACGCTATCCCGATCGCGATTCTGGCCGCAATCTCCGAGCTCGTCGGACTGCCGAACTGGATCACCCGGGCGCTCATTCTCGCGGCCGGCATGCTGATGCTGGTGACGGCAGGCATGGGTGCCTATCACGCCGGTGTCGAATGGCATTTCTGGCCCGGCCCGGCCACCTGCTCGACGACGGCAAGCAGCATGACGACCAATGCCGGCGATCTGCTCGGTGAGCTCAACACCATCAAGGGACCGTCCTGCACCGATGCGGCGTTGCGCGTGCTCGGCCTGTCTTTTGCGGGCTGGAACGTGATTGCGGGAATCCTGCTCGCAGCCTTCGCCTTTGTCGGCGTTCGCAAGGCCGCCTCGTAAAATTATGCAGCATTCGAAGGGCTGCAGCGTCCTTTGCGGCGCTGCAGGCCGTTCGATCAGGGCTGCAGTTCGGTATCCCAATAGAGATAGTCGAGCCAGCTTTCATGCAGATAGTTCGGCGGGAACAGCCGGCCGTTATTGTGCAGATCCTGCACCGTCGGCTGGTAGGGCTTCTGCGCCGGGAACATGGCTGCTTGCTTCGGAAGCTTGCTGCCCTTGCGCAGATTGCAGGGCGAGCAGGCTGCCACGACATTCTCCCAGGTCGTCTCGCCGCCATGGGCGCGCGGGATGACGTGGTCGAAGGTCAGGTCGTCATGGGCGCCGCAATACTGGCATTCGAACCGGTCGCGCAGGAAGACGTTGAACCGGGTGAAAGCGGGATTGCGGGACGGCTGAACGTAAGTCTTCAGGCACACGACGCTCGGAAGCCGCATCGAAAAGCTTGGCGAGGAAACCGAATGTTCATATTCTGCAATGATGTTCACACGGTCGAGAAATACCGCCTTGATCGCGTCCTGCCAGGACCACAACGACAAGGGGTAATAACTCAGTGGCCGGTAGTCAGCGTTCAGGACGAGCGCCGGCAGGGCCTGTGGGGAGACTGCAATCGTCAAGGGACTCTCCTGATCGATTCGGCATCTGCACCTGTATATTAGGCCGGTTGTTACAGGATTGTGAAGTCCAATAAATTCAGAGGATAAAGGCATTTTGAAGAGTGTTGCCGATCAGCCGATCGGCACCATGTCACGGCGCATCTTCGTGGCGTAGTAGGCCCAGAAAAGCCGTGCCGCCACCGAGCGCCACGGCGACCAGACTGCCGAAAGCTCGGCAAGCGTCTTCGCCTGCGGCCGTGCTGCAAGACAGAATGCCGCCCCGACGGCATTCTGCAGCGCGACATCGCCGGCCGGGAAAACATCGGCATGGCCGCCGCAAAACATCAGATAGACCTCTGCCGTCCACGGCCCGACACCCTTCAGCGCGGTCAGTTCGCCAAGCGCCTCGCCCGGCGGCTTCAGGCAGAGGCCGGAGAGATCGAGACGGCCGGAAGCGACCGCTTCGGCGATCCGCGACAGCGTCTCCGCCTTGGCGCGCGACAGGCCGAATTCGCGCCATGCCTCGGCGTGAACAAGCGCGTAACCTTCGGCCGTCAGCAAACCGTCCGCCGCCAGCATGCGCCGCCAGATCGCCTCGGCGCTGGCGCGCGATACCATCTGCGAGACGATGATATGGGCAAGCCCTTCAAAGCCGGGTTCGCGCAATCGCAGCGGAACGGGTCCGGCGTCGGCGACGATCGGCGCAAGACGCGGATCGAGGCGAAGCAGCGCTTCGAGCCCCTGTCTGACGTCATCGTCGTTGCGGATGATCTGCACAATTGCCTCACAGTGGTTCAAAAGCCGAATCCATGGCAGAAGAAAGCATGACCACGAGTGAGCGTCAAAAACCTGTCTTTCGTTTTGCGCCGAGCCCGAACGGACCGTTGCATCTCGGCCATGCCCTCTCGGCCCTCTTGAACCGTGACATGGCGGAGGCCGAACAAGCGCGCTTGCTGCTGCGTATCGAGGATATTGACCAGACGCGCTGCACGCCCGAGTTCGAGGCCGGCATCCTCAGGGATCTCGAATGGCTTAATATCGGCTGGGAAAGCCCGGTGCGGCGCCAGTCGGAGCATTTTCCCGAATATCAGGCGGCGTTGCATGCGCTGATCGAGCGCCGGCTGGTCTACCCGGCCTTCCTAACGCGCGGCGAGGTGAAGGTGCGCGTCGTCGCCTACGAGGCAGCGGGTGAATCCTGGCCGCGCGATCCCGACGGCACCCCGCATTATCCCGCAAATGATCGCGAGCGTCCGGCAGACGAATGGCGGGACATGCTGACCTCGGGGAAGAAACATGCCTGGCGGCTCGATATGCGCAAGGCGCTCGACCTGATCGGCGAACTGCTGTTCTGGACGGAAACCGGCGACGGCAGAACAGGGGAGATCGCCGCCGAGCCCAACGTCTGGGGCGACGTCATCCTGTCGCGCTCGGATGCGCCATCGAGCTATCATCTTTCCGTGGTCGTCGACGATGCGCTGCAGGGCGTCACCCATATCGTGCGCGGGCTCGACCTCTTCCACGCCACATCGGTGCACCGGCTGTTGCAGGTGCTGCTCGGCCTGCCGCCGCCGGTCTATCACCATCACCGTCTCATTCTTGGCGCGGATGGCCGCAAGCTTTCGAAAAGCCAAGGCGACAGCGGGCTTGGCGAATTGCGCGCCCAGGGCATGTCAGGGGCGGATATTCGCCGCCTTGTCGGGCTCTGACTGCCTTTCGACGCGCTCTCTGCCGACGATCGACAGCGTGCGGGAGAACATCCGGAACACGCGGAACTTGATCAGCGCTGCATTGATCTCCGCCCCGATGATGAAGATGACGCCGACCATGTAGAGGAAGATCAGCACGATCATGACAGAGGCGAGACCGGCATAGGTTGCCGTATAATTGGCGAAGGTCGCGAGATAATAGGCAAAGATCAGCGCGCCGGCGAGCCAGAGAAGCAGCGTCAGCAGCACCCCGGGAATGACGTCGAAGACCCGCCGCTTGCCGGCCGGCAGCCAGAGATGCATGACCAGCAGTCCGACGGTCAGAACCACCAGCGTGCCGTAGATGCGCCAGCTGAAGACGATGTCGAGCGTATCGGCAAACAGCGGAAACCAGCCGCGCGCATAATCGAGCGCCAGCGGCAGGGCGACCAGCAGGATGCTGATCGCCGTGAAGATAATGACCGCGATCAGCACGTAGCCCAGGCTGGCGAGACGCGTGAAATACCAGGGTCGCGTTTCCTGCACCCGGTAGGCGCGGTTGAGCGAAATGCGCAGCGCCTCGACACCGTTCGAGGCGAAATATGCGGCCGCCAGCACCGAGATCGTCAGCAGCCCGCCGCGCGGAATGGTCAGCACCTGCAGCACCTGGTCGGCGAGCGGTTTGGCGATCGCCTCGGGCCAGGTGTCGAAGATCAGATGGATGGCCGTCGAGGAAAATTGATCGGCGCCAAGGAAGCTTGCGAGCGCCGTGCCGAAGATCAGGAAGGGGAAAACCGCAAGCAGGCTCGACAGCGCCACGTGGCTCGCCATCGCAAAGCCGTCGTCCTCGACCATATGACAGATCGCGTCATAGACCACGTCATAGATCGTGCGCAGCACCTTCGGCATTCCGTTTCCGGCTTTCCAGATTGTATCCTCTGGCCGAATATGGGAAACGAGTCCCATTTTGTACAGGAATCATTCCATGGCGGAGCAGCGCACCATCGTCGTGACCGGATGTTCATCCGGTATCGGCGCTCATTGCGCGCGGGCGCTGAAAGCCGACGGCTGGCGTGTCTTCGCGACGGTGCGCAAGCCGGAAGATTTGCCGGGGCTGGAAACCGACGGCATCGAAACCTTCCTAATGGACTATGCCAGGACCGAGACGATTTCCGACCTGGTCGGCGCGGTTCTGGAACGCAGCGGCGGTCGCATCGACGCGCTCTTCAATAACGGCGCCTATGGCCAGCCGGGCGCCGTCGAGGATCTATCAACGGCAACGCTGCGCGCGCAGTTCGAGGCGAATTTCTTCGGCTGGCATGAGCTGACGCGGCAGGTCATTCCGCCGATGCGCAAACGTGGCCAAGGGCGGATCGTGCAATGCTCGTCGATCCTCGGCGTCGTCCCCTATCGCTATCGCGGCGCCTACACCGCGTCCAAATTCGCAGTCGAAGGCCTCAGCGTCACTCTGCGCATGGAACTGCAGGGCAGCGGCATCCATGTGAGCCTGATCGAGCCGGGTCCGATCGCCACACGTTTTACTGCCAATGCGCTGGCAAAGATCAAGGAGCATATCGACCTCGAGAATTCGCCGCACGCGGTCGATTACATCAGGCAATTGGCGAGACTCGACGGATCGGGGCCGGTCAACCGCCATAAACTCGGCCCGGAAGCGGTCTATTCCGTATTGAAACACGCATTGAACTCGAAAAATCCGAGGCCACATTATCCCGTAACGACTCCGGCTAAGCAGGGCATGTTCCTGAAGCGGCTGCTTCCGGCAGACCTCTTCTACCGCCTGATGCGCTGGACGGACTGACTGAGAAAGCTGAACGCCATGTCCACGGTCACCTATATCCTCGCGATCATCGTCATGGGCCTCGTCGCCCTCGTCCTGATCCGCGGTCTCTTCAACATGATGAAGGGCGGCGATGCCAACCGTTCCAACAAGCTGATGCAGCTTCGTGTGCTGTTGCAGGCGGTCGCCGTCATCCTGATCATGCTGACGCTCTGGGTGACCGGCGGCGGCCGCCCGACCTGACGGGGGCTAACCTAACGATAGAGGGGTAAATATGGGTACTATCGCCTCCTCGAACTCCCTCATTCCTGTGCTTGTCACAGGAATCCAGCCATCGCGCGTCCGCGCGGTGAATAACCAGATACAACCTTCAAAAGAGTCTCCCGCGCCCAAGGACTTGGTCGCGCTGGATTCCTGTGACAAGCACAGGAATGAGGGAGGGTGGAATGACGTGGTCGCCCTTCCATCGACTGGCGGTGCCGTATGGTGAAACTCAACAAGATCTACACGAAAACAGGCGATGACGGCACGACCGGGCTGGTGTCCGGCCCGCGTCGGCTCAAAGACGATCTGCGCGTCGAGGCCTACGGCACGATCGACGAGGCCAATTCCGCGATCGGCATGGCGCGGCTGCACACGGCCGGCTTGCCTGAACTCGACGCCATGCTGATGTCGATCCAGAACGACCTCTTCGATCTCGGCGCCGATCTCGCCACCCCCGACACTGGTGAGCCGCCGGCCTATGAGCCGCTGCGGATCGTCGAGACGCAAGTCGACCGCGTCGAGCGTGATATCGACCAGTTGAACTCCGGCCTGGAGCCGCTCAAATCCTTCATCCTGCCAGGCGGCAGCCTAGCTGCCGCCCATCTGCATCTTGCCCGCACGATTGCGCGCCGCGCCGAACGTCTGATGGTGTCGCTTGCCCGCACCGACGGCGAAATCGTCGGCGAGCCGGCGATGAAATATGTCAACCGGCTCTCCGATTTCCTCTTCGTCGCCGCACGTCATGCAAATGACCGGGGCCATGCGGATGTGCTTTGGGTTCCGGGAAAAAACAGATAGGCTTGTCGCGATCACGATCGCCGAGGGGCCTTTATGTTCATACCACTTCACGATGCCAATACGCTGAAACATATCAAGGTTCAGTGGGTAACGCTCGCACTGATCGCGCTGAACTTCGCGGTCTGGCTTTTGACCAGCCTGGAGAGCGAGCAGGCAGCCCAGGCGACGACCGTCGGGCTCGGCTACATCCCGGCAATCGCCTTCGGCCACGCGGTGCTGGCGCAGGGGCTGGAAATCGTGCCGGAGCCGCTGACCTACCTAACCTATGCCTTCGTCCATACCGGCTTCTGGCATCTCGCCGGCAACATGATCTTCCTCTGGGTCTTCGGCGACAATGTCGAGGATGCCATGGGGCATCTGCGCTTCCTGATCTTCTATTTCGTTTGCGCGGCCGCCGGCGCGCTCTGCCACGGCCTGCTGACGATGACCTCGGAAGCGCCGCTGGTCGGCGCATCGGGGGCGGTCTCCGGCGTCGTTGCCGCCTATGTCATGCTGCATCCGCGCGTCCGGGTCTGGGTGCTGGTGTTCTTCCGTGTGCCGCTACCCCTGCCGGCCTTCGTGCCGCTGCTTTTATGGATCGGACAGCAGTTCTTCATGCTGGCGATCGCACCTGACGGCGACGTTTCCTGGGGTGCGCATGTCGGCGGCATCCTTGCCGGGGCTTTCCTGATCCTGGCGTTGCGCCGGCCTGGTGTGCCGCTCTTCGACCGGCAGATCGTCACGCCCCGCGCCGTCAGAAACGACCCGGGCGCCGGCCAGGCCATCGCGGCCGGCACGGACGGGCGGACGGCGCAGCGATTTCCCTGGGGCCGCCGCTGACGACAATATTGACGTGAACGTAAACATCCATATATTGCCGAGGCAAATCGCCTGCCGCCGTCATGGAAGCGTGGAATTTGGAGGAAAAGCGCGTATCCATGTCGCCATTCGACAATCGGAGCGGCGCTCGAACGCGCATTTTCTAAAAAAGTCTCTGAAGCCAGTTTCTCCTGAAGGAAGGACCCCATGAAAATTCTCGTCCCAGTCAAACGGGTTGTCGACTACAACGTGAAGATCCGGGTAAAGCCGGATGGCACGGGTGTCGAGCTTGCCAATGTGAAGATGTCGATGAACCCGTTCGACGAGATCTCGGTGGAAGAGGCGCTGCGGCTGAAGGAAGCCGGCAAGTGCGAGGAAGTGGTGGTCGTCTCGATCGGCCCGGCCAAGGCCGAGGAAACGCTGCGCACTGCACTTGCCATGGGCGCCGACCGGGCGATCCTGGTCGAGACAGACGATCAGATCGAGCCGCTCACCGTCGCCAAGATCTTGAAGGCTGTGGCCGATGCCGAACAGCCGGGGCTGATCATATCAGGCAAGCAGGCGATCGATGACGACAGCAACCAGACCGGCCAGATGCTGGCGGCACTGATGGGAATTGCCCAGGCGACCTTCGCCTCGAAGATCGAGATCGGGGATGGCAAGGCTCAGGTCACCCGCGAAGTCGATGGCGGCCTGCAGACGATCGAGATCAAGCTGCCGGCGGTCGTCACCACGGATCTGCGCTTGAACGAACCGCGTTATGCCTCGCTGCCGAATATCATGAAGGCGAAGAAGAAGCCGCTCGACAAGAAGACGCCAAGCGATTTCGGCGTCGACACCACGCCGCGCCTCAAGGTGTTGAAGACCGAGGAGCCGTCCGGCCGCAAGGCCGGCGTCAAGGTCAAGTCGGTCGCCGAACTGATCGACAAGCTCAAAAACGAAGCCGGCGTGCTGTAATCAGTTGGAACAGGAGCCATCATCATGACCATTCTTCTTCTGGCTGACCACGACAATGCCAGCCTGTCCGACCAGACCGCCAAGGCGCTGACGGCAGCCGCAAAAATTGGCGGCGACGTGCATGTGCTGGTTGCCGGCAAGGCTGCCAAGCCCGCTGCCGATGCCGCCGCCAAGCTTTCCGGCGTCTCCAAGGTGCTGCTGGCCGAGAGCGACGAACTCGCCAACAATCTGGCCGAACCGCTGGCCGACCTGATCGTCTCGCTGGCCGGCAGCTACGACACGATCCTGTCTGCCGCCACCTCGGTCGGCAAGAATGTGCTGCCGCGCGTCGCTGCCCTGCTCGACGTCGCCCAGGTCTCGGAGATCATCGAGGTGATCTCGTCCGACACCTTCAAGCGGCCGATCTATGCCGGCAATGCCATTCAGACGGTACAGGCGAGCGATGCCAAGAAGGTGATCACCGTGCGCACCGCTTCCTTTGCCTCTACGCCGGAGGGAGGCTCGGCAACGATCGAGGCAATCCCGGCGGTTTCCGATCCGGGACTGTCGACCTTCGTCGGCGATGCGCTGTCGGCCTCCGACCGTCCGGAGCTGACCTCTGCCAAGATCATCATCTCCGGCGGCCGGGCACTCGGCTCGGCGGAAAAGTTTAAGGAGGTCATCCTGCCGCTTGCCGACAAGCTCGGGGCCGCCGTCGGTGCATCCAGAGCTGCCGTCGATGCCGGTTATGCGCCGAACGACTGGCAGGTCGGCCAGACCGGCAAAGTCGTCGCTCCGCAGCTCTACATTGCCTGCGGCATATCAGGCGCCATCCAGCATCTGGCCGGCATGAAGGATTCGAAGGTCATCGTCGCCATCAACAAGGACGAAGAGGCGCCGATCTTCCAGGTCGCCGACTACGGATTGGTTGCCGATCTCTTCGACGCCCTGCCGGAATTGCAAAAGGCGCTCTGACCGCGTCAAATGCTTTTCTTTCGCACTTGCGAATGACTGGAAAATTATCTTTTATCGGGCTACTACTGCTGCCGGGCGATCCTTCGTCCGGCAGCATTGCTAGAAAAATGCGGCGGCGCGGGGGCGAATGCCGTGCGGGGGTTTGGAGATGAATGCGGTGTTGAAGAATATTGGTATTATCGGTGCAGGTCAGATGGGCTGCGGCATCGCGCATGTTTCGGCCGCCGCAGGTTACAGGGTTCACATCTACGATCTCTCGCAGGACCGCATCGAATCCGGCCTTGCCACCATCAACGGCAACCTGGCCCGCCTGGTGACGAACGGCAAGATGACCGAAGAGGAACGCAAGTCGACCTTGTCGCTCATATCAGGCTCGTCCGATGTCAATGACCTCGCCCCTTCCGATCTCGTCATCGAGGCCGCCACCGAGGATGAAACGGTTAAGCGCAAGATCTATACCCAGGTCTGTCCGGTCCTGAAGCCGGAAGCGCTGCTTGCCACCAACACGTCTTCCCTTTCCATCACCCGGCTTGCTGCCGCCACCGACCGCCCCGAACGCTTCATGGGCATACATTTCATGAACCCGGTGCCTGTCATGAAGCTGGTCGAACTGGTGCGCGGCATCGCGACCGACGAGAAGACCTTTTCCGCCGCCAAGGAATTCGTCGGCACGCTGGAAAAGACCATCACCGTCGCCGAGGATTTCCCGGCCTTCATCGTCAACCGCATCCTGCTGCCGATGATCAACGAAGCGATCTACACGCTCTATGAAGGCGTCGGCACGGTCGACGCCATCGATACGGCGATGAAGCTCGGCGCCAATCATCCGATGGGACCGCTGCAGCTTGCCGATTTCATCGGCCTCGACACCTGCCTCTCGATCATGCAGGTGCTGCATGACGGCCTGGCGGACTCGAAATATCGTCCTTGCCCGCTGCTGGTGAAATATGTCGAAGCCGGCTGGCTCGGACGCAAGTCCGGCCGCGGCTTCTATGACTATCGCGGTGAAGTACCGGTCCCGACGCGGTAGACGCTCGCGGCTCTACGACCCGATCGCGCCCTTGATCAGCGCCTTGGCATCCTCGCTGTCCCAGGCAGCCGGCCCGTTCATCGCCGAAATCAGGCATCCCTTGTCATCGATCAGCAGCGTCACCGGTAGCCCGAAAGCGAGGCCTTCCTTCTTCAGGCTGTTGAATACCGAAATCGTATTGTCGCGATAGAGCAGCAGCGCATCGACGCCGGTGTCCGCGAGGAAGGTCCTCGGCTTCTCGTCGTCGCCGGTATCGATATTGACCGGCACGACCTGGAATCGGTCGCTGCCCATCTCCTTCTCGAGCGCGTTCAGCGCCGGCATCTCCTCGCGGCAGGGGACGCACCATGTCGCCCAGAGATTGAGAAGCACGGTCTTGCCGGCGAAATGATCGAGCGTCAGCGGCTTGCCGTCCGGCCCGTTGAAAGAAATGGCGGTCAGCTTGCGCGGCTCATTGGCGGCGACCATGGCGGCCACCTGGCCTTTCATCAGCGGCGTAATGCCGGCGATGCGGTCTTTGGCGAGCTTGCATTCGGCCGACGCCGTTTCATCGCCGCCATTGCCAATCCCCGTCTCCTTCACGTATACCGCTGCCGCACCGGCAACGACACCCGCAACGGCGGCCATCGCGATCCATTTCAGGGATGGCAGCCCGAGGGGTTTTCTTGTCGTCATTTCATTCTCCAGGACATGCATTTCAAGGCGGGCACCTTCATGGCCGACGACACCACGGACACCAAATCTTCCAACCAGATGTGGGGCGGCCGCTTCGCCTCCGGCCCGGACGCGATCATGGAGGAGATAAATGCCTCGATCGGTTTCGACAAGAAGCTATTCGCGCAGGATATCCGCGGTTCCATCGCCCATGCGACGATGCTCGCCCACCAGGGGATTATTTCCGGGAACGATAAGGACAAGATCGTTCACGGGCTAAACACGATCCTGTCAGAAATCGAAGGCGGCAATTTCGAATTCTCGCGTCAGCTCGAAGACATCCATATGAATATCGAGGCACGCTTGGCGACGCTGATCGGCCCGGCGGCCGGCCGGCTGCACACCGCCCGCTCGCGCAACGATCAGGTGGCGCTCGACTTCCGTCTCTGGGTGAAGGAAGAGCTGCAGAAGACCGAGCAGATGCTGACCGGCCTGATCGCGGCTTTCCTCGACCGCGCCGAAGAACATGCCGAAAGCGTCATGCCGGGCTTCACCCATCTGCAGACAGCCCAGCCCGTTACCTTCGGCCATCACTGCATGGCCTATGTCGAAATGTTCGGCCGCGATCGCTCGCGCGTGCGCCACGCCATCGAGCATCTGGATGAAAGTCCGATCGGTGCCGCCGCACTTGCCGGCACCGGCTATCCGATCGACCGCCACATGACGGCCAAGGCGCTCGGTTTCCGCGAGCCGACCCGCAACTCCATCGATACGGTCTCCGACCGCGATTTCGCCATCGAATTCCTGTCGATCGCAGCGATTGCGGGCATGCACCTGTCGCGTCTGGCAGAAGAGATCGTCATCTGGTCAACCCCGCAATTCGGTTTCGTGCGCCTCTCCGACGCCTTCTCGACCGGCTCATCGATCATGCCCCAGAAGAAGAACCCGGATGCCGCCGAACTGGTACGCGCCAAGACCGGCCGCATCAATGGTTCGCTGGTGGCGCTGCTGACGATCATGAAGGGGCTGCCGCTCGCCTATTCCAAGGACATGCAGGAAGACAAGGAACAGGTCTTCGACGCCGCCGAGAGCCTGGAACTGGCAATTGCCGCCATGACCGGCATGGTGCGCGACATGACCGTCAACACCGCGCGCATGAAGGCGGCGGCCGGCTCCGGCTATTCGACCGCGACCGATCTTGCCGACTGGCTGGTGCGCGAAGCGGGCCTCCCCTTCCGCGACGCCCATCACGTCACCGGCCGCGCCGTAGCACTCGCCGAAAGCAAGGGCTGTGACCTTGCCGAGCTGCCGCTCTCCGACCTGCAGGCGATCCATGCCGACATCACCGACAAGGTCTACGACGTGCTGACGGTCGAAGCCTCGGTCGCCAGCCGCAAGAGCTTCGGCGGCACCGCGCCGTCCGAAGTGCGGAGGCAAATCGCCTTCTGGCGCGCCCGCAACTAAGAGATACAAGGCGTGGCGAAAGGCCGCCGCGCCCTTCCTGTAGGCGCGGAAAGACCGCCCAACAATCAGGGTGCACAAGGCGGATAAACTTCGCTATGAAGATGTCCATCGTTCGATATGAATGATGCCACCATATGCCGCAGAAGAGGATATCCATGCAGAAGAGCTTGCCGCACCTCGTCCGCCTGACGGCGGTTCTCGCCGTCATCGGCCTTGCCGTTGCCGGATGCGGGCGCAAGGGCGACCTCGATCCGCCGAGCGCTGCGGCAACCAAGGGAGGCGACGTTTCCAAGCCGACGAAACAGCCGGGAACCGTCGACAAGCCCTTCCTTCTCGATCCCCTTCTTTAAGGCATAAGCCCGTGAACCATTTCGAGTACCGCGACGGCGTCCTTCATGCCGAGAACGTCCCCGTTCCCGAGATCGCCAAGGCGGTCGGCACGCCGTTCTACGTCTATTCCACCGCAACGCTGGAGCGCCACTACCGCGTCTTTTCGGAAGCTTTCGCCGACATGGACTCCATGGTCTGCTATGCGATGAAGGCGAATTCGAACCAGGCGGTGCTGAAGACGCTGGGCCGCCTCGGCGCCGGCATCGACGTCGTCTCGGAGGGCGAGCTGCGCCGCGCGCTTGCCGCCGGCATTCCGCCAGACCGCATCATGTTCTCAGGTGTCGGCAAGACGCCATCGGAGATGGATTTCGCTCTTGAAGCCGGCATCTACTGCTTCAACGTCGAATCCGAGCCCGAGCTCGAGATCCTCAACCAGCGCGCCGTCAGCGCGGGCAAGAAAGCGCCGGTCTCCTTCCGCATCAACCCTGATGTCGATGCGAAGACGCATTCCAAGATCTCGACCGGCAAGAAGGAAAACAAGTTCGGCATCTCCTGGGAGCGCGCCCGCGCCATCTATGCCCATGCCGCCAAGCTGCCGGGCATCGAGGTCACCGGCATCGACATGCATATCGGCAGCCAGATCACCGAGTTGCAGCCTTTCGACGACGCCTTCAAACTGCTGCACGACCTTGTCGCGACGCTGCGCGCCGACGGCCACACCATCCATCACGTCGATATCGGCGGCGGCCTCGGCATCCCCTACAAGGACGACAACAATCCGCCGCCGCTGCCGGATGCCTATGCGGCAATCGTCAAGAACCAGCTGCGCGGCCTGGACTGCAAGATCATCACCGAGCCCGGCCGCCTGATCGTCGGCAATGCCGGCATCCTCGTGACCGAAGTCCTTTATGTGAAGGATGGCGGCGAAAAGACCTTCGTCATCGTCGACGCCGCCATGAACGATCTCATTCGCCCGACGCTTTACGAGGCCTATCACGAAATCCGCCCGGTAACGATTTCGGCGGCCAACGCGCCGCGCATCCGCGCCGATGTCGTCGGCCCCGTCTGCGAGACAGGCGATTATCTGGCACTTGACCGCGAGATGGCGATGCCGAAGCCCGGCGACCTCATGGCCGTCAGCACTGCCGGCGCCTACGGCGCGGTCCAGGCCGGCACTTATAACAGCCGCCTGCTGGTGGCCGAAGTTATGGTCAGAGGCAGCGATTTTCATACGATTCGCCCACGCAGAACCTATGCCGAACTGATCAGCCTTGACTCCGTTCCGGCCTGGCTCGACTGAACAAGCCATCACTTTTTGGCGAATTAACGTGAAAAGCCGGTAATACCGGTCGCTCGCCCTCGCCTTCGCCACAAAGAGTGTTATCCTTTCGTTCATGAGCGTATTGCCCTGCAATCGCCGGAAGCGCCCTCTGTTCCAGAACGCCAGATCGCGGAGACCGGACCGATGACAAGCCCCTCTCGGCAGAAGAAAGGTGCATTTGCGTTCCGTCCCTCGCTTGCCCGGCTGGTGACGACGAAACGCCTGCTGGCGCGCATCGTGCTCTTTTTCGAGCAGCTGCTGCCGCCTTTGATGCCGGTCCTATCCGTCATCGCCTTTTATCTCTGCGCTTCCTGGTTCGGCCTCTTCCGCAGCGTGCCGGACTGGCTGCGCATCCTGCTGCTGATTGCCTTTGCCGCCGCTTTTCTCGTCTCGCTCCTCCCCTTCCGCACCCTTCGCTGGCCGAGGGTCGCAGAAGCCGACCGCATGCTGGAAGAGCGCAACGGCCTGCCGCACCAGCCGGTCACCGTCCAGGAAGACGAGCCGGCCTTCGATACCCCCTTCGGCCGGGCGCTCTGGCGCGAGCACCAGACGCGCATGGCCGAAAAGATCGCAGCGCTCGATGCCGGACTGCCGCGGCCTGATATTGCCCCGCATGACCGTTTCGCGCTGCGCGCCGTCCCGGCGCTGCTGCTTGTCACTGCCTTCGGTTATTCGCTGTCGATCAACGGCGGCTCGATCCGCGACGCGTTGCAGGCAGCACCAGAGCAGGTGGTCAGCGATCCGGCGGTGCGCATCGACGCCTGGGTGACGCCGCCTTCCTATACCGGCCGCGCCCCGATTTACCTGACGGCTGACGGCAGCGAGCAGGCGCCGATCGGCATTCCGCAGTTTTCAGGCCTCACTGTGCGCGTCAGCGGCGGAAAGACGGCGGAAAAAGTCGTGTTCCGCAAGGCGAACGGCGAGGCGCAGGATATCGCCGTGCAGGCCGATACCAAGCCGCAGCAGACGGCAGCATCTAGCAGTGAGCAGCCGACGGCGGCACCGGCCAGCCAGGCTCTCGTCGCGCAGACGCATATGATGAAGCTCCAGGAGAACGGTGCACTCGAGGTCAACGGCCGCCGCTGGAGCTTCGACGTTCTCCCCGATAAGGCGCCGGAGATTGCCTTCGACGGCCTGCCGAAGCCCAGCGTCAACGGAGCACTCGAAATCGGTTTCACCGTCAAGGACGATTACGGCGTCCAAGAGGCGCATGCGGAGATCGTTCCCGTCGAAATAGACCCGACGGCAACGCCGCTCTATCCGCTGCCGGAGTACCGGCTGGATATCCCCCGCCGCAACGCCCGCGATGCCAAAGGCGTGACCAGCCGGAACCTGACCGAACATCCGCTTGCCGGTAAGCGCGTACGCGTCACGCTGGTCGCCAAGGATGCCGCCGGCCAGACCGGCCGCAGCCCGCCGCATGAGATGGTGCTGCCGTCGCGGCCCTTCAACGAGCCGCTTGCCGCGGCCGTCGCCGAGGAGCGGCAGGTTTTTGCGCTCGATACCCGCAAGATGCCGCAGGCGATCGCCCTGAACGAGGCACTGACCATCCGTCCCGAAGAGACGATCCCCAAGCTCACCAACTACCTGCTGCTCGAATCCGCCTTGGCGCGCATGAAGCTCGCAAGGGGCGACGATGCGCTGAAGGATACGGCCCAATATCTCTGGGAGATCGCCCTCGGTATGGAGGACGGCGATCTTTCGCTCGCCGAGCGCAAGCTGCGCGAAGCTCAGCAGAAGCTTGCCGACGCGTTGGACCGCAACGCTCCGGACGCGGAGATCAAGAAGCTGATGGACGAGCTGCGCAAGGCGATGCAGGACTATATGACCGAGCTTGCAGAGCGCATGCAGAACGCGCCGATGCAGCCGAACCAGAATGCGCAGAATATCCTTCGTCAGCAGGATCTGGAACGGATGATGGACCAGATCGAGAATCTCGCCCGCTCCGGCAATCGTGACGCGGCCCAGCAGATGCTGTCGGAATTGCAGCGGATGATGAACAACCTGCAGGCGGGCCGCCCGCAGCGCGGTCAGCAGGGCCAGGAAAACAGCGAAGCCCGCAAACAGATCGACAAGCTCGGCGAGATCCTGCGCGACCAGCAGAAGCTGATGGAACAGACCTTCCGGTTAGACCAGCAGCTCAGGGACCGCATGCAGCGCGGCGAGAATGACATGGGCGAAAACGATCCGCTGCTCGACGATATGAATCCCGGAGAGAACGGCGAGCCACAGGACCAGCAGCAGGGCCAGCAAGGCAAGGAAGGCCAGCAGCCCTCCGACCAGATGACGGCCGAGCAGCTGCGCGAGGCGCTGAAACAGCTGCGCGCCCAGCAGGATGCGCTCGGCAAGCAGCTCGGCGAATTGCAGAAGAGCCTTGGCGAGATGGGCATGAAGCCTGGCCCGGGCTTTGGCCAGGCGCAGCGCGAAATGGAAGGCGCCGGCCGTGAACTCGGCCAGGGCCGCGGCCAACCGGCCGTTGAGGGCCAGGGCCGCGCGTTGGAAGCGCTTCGCCAGGGCGCCCGCGACATGATGAACCAGATGATGCAGGCGCAGCAGGGCCAGCAAGGTCAAGGCCCGAACGGCCAGGTGGGTCAAGGAGACCAGAACGGCCGCGACCCGCTCGGCCGGCCACGCCGGACCCAGGGACCTGAGTTCGGCGATAACGTGAAGGTGCCTGACGAAATCGACGTTCAGCGGGCGCGAGAAATTCTCGACGCGATTCGCGAGAAACTCGGCAACAATCCACCGCAGGAAATGGAACGGCGCTATCTCGAGCGGCTGCTGGACATCCACTAACCTGCGTCGCCACCGCACAATAGATCGCAGTCGCTCCAACAGAATGACTTTAGGCCGGATCGGCCTAAAGTCTAAATCCGGATCTCAATCGAGGAAGATGAGCCGCATGTCGTCCGAAAACCGCTCACAGCTTTCGGCATCTCTAAGCGACGAGCGCCCGGGCGACTGCCTTGCGGATATCGGGAAGGGCGAATGGCTTGGCGACGACATCGATGATCTTTTCGGCAAGATCGTCGGCTCGTTCGCGCTGTTCGGCATAACCGGTCATCAGCAGGATCTTCAGACCCGGAAAAGCGTCTTTTGCCTGATGGGCAAGCTCAATGCCGTCCATCACGGGCATGCGTATATCTGAAAGCAGCAGATCGTAGACCCCGTCCTTGAGCTTCTCCAGGCCCTCGGCCCCGTCGGCCGCTTCATCGGTCTCGTGGCCATCAAGCCGCAGGGCCCGGGCTACGAAGGACCGCAGGGAGTCCTCGTCTTCCGTAATCAGAATTCTTGCCATATGTGCATCGCTCCGTATCAGCCCCGCGACGGAAATCACCAGACTTTCCTTTTCGATCGGTAAAGATGAGGAAGCGATGGACGAGATGGTTAACAACCCGTCTCGAAGGCAACAGCTCAGGCGTCCCCGGTCACCACGCCGACGAAGGGCAGTTCGCGAAAGGCATAGGCGACATCCATGCCGTAGCCGACGACAAAATAGTCGGGGCATTCGAAGCCGACATAATCAGCCTCCAGCTTTTCCTTGCGCTTGACGCGCTTATCGAGCAGCACGGCGATCGTGACGTTGCGCGCGCCACGTTCGAAGAGCAGCTCCTTGGCAAAGAGCAGCGTCCGGCCGGATTCGAGGATATCATCGATCAGCAGGACGTCGCGGCCATGCACGTCGCTGTCTATGTCCTTGACGATGCGAACGCCCTGCGAAACCGTGCCGATGCCGTAACTCGACAGCGTGATGAACTCGACCTCCGGGGCAAGCCCGCTATCATGCAGGGCGCGAATCAGGTCGGCGGCGAAGATGAAGGAACCCTTCAGCACGGCGATGACGAGCAGGTCCTTGGTCGGACCATTGGCGATCTCCCGCGCCATCGAATGATTGCGCTCGGCGATCTGCTCGGCAGTGAAGAGCGGCTCGATGTTTTTTCCGCGCACGACAGGCATAAGGGCTTGCTCCATGAAAAGAAGGGTAAGCCGTTAGCACATATGCGAGCCTGAAACAGCCTCGCCGGCTACGAAATTAACGCGATTGGCGCGACCTGCGACGCGAAAATCGGCAATCCATGTCCGGTTACGTCTGTGGCAGGAAGGAAAGCCGGACTTCCGGCATTTTTCCGCCGGCATGCTGGACACGAGCCGAGAAGCCCCGGCTCTGGCCGCCATAGATCACATCGGCGGGCGGGTTGATGACGATGCTTGCGGTCAGCCGTTCGTCGGTCACGAGATCGGCACGGATCGGATGCACCGTCTGCGTCGTGCCGCTCTCGTTTTCGATGATGCCGTTGATGACGAGCACGCGCATGCCGTTCGCATCGCGCGGCGTCACCGTGACATGGGTGAAATGCAGCGACGCTCCGGAACTGGTTCGCTCGCCGGAAAGGCCGGAGAAGCCACCCGCAAGTCCGAAGACGAGCACGACCAGCGCCAGCACCAGCGCTGCGAAACTCCGCATCGACGCGCGCTGCAGCCAGGATTCCACGGTCTGCAGAACGGAAGCAGCCATTGCCGGCATGCGCGGCGGCGGTGCGGCGTGTGTCGCAGCCATGCGCTTGCGGTTGTCGTTATAGGTCCTTGCACTGAATTCCCTGGGCCGCACTTTGCCGAGGGTAACGAATTCGGCGTCGGAGATATCGGCAGGGCGCGCCGGGCGGTACTGGCGGTTGGCGGGTTCCGGCGGCAGGAAATCATAGGCCTGGCCCGGCGTCCGGCGACTGAAGAAGGATGCTTCCATGGTGGCTGCCTCGCAGATGTCCACATGGTTTCGTTGCCAGGAGAAATCTGGCATTGAAACGAATCCTGCTCAGTCGTAAATTTTAATGGTTAATGCTTCGCAAAGATCGCCATCAAACGGGCGTCTTTCCAGCAAAATTTACCGGCTGTTAACGGTGTTGGTTAACAAGTCGTGCGGTGAAACCCACAACAGACTGAGCTGCCCGTTGATCCACTTCGAGAATGTCGGTTTGCGATATGGCATGGGCCCGGAAATCCTCCGGGACCTGACTTTTGACATTCCGAAGAAATCCTTTCAGTTCCTGACGGGTCCATCGGGCGCCGGCAAGACGTCGCTGCTGCGGATGCTTTTCATGTCGCTGCAGCCGACGCGCGGCCTGATCCGCATGTTCGGGCGCGACATTTCCGAAATCCCCCGCCCCGAACTGCCGCTTTTGCGCCGCCGCGTCGGCATCGTCTTCCAGGATTTCCGCCTCCTTGACCATCTCACCACCTATGAGAATGTCGCTTTGCCCTTGCGGGTGCGTGGCAAGGATGAGAGCTCCTACAAGACCGACGTCCTCGAACTTTTGAAATGGGTCGGCCTCGGCGAACGCATCAACGTGCTGCCGCCCGTACTCTCCGGCGGCGAGAAGCAGCGCGCGGCAATCGCCCGGGCGCTGATGGATCGGCCGGAAGTGCTGCTGGCCGACGAGCCGACCGGCAATGTCGACCCGCCGATGGCCAGGCGCCTGCTCAACCTTTTCCTCGAGCTGAACCGCCTCGGCACGGCAGTCGTGATCGCCACCCATGATCTGGCGCTGATGGAGCAGGTGGAAGCCCGCCGCATGATCCTCTCAGAGGGGCATCTCGATATTTATGACTGAGCCCCCGTCCAGAAACCCCGAGAAGGCGTCTGCCAAGACCCAGCAGAAGCGGCCGGAATTGCGCGTGCGCCCGACCGCGCCGATCCTGCCGCCTTCCAACATCCAGGGCAGCGCCTTGATGGTGGTGATATCGATCATGGCCTTTCTCGCCTGCCTGACGCTCGGCGGCGTCAGCATGGTGCGCTCGACGGCGGCAAGCTGGGAGAGCCAGATCTCCCGCGAGATCACCATTCAGATCAAGCCGGACGACAATCTCGACATGGAAAAGGCGCTGGCCCAGGCGCGCGACCTGGCGCTGACCTTCGTCGGCACCAAGAGCGGCCAGATCGTCGACGAGGCGGCGACCGCTCGCCTGCTCGAACCGTGGCTCGGCCCGGGTCTCGATCTCAAGGATCTGCCCGTTCCCCGTCTCGTCATCATCACCATCGACGAGAGCAATCCGCCGGATTTCGGTTCGATGCGGGCGCTGCTGAAGGACAGTATCCCGCAGGCCACCCTCGACGATCACCGCACCTGGGTCGACCGGCTGGTGTCCATGGCGCACACGACGGTCATGATCGGCACCGGCATCCTGCTCCTGGTTTTCACCGCAATGGTGCTCACCGTCGTCTTCGCCACGCGCGGCGCGTTGTCGGGCAACCGTCACGTTGTCGAAGTGCTGCATTTCGTCGGCGCCGAAAGCTCCTTCGTCGCCACTGAATTCCAGAAGCATTTCCTGAAGATCAGCCTCAAAGGCTCGGCGATCGGCAGCGCGCTTGCCGCTCTCTTCTTCGCCACCGCCGGTTTCTGGCAAAGCCGCACCCTTGCCACTCCGGAAACGGACCAGGCGACCGCGCTCTTCGGCACCTTCTCCGTCGGTGTGCTCGGTTATGCCGGCATCTTCGCAACGATGATCGTCATCGCGCTCCTGACCACCTTCACCGCGCGGCTGACCGTCATGCGGACGATCTACGAAATCGATACGCTACGCTCGGACCCGACGCGCACCGACGGCATCGGAAGTTGATCGTGACCGTGCCGTTTTGCCATGAAAGCGTCTGTTCCGCGCCGCAATCAGCGTATAATCACGATTCATGACGATGGGACACACGACACCCAACCCGATTCATCAGGACCCGGAGCTTGATCGCCCGACAGCTTTGCTGCCGCGGCGCGGGCCGATCCGCCGCCTGCTGCGCTGGGGCGGCTTTGCCTGCTTGCTGGCAATCGCCTTGGTATTCGGGGGGTTTTTGCGTTTTGCCGATTCCGTGACGACGCTGAAGCCCCCGGCCGAACCGAAGGCGGATGCCATCGTGGTGCTGACGGGTGGTTACCAGCGCATCGACCAGGCCGTGGAGCTGCTGCAGAAGGGTGCCGGCAAGCGCTTGCTCATTTCCGGCGCCCACCCGACGACGACGCCGGCACAGATCCGCAAGATGACGCAGGGTTCGGCCGATCTCTTCTCCTGCTGTGTCGATATCGGTTACGATGCGATCGACACGATCGGCAATGCCGAGGAAGCTTCGAACTGGATCCACGCCAAGGGATACCGCAGCGTTCTGATCGTCACCAACAACTACCACATGCCGCGAAGCCTCGCCGAGCTCTCTTATGTCGATCCCGACATCGAGTTCATCGCTTATCCCGTGGTCAACTCGGATTTGAAGAGCCGCAACTGGTTCACCGACCCGAATGCGATGCGCGTCATGCTGGCCGAATATGTGAAAGTGCTGCTGACCGGCGCCCGCAACATCACCGGCTTCGGCCGCCACACCGGGCTGCGCTCGGCAGGCGTATCCGCCACAGACTGAGCTTTTACATCAGGGCAGCATCAAACGCTTTTTATGACGGGCAATATCGTGTAGGCCGGTCGCGTGAGCATGCCTCGGGAAAGTTTCATGATCGCCCTGCGTTCCGTTCTCTTCAACACGATCTTCTATGCCAACCTCATCATCCGGATGATCGTGCTCTCGCCCTACTATTTCGTGGTGCCGCGCAAGATCGCCTATGCGATTCCGAAGAACTGGGCGCGTTCCAACCACTGGCTGATGCGGGTGATCGTCGGCACCACCTTCGAGATCGAGGGCCTAGAGAACCTGCCTGATGGCAGTTACATCCTGGCGCCGAAGCATCAGTCCTTCTGGGATACCTACGCACTGCTGCCTTGGCTGAAGGATCCGGTCTACATCCTGAAGCGCGAACTGATGTGGATTCCGCTCTTCGGCTGGTATGCGAAGAAACAGCGCATGATCCCGGTCGATCGCGGCGCCCGCGGCAAGGTGATGGTGGAAGTGTTGAAACGCACGAAGGAAGAGCTGTCGACCGGCCGCCAGCTCATCATCTATCCCGAGGGTACTCGCCGCCCGCCGGGCGCAGAACCGCTCTATAAATACGGCATCGCCCGCATGTACCGCGACCTTAACCTCCCCGTCGTGCCGGTCGCCATGCATCCCGGCCTCTTCTGGCCGCGGCGGAGCATTCGTCGTTATCCCGGCCATTTCAAGGTGAAGATCCTGCCGCCGATCGCGCCCGGAATGGATCCGGGCGCCTTTTTTGCCCATCTGATCGAGGTATCGGAGCGAGCAAGCGACGAGCTTCTGCTCGAAACCGTGGCGCAAAATCCGCATCTGCCGCTCCCGCCGACGGCCGTCGAAAGACTGGTCGAGCTGCGCAAGCTGAACGCGGCAACTGGCTGAGATCAGGCGGCGCGGAGCCGCTCCACTTCGTTGACGACCTGCTCCAGCCAATGGTCGCGAATGCCCATCTGCTTCAGATGCGTCAGCGTGTTGAAGACATAGGCGTCATTCGGACCAGACTGGCCTTTTGCTTCGTTCACCACGCGTGCCGCCGCAAGCGCATCGAGTGCGCCGGCATATTGCTCATGCTCGCGGTCGATGATGTAGGCGACCGCTTCCACCCGGCGCCGGCCGGCAAGCTGCAGCCGCACCCGGCGCTCCAGGTAGACATTGGTCACCAGCTCGCGGGCGCGGAGATAATCGATCACCTCATCCCATTTTTCAGGCGAAATTCGGAAAGCCATGCCGCGGCAGGCACCACCCCTGTCGAGGCCGAGAACCAGGCCCGGATTGTCGCGTGTGCCACGATGGACAAAGGAGCGGACGCAGAGCGAACGCCTGTAGCCATAGACCAGGGCCTCTGCCCGCTCCATGAACTCGAAGCCCGGATTCCACATCAGCGAACCGTAGCCAAATACCCAAAATTCGTCCATATCGCACGCCAGACCGGAATCACATTTGCGATTCACCATTGGAGAACATCATGGCAGCGTCAAGCCGATCCGGCAGCAGCCAATCAGGCAGCGGCAAGAAATTCTGGTTGCTGGGTGGAGGCGTCCTCCTGGCGATCGCGCTTTATACCGGCGGCTGGTTCTATGCGGCGTCGGCGTTGAAGACCACGGTGCTGAAGGCGATCGCGCCGCGCGATCAGGCAGGCGTCAGCGGTGAATGCTCCGATATCGAATTCCGCGGCTATCCCTTCCGTATCGGCCTGTTCTGCTCCAGGATCGACGTCGACGACAATGTCAACGGCGTCTCCGCCACCTTCGGCGCGCTGCGCTCGGCAGCGCAGGTCTATGCGCCCGGCGATATTGTCTGGGAACTCGATTCGCCGGCCGAAATCCGCACCAGCAACGGCCTTTCGATCTCGGCCCAATGGACGAACCTGCAGGCGAGCCTTGCGACCAGGCTGCAGGGCGTCGACCGCAGCTCGACCGTCATCGAGGGTCTGAAGGCGATGGCCGTCTCCTCCTACAGCGGCCAGACCATGAGCTTCGACGCCGCTCGCACCGAAATCCATCTGCGCCAGAACGGCGCCGATCTCGACGGAGCGATCTCCGTGCAGGACGCCAATACGGCGATCAAGGACTGGCCGCAGATCTTCCCGAAATTGTCTGCCAGCATCGACCTGACCGTCGCCGGCAAGGCCGGCCTGATCGACGGCAGTGACCGGAACGGCCTCAATGGTGCCACCGGCGACCTGCGCCGCATCGTCGCCGACATCGGCGACGGCAAGGTGATGACGCTCACCGGCCCCTTCTCCTTCGACGAGCAGGGCTTCCTCTCGGGAAAATTCAAGCTGGAGATCGAACAGCTCGGCCCGTGGGGGGACAGTCTGAAACAGGCCTTTCCGGATATCGCCTCGACCGTCAGCACGGCAACCAAGCTCTTGAAGGCGCTTGCCGGCGGCGGCGACAAAGTCTCCGTCGATCTCGTCGTCGATCGCGGCAATGCCACCGTCAGCGGTTTCATCCCGCTCGGCCGGATTCCGCCGATCTGATGCATCTCGCCCAAACGTGTCCAGTGGTTTTGGGACAACGGGATGCATAGGAAATGGAAAAGGCCTGAAGCGCGTCGCATGATTCATTCGACGCGATGCGCTTCAGGCGATGCGCTTGATGAAGAAGACTTCCGGCACCGATTGCAGGCCGGGCAGTTCGATCGCACCCGTTTCGGAAAATCCGTTGCGGCGATGCCAGTCCTGAGGCCGGCTTTCGTCGCATTCGCTCGACGTCATCAGCAGGCGGGCGCCGTCGTCGCGCATGGCGTCTTCCCAGGCGAGAAACAGCGCCGTTCCGACGCCCGACCGGCGGTGGCCGGACAGGACGCGGATCATTTCCATATAGGGAACCCTGCCCCAGAAGCGGGAGAAGCGCAGGAAGCCGACGATCTCGCCGGCCTCCCTGGCAACCAGATATTCGCCGAGCGCGACGCAGCGCGATACCCACGCTTCACCGGCGCTGGCATCCTCGCGCACCAGCCAGTCGATATCGGCCTGGCCAGCGCTTGCCACCTCAACCATCGCGGGCTGCTACTTCTTATCCAGCGCGTGGCGGCCGAAATCCGGCGCGTCGACATCCTGGCCGGCCTGGACGATCGAACGGCGGATGGCGCGTGTGCGGGTGAAGAGTTCGAAAATCTTGTCGCCCTCACCCCAGCGGATGGCGCGTTGCAGATAGGCGAGATCCTCCGAGAAACGCGCCAGCATTTCGAGGATCGCATCGCGATTATGCAGGCAGACGTCGCGCCACATCGTCGGGTCGGACGCAGCAAGGCGGGTGAAATCGCGAAAGCCCGAGGCGGAATATTTGATGACTTCCGATTCCGTCACCGTCTCCAGATCGTCGGCCGTACCGACGATATTGTAGGCGATGATATGCGGCAGGTGCGAGACGATGGCGAGCACCTTGTCGTGATGCTCGGCATCCATCTCGTCGACCTTCGAGCCCAGCGCTTCCCAGAAGCTGCGGAGCCGCTTTAACGCCACCTCATCGGTGCCGGCGACCGGCGTGAAAATGCACCAGCGGCCTTCGAAAAGGCCGGGAAAGCCGGCATCCGGCCCCGATTTCTCCGTACCTGCCAGCGGATGGCCGGGGATGAAGTGCACATTATCAGGCATATGCGGCAGCATCTGCGCGATGACCGAGGCCTTTGTCGAACCGACGTCGGTAACGATAGCCCCGGGCTTCAGGTTTGCCGAGATCTCCTTCGCCACACTTTCCGAAGCGCCGACCGGCACCGAGACGATCACCAGATCGGCACCCTTGACGGCATCCTGCGACGACGTCGTGTAGCGATCGCCGAGGCCGAGTTCTTCGGCGCGTTTCAGCGTATCGGGGCTGCGTGTGGCGACGACGATCTCCCTCGCAAGGCCAAGCCGCCTGATGTCATAGGCGAGCGAAGAGCCGATCAGGCCGATGCCGATCAGCGCGATACGATCGAACTGCACGCTCATGGCTGATGACCCATGAATTCGGTGAGCGCGGCAATCACGCCGCGATTGGCCTCCTCAGGCCCGATGCTCATGCGCAGCGCATTGGCGAAGCCATAACCGCGCACGGCGCGCAGGATGTAGCCTCGGCTCGTCAGCAAATCGTCGGCATCCGCAGCGCGCTTGCCGTCGATCTCGGGGAAATGGATGAGGACGAAATTGGCGACGGACGGCGTCACCTTCAGGCCGATCGCTTCGAGCGCCTGGGTCAGCGTCTCCACCCACATCTGGTTGAAGGAGACCGCCTGCTGGATGAAGGCCTGGTCGCGGATGGCGGCGGCGGCAGCGGCGATCGCCGGTGCGTTCAAGTTGAACGGCGCGCGCACGCGGTTCAGCGCGTCGACGATCTCGGCGGGCGCATACATCCAGCCGACGCGCAGCGCCGCGAGACCATAGGCCTTCGAGAAGGTGCGGGTCATCACCACATTGGCATTGGAGGACACGACCTCGATGCCGGCTTCATAATCGTTGCGGCGCACATATTCTGCATAGGCGGCATCGAGCACCAGGACGACATGTTTCGGCAGTCCGGCCTGCAGGCGGCGGATTTCGCTGACGGAAACATAGGTGCCTGTGGGATTGCCGGGATTGGCGATGAAGACGATCTTCGTCTTCTCCGTCACCGCGGCAAGGATCGCATCGACATCGACGGTATAGTCTTTCTCCTTGACGACGACAGGCGTGGCGCCCGCGCCCAGGATCTGGATCTTGTAGACGAGAAAGCCGTGCTCGGTGATGATGCCCTCGTCGCCGGCGCCGAGATAGACATGGCAGAGCAGGCCGAGCAACTCGTCGGAACCGTTGCCGCAGAGGATGTTTGCCGGATTGAGGCCGTGCACGGCGGCGATCGCCTCGCGCAGTTCGATCGCCTGCCCGTCGGGATAACGCCCCAGATTGTCGGCAACCGCCTTGAAGGCCTCGACTGCCTTCGGGCTGGCGCCGAGCGGCGTTTCGTTGGAGGAAAGCTTGTAGACGCGGGCGACGCCCGGCGCATGTTCCTTGCCCGGCACATAGGCTGCGATATCGAGAATACCGGGACGCGGAACGGGCTTGCTCATCTCAACGCTCATGGGTTCGACCTTGGAATTGCCGGAAATCCGGGCTGAAAAACACCAAGTGGCATTAAAGCGGAATGCGATTGTTGTCGAGAGCTATGGGCGTGACACAAGCAGTGGAGACCACCGGGAGCGACGTCATCTACTACGTGTGGTCGGCACGCCATGAGGCGCGAGAACCGGCACGAAGACACGGCGGGAGGCCCGTGCCGCAACCGGCAGCCCCTGATAGAGGCGCTTCTGCGCTTCGACGATGATGACGCCCGAGAAGGCCGGCCAAAGCGTTCGGCCGATCCGCTCGAAGGCGCGCCGCAGGCGCAGGATGGTTCTGAGCTTGGAGGGCGGGAAGAATAGCGCTTCAGCCGTCGCGCCCGGCGTGAAGTTCGTCTCGCGCAGCAGATTTGTCAACTGACCGCGGGAATAGGGCCGGCCCGAACCGAAGGGCGTATGCTCCATGCGTGCCCAGACGCCGCGCCGGTTCGGCACGACGATGACCAGCCGTCCGCCCGGCGCCAGCACCCGCCAGAGCTCCTTCAGCGTCTCACGCGGGCTTTCGGCGAATTCCAGCGAATGCACCATCAGCACCCGGTCGATCGAGGAATCCGGCAGCGGCAGTTCCTCGTCGAAAATCAGCGCCGTCGTCGAAAGCGAGCCCATCGGCCAGTTCACCGCGCCCTGCCCGGCCGGCATGAAGGCGAAGGTGCGCTCGGTATCGGCCTGGAAGCGATCGAGGAAGGGCACGGCATAACCGAGGCCGACCAGACGCTCCTGCGGCAGCCGCACCCAGAGCGAGGACAGCGCCATGGCGATCGACTGCTCGGCAAGACGTCCGAGCTCGGAATGATAAAACTGGCGTAAGTCGACGATATCGGCGTGCATTGCGATAAATGTTATCAGCGGGCGGTTGGACTTCAAGGCCGGAACCTCTACATTTCCGCGAGACTCCTGGGATAAGGGATTATTGAACGATGAAACCTTTGGAATTAGACGTTTTTCTCTGCCGCACCGACAATTTCGGCGTTCTCGTGCACGATCCGGAGACAGGCTTTACCGCGGCGATCGATGCACCGGAGGAGGCGCCGATCGTGGAAGCGGCGACACGTCGCGGCTGGAAAATCACCCATATCTTCACTACTCATCATCACACCGACCATGTCACCGCCAACCTGGCGCTGAAGGAGCAGTTCGGCTGCGAGATCATCGGCCCGATCAACGAGGCCGTCGCCATTCCTGGCCTCGATCGGGCGATGGCCGATGGCGACAGCTTCCTTTTCGGCGATCACACGGTCAACGTCATCGAAACGCCCGGCCACACCGCCGGCCACATCTGCTATCACTTTGTCGACGATAAGCTGCTGTTTGCCGCCGACACGCTGTTTGCGCTCGGCTGCGGCCGGCTGTTCGAACGCCCGGCCGCCGATATGTGGCATTCCCTCCAGAAACTCGCCGTGCTGCCCGATGAGACCGCCGTCTATTTCGGCCATGAATACACGTTGTCCAATGCCCGCTTCGCGCTGACCGTTGATCCCGACAATGAGCGCCTCAAGAGCCGTGCCGCCGAGATCGAGACCTTGCGCGCCGACGGCAAATTCACCATCCCGACGACATTGGGGCTGGAAAAGGAAACCAACCCGTTCCTGCGCGCCGCCGATCCGGCGATCCGCCGCAATCTGGTGATGGAAGGCAAGACGAACGAGGAAGTCTTTGCAGAGATCCGCAAGCGCAAGGACCATTTCTGATGTCGCCCGATGACATCATCCGCGAACTCGGCCTGCAGCCGCATCCCGAAGGTGGCTGGTACGTGCAGACATTCCGCGATACGGCGGGCGGAGAACGCGGCCATTCGACAGCGATCTATTATCTGCTGACCAGAGGGCAGCGTTCGCACTGGCATCGCGTCCATGATGCGGCCGAGGTCTGGCATTATTACGCCGGCGCGCCGCTCTCGCTGCACCGGTCGGAAGACGGAACGGCAAGCGAGACCCTGACGCTCGGAACGAATCTCCCTGCCGGCGAGCGGCCGCAGGCAATCATTCCCGCCAATTGGTGGCAATCGGCCGAAACCCTTGGCGATTTCAGCTTGGTCGGCTGCACCGTCTCGCCCGGCTTCGAATTTTCGAGCTTCGAGATGGCGCCACCCGATTGGAAGCCAGGCGGCTAGAGCATGATGCCGAAAAGTGTGAGCGGTTTTCGGGCGACATCATGCTCCAACTATCTAATTTAGAACAGCCGCAGACTGCGCCGGAGTTTTGCGGCGGAACATGTCCTGGGCGGCGAGCACCGCCCCGCCGGTGACGAGCAGGCAGGCGAGAGCAATGCGCCAGCTCGGCTCGGCAAATCCGAACAGCACCAGAATAAGCGTCGAAAGCAGAGGTGCTGCATAACTTGCCGCGCCGAGGATCTGGATATCGCCGTTCTTCACGCCGTAATCCCAGGCGTAGAAGGCGGCACCGACCGGAAAGAGCCCGAGCCCGGCAACGGCGACCCATTCGAAAACCGTTTCCGGCCAGACGGTCGTCTCAAGGCCGAGATGGCAGAAGAGCGACAGGATGGAGGTCGCAAGGCAGAAGCCGGTGACGACATCCGTGGAGACGGCGTCAAAACGCCGCGTCAGCAGCGAATAGCCGGACCATGTGAAGGCGCAGAGAAAGGCAGCACCGTAACCGACGGCATAGGCGCCGTCGAAATCAATGCCGTTGCGGCCGACGATCAGGAAGGTGCCGCAAAGTCCGGCAAGCGCACCTGCCACATGATACCAGCGCAGCCGTTCGCCCGGCAGCAGTGCCGAACCGACGACGATCAACAGCGGCCAGAGATAGGCGACCAGTCCCGCCTCCACCGCCGGCGCGTTCCGGAGCGCGGTAAAATAGAGGAAATGATAGCCGAACAGCCCCGCAATGCCTGTTATCCAGACCTTGGCCGGCTGCTTCAGCAGCGCCAGCCGCGAGGGATCGAGGGTAAGCACGACGAGGCCGGGAATGCTGCCGATCGCAAAGCAGACGGCCGAAAGCTGGAATGGCGGCATCTTGCCGGAGGCGGCCGTGAACAACGCCAGGAACGACCACATCAGAATGGCCGCAAAACCGATCAACGTCGCGCGAAGCTTCACCCGTCATCCCCTTCACGGAGGCAGAAGCCCCGTCAGCTGTTGCTGCCGTATTTGACGGCAGTAATCGTCACCATTCCATATTCGGTTGGAATGCGCACATAGACAGGAGCGTATACATTTGCCGCGTCCGACTTGGCAAACCAGATCTCCATGCGGTTGCTCTTGCTGAGATAGTCGATGTCCTTGCGGCCCTTCTTGTAACCCGAGCGCGGCACGAAGCGCACACCGCAGACGATCGCCTTGCCCTTGAAGCCATTGGTGGAAAAATCCTCGTCGCCCTTCGGCGACAGCACTAGATCCATGCGCGTCTCGCCGTCGAAGATCGGCAGCGTCTGCGAGCAGACCTTGGTATCGCCGGTGAAGACCAGGCCGGAGATCGGATCGAGCACCGAGCGCATGTCGCGCGGCGTGACGTCGATCCAGTTCTTCGGACGCTTCGGCATCGGTGTCGTCGTCGCCGAGATGATGTTGCCGTTGCGGTAGCTGACCTCGTAGACGCGGGCCTTCCTCTTGCCGCTCTTGTAGTAGAGAGAGTATTTTTGCGCCTGCAATCTGTCATTGCGCACGACGCCGGTGACGCTGGTCTTGGCCGAAATCGTCGTGACGAGATCGGCAAGACCGGCAGAATTGATGTCGCCGGCGATCTTGTAGCTGTGATCGTCCTCGATCTGCGTCAGAAACGCGGCGCGCGCGATCGGCAGGCCGGCGAGCGCCACCCGGTATTCCGTCCGATGCTGAATTTCGGCCGCCGATGCCGGTATGGCAAGAAGTGCGGCGATGGCCGAAATGAAAATCCGTCTGCCCGAATGAGCCATGGAAAAAGCCTTGTCTTGCTGCGCGCTGGCAGCCCCTTGCTGAGCGCTCTATACTCCTGCCGCGAAGGGAAGAAAACAGCAGCTTTTTGACAGAATTGCGGGAAAGGCCAAGGTTTGGCTTGACGCGAGCAGCCTGTCTGACTATAGAACCGCAACTTTCCAATCATGCCCGTTGGATTGCGCGCCTGGCTTTGCCGGGAATGGCAATTCGATGGCCCGAGAAAAACAAGAATAGGTGTTCCATGTCCCGCGTGTGCGAATTGACCGGCAAGGCCGTCCTGACTGGTAACAATGTCAGCCATGCCAACAACAAGACCAAGCGCCGGTTCCTGCCGAACCTGTGCCAGGTAACGCTGATTTCCGACGCTCTCAACCAGCGTTATCGTCTTCGCGTTTCGGCTGCTGCTCTTCGCTCCGTCGAGCATCGTGGCGGCCTCGATGCCTTCCTGCTGAAGGCCAGCGAAAACGAACTGTCGATGCGCGCTCGCCTGCTGCGCCGTCAGATCGCCAAGAAGACCGCTGAAGCCGCTGCTGCTGCGTAAGCTTCTGCCCTTCTTTCATACGGCTTCAAAAGGCTTGAACGGATAATACCGGACAAGCCTTTTGCTTTGCCGGTTTGCTCCTCCAACTGGTGGCATCACCCAGGATAAAAAAATGCTGAAGACCCGCTATACCATCGCCTATGTCGCACTGATGACGCTCGTCGTCGTCGCCTCCAACTTCCTCGTCCAGTTTCCGCTGAACGCCGAAGTCGCCGGCATCAACCTTGCCGACATCCTGACCTGGGGCGCCTTCTCCTATCCGATCGCTTTCCTCATCACCGATCTGACCAACCGCCAGTTCGGCCCGCAGGCAGCCCGCAGGGTCGTCTTTGCCGGCTTCGTCGTCGGCGTGACGCTCTCCTTCTTCACCTCGGTGCCGCGTATCGCCATTGCCTCCGGCTCGGCCTATCTCGCCGGCCAGCTGCTCGATATCGCCGTCTTCAACCGCCTCCGCCGCCAGGCCTGGTGGCGCGCGCCGCTGGTCGGTTCGCTGATCGGCTCGGCGCTCGATACGGTGATGTTCTTCTCGCTGTCCTTCGCCGCCTTTTTCGTCTTCCTCGGCCCGAACGATCCCTTCGCGCTGGAAGCAGCCCCCGTCCTCGGCGTCTTCGCCACCGAGGCTCCACGCTGGATTTCCTGGGCGATCGGTGATTTCGCCGTGAAGATGATCGTCGGCCTCGTCATGCTGCTGCCTTATGGCGCACTGATGAACGTGCTGCGACCGATGCAGGCCGCTCGCGCCAGCTAATTGAAGTTACGAACGCCGCCGGACCGCACCGGCGGCGAGGGCCGGATGCAGCAGCACCTCTGCCGTCAGATCGTCGATACCTAGCGATGAATCGAGCCGCAGCACCGGCGCTGTCTGTGTTTTCAGCCATTGCTCATGTGCCGCAAGGCTGCGGCGTTCGGGACCGGCCGTATCGTAGCTGGCCGCCCATTCCAGGAATTCCCCGCTTTTTACGGCCATGTCGCCGCCCGGCCTGATTCTGTTGCCGTATCGGGCAATCTCCCGCGCAAGGATGCGCGCCATTCTAAGCTCCGGGTCGGTCCTGAGGAACACGATCAGATCGTAAAGCGGCTCGAGCGGTCTTCCCCATTTCAGCGCCGATCCGGAGAGGACCCAGCCTTCATGCCGCGCCACCTCATCGAGGAGCAGCCCGATGCGCTCGTCAGCATCCCTCGGCGTCGTGAACGGCGGATCGGTCGGTAACCAGAAGAAATCGTCGGTGTCGAGATGGGCGATATCGAGCTTTTCGCCAAGCGCGCGGCCGAGTGATGTCGTGCCGGAACCGGACGCGCCCATGACATGAATGTGCACCACGAACTCCCTCCGAAGACTGCTTTCCCGATGCCGCGGGGGATAGCCGAGGCATATGGCAACGCTCTAACGTTTTGAATCTACGCATCGTGCTTTCCGAAAATTGATTCCGATTTTCGGGCCGATGGCTAGGATCAATTCAGCTTCCGGAAATTCGGCGCTGACCACGTGGCCTCTTCAGAAAGCCGAAATTCCAGCATCAGATTGCGCTGCAGGATCGAATGATTGTCGTCCGACACCAGGATGATATGGGTCGTGCCGTCAGCGGCCTGGAAAGCATCGAGCCCTTCCATATTGTCGATCTGGGAGTTGAAATTGCCTTCCAGCAGCAATTCACCGTCGACGACAGCGTCGGGCCTGATGTCGGCGCCCTTGATGCGCCGAAGACGCATGCCGATGCCTTCGGCCATGTTGAAGCGGCGCTCCAGCAGCAGCAGGTCGCCGTTCGGCAGGAAGGCACCGTCGGTGATGTCGAAGCTGCCGTCCCGCTTAACCGAGAAACGCCCTTTCAGCGGCCCGCTGAGAATGGCCGCCAACCGATTGCCGTCACTGTCGAGACCGCGTTCGGAGACGATGACCACGCCGCCCGCAGCGGGCTGGATGCCGGCGCCACGGTGATGGTTTCGATGCCGCGGTTGTCGTCCAGCATCTTTCGCGGGATCAGGATCGGCAAAGTGGCGATCGCTCCCGAGCCGGCAAAGCCGGGATCGGGATAGACATCGACGCGATGAGCCTGCTCAAAGGAGACCAGGATCCGGTCGCCGTCAAGCGCCAGTCCCTCGGCATCCATATGTCCCTTGCCTTCGAAGCTGCGCCCGGCGCTGTTCTTCATCGGCGTGATCTCGACATCCGAAAGGCCGGAAAGCCTGCCCTTGACGTCGCGCGCGATGCTGCCGGTCAGCCACTGGCCGGTATCGAGCACGACGACGAAATGTTTTTGGTCCGGCCGGAAACGGATGGAGGAGAGCGAGCCGAATAGCGCTCTGCTGGAGACCATCTCCAGCCCGCCGAGAAATTCCAGCGATCCGAATTGCGTCTCCGAAGAGCCGATCCTGAAATCGGAGATTTGCCGGCTAATGACAGGCAGGTCGTCGCCGGCCCATGACGAGGAAGCGCCGGCTGCGATACAGAGCGCGATCGACGCCGCACGGCAGAGGCGCTTGACCGTCATTCTTCCCGCGATGTCAGCCGGCACGGCGTATCCGGCCGCCGCGCGGCTGGACGGATTGGTCCTCGAACAATGAAGCAAGCTGCTCGGTCATCGCACCTGCAAGCTCGTCCGCATCGACGATGGTCACGGCGCGGCGATAATAGCGCGTCACGTCGTGGCCGATGCCGATCGCCAGCAGTTCGACAGGCGAGCGCGTCTCGATCTGTTCGATGACGGCGCGCAGGTGCCGCTCGAGATAATTGCCCGGATTGACCGAGAGCGTCGAATCGTCCACCGGCGCGCCGTCCGAGATCATCATCAGGATGCGGCGCTGCTCGCGGCGCGCGAGCAGGCGATTATGCGCCCAGATCAGCGCCTCTCCGTCGATATTTTCCTTGAGCAGGCCCTCGCGCATCATCAGCCCGAGATTGGCGCGCGCGCGCCGCCACGGCGCGTCGGCCGACTTGTAGATGATATGACGCAGGTCGTTGAGACGGCCTGGCGTCTGCGGCTTGCCGCCGGCAAGCCAGTTTTCACGCGCCTGCCCGCCCTTCCAGGCCTTGGTCGTAAAGCCCAGGATCTCGACCTTGACGCCGCAGCGCTCCAGCGTGCGGGCGAGAATGTCGGCGCAGGTGGCGGCAACCGTGATCGGCCGGCCGCGCATCGAGCCGGAATTGTCGATGAGCAGGGTAACGACGGTATCGCGGAACTGGGTGTCGCGCTCCATCTTGAAGGAGAGCGCCTGCATCGGATCGATGATGATACGCTGCAGCCGCGCCGGATCGAGATAACCCTCTTCCAGGTCGAAATCCCAGGAGCGGTTCTGCTGCGCCATCAGGCGGCGCTGCAGCCGGTTGGCGAGACGTCCGACCGCGCCTTGCAGATGCGCCAGCTGCTTGTCGAGGAAGGCGCGCAGGCGCTCCAGCTCGGCGGCGTCGCAAAGTTCCTCGGCGGTGATGATCTCGTCGAACTCTTCGGTAAAGACGTGATAATCGACCTTCTCGTTGAAATCGGCGAAAGGCGTATTCGGCCGGCGGGTCTCGCCCGGCGTTTCCGAATCGTCCTCACCTTCTTCCATCATGTCGTCGTCAGAGATTTCGGCGCCTTCGGTCTCGCCATCCTCCATCTGCTCGTCGGCAACTTCACTGTCCTCGACGGGGGCGGCATCGGTGCCGGCATCCTCGTCGACCTCGTCCTGGTCCTGTTCGTCGCCGCTCGGCTGGTCTTCCTGCTCCGACTGGTCGTCATTGTCGGCGTCGCTGTCATCGTCGCCGTATTCCTCGGCCATTTCCATGGCCGACAGCATGTTGCGGATGACCTTGGCGAAGGCCTGCTGGTCGTTGATCGCGCTCGACAGATTGTCGAGTTCGGACCCTGCCTTGTCCTCGATAAAGTCGCGCCAAAGGTCGAGCACCTTGCCGGCGGAGGCCGGCGGGCGCTGGCCGGTCAGCTTCTCGCGCACCATCATCGCAACCGCTTCGCCGACCGGCGCGTCTTCCTGGCGCTCGATGCCGGTAAAATTCGCCTTCGAATATTTCTCATCCGTCATGGAGCGCAGGTTCGAGGCCATGCCCTCCATGCGCAGCGCGCCGATCGATTCGACACGCGCCTGCTCGACCACATCGAAGATCGCCCGGGCATCCGAGCCCTGTGGCGCCATCGTCGCATGCACCTTCTCGTCATGGCAGGCGAGCCGCAGCGCCATCGAATCGCCGAGACCACGAGTGACCGCCAGCTCATGCGCCGTCGGCCGCTTGGAAAGTTCCGGCAGCCGAATGCGCTCGCCGGTCATCCCCGGCCGTTCATTGGCGAAGGTCACCTCGACGTCGCCATCGCCGGCGATCGAGCGCACGCAGCCGGTTATCGCCCGGCGCAATGGCTCGACGTCGACAGGCGCGCCGGGCTTTGCTTTCGAATTGTCACCGCGAGCTGCCATGATCGGTCGGTCTCAAGCTCCGAGAACGATATTGGCGGCACTTTCCTTCAGCTCGACGCCGAAGGCCCGCTGATAGTGCTCGGCGACCAGCGGACGCTCCAGCTCGTCGCACTTGTTGAGGAATGTGACGCGGAAGGCGAAGGCGAGATCGCCGAAGATCTCGGCGTTTTCGGCCCAGGTGATGACCGTGCGCGGGCTCATGACGGTCGAGAGATCACCGTTCATGAAGGCAGCGCGCGTCAGGTCGGCGACGCGCACCATCTTCGAGACGGTCTCGCGGCCGCCCTTGTCCTTGCCGAAGCTCTTCACCTTGGCGGAAACGATATTCACTTCATGATCATGCGGCAGATAGTTCAGCGTGGTGACGATCGACCAGCGGTCCATCTGCGCCTGGTTGATCTGCTGCGTGCCGTGATAGAGGCCGGTCGTGTCACCGAGGCCGATCGTGTTCGCAGTCGCAAACAGACGGAAGGCCGGGTGCGGCCGAATGACGCGGCTCTGGTCGAGCAGCGTCAGGCGGCCGGAGGATTCAAGCACGCGCTGGATGACGAACATCACATCGGGACGGCCGGCATCATATTCGTCGAAGACGAGCGCAACATTGTGCTGATACGCCCAGGGCAGGATGCCGTCCTTGAATTCGGTGACCTGCAGCCCGTCCTTGACGACGATCGCATCCTTGCCGACGAGATCGATACGGCTGACATGGCTGTCGAGGTTGATGCGCACGCAGGGCCAGTTGAGGCGCGCCGCCACCTGCTCGATATGCGAGGATTTGCCCGTGCCGTGATAGCCGGAAATCATCACGCGGCGGTTATGGGCGAAGCCTGCGAGAATGGCGAGCGTCGTGTCGCGGTCGAACAGGTAGTCGGTATCGAGATCCGGCACATAGGCGTCGCCCTTGCTGTAGGCGGGAACGCGGATGTCGGAATCGATGCCGAAGGCCTCGCGAACCGAAACGGTGGTATCGGGCAGTTCTGATATATCAAGGTCGATCTTGCTCATCATGTCTCCAAGGCGGGTGATGCCACCCGGCCATACTGTCTCAGGCCATGTCGCAACCGTGACGCCGCGTTTTTTATTCCGCGCCCGTCCAGGTCGGAACGTCGGCGATACTTCTCCGGGACTGAAACGAAACCTCGGCGGGATAATGACCGCGTGCGAGCATTCTTGAAAGAGTCCCGGACAAGAAACGCCGCGTCCGGAAGGTCGGCGGAGGCGATGTCGGGAAAACGCACAAATATGAGCCGCGTTTGCCTGCGGCCTCAGCCGATTGGGACCATACCCGATTGAAGCCCAAGAGCAAGGACGGGAATTAACAAAAACCGTTCTGCTTCAACAATTGATAGGCCTGGATGACCGCACGGAAACGCTCCTCCGAGCCGCGGTCGCCGCCATTGGCATCCGGATGGTGTTTCTTCACCAGTTCCTTGTAGCGGCTCTTGATCTCCGCCGATGTCGCATTGGCATCGAGGCCCATCGTTTCGAAGGCCTTGGTTTCAAGCGATTTCAGCTTGCGCGCCTGGGGAAAACGCGGTCCGCTGCCCTTGCCGCCTTCCTTGACGAAGCCGAAGGGATCGCGAACGCGGGTATAGGCGCCGGAGCGGATCTCCGAATGCAGCGGACTGTCCTTCGCCGCCTTGTTGACGCCGACCGTCCATGTCGGCCGATGGCCGGTGATCGCCTCTTTCTGGTAACGCGCGATCTCGCCGTCCGAAAGACCGGAGAAATAATTGTAGCCCTTGTTGTATTCCTTGACGTGCTCGAAGCAGAATAAGAAGAACTGGCCTTCCGCATTGCGGCCGACGGGAGCGCGATGCGCCCCCTTCTTGTCGCACCCGTCCCATTGACAGGTAGGCGGCGCCTGCTCTGTCTCCGGCTCGCGTTTGCGGCGTGTTCGGATGCGATCGAAATATTTGGAATCAAGTCTCATGACGGCGCTAATTATGGGGCTGTCGCGAAGCGACAACAAGAATTGACAAATGGGAATGTTGCAGGCTTGGTAGGAACCCTTTTCGCGAACCAGCAAGACCGGATGATGACCCTGCGAACACGCATCGAAGAAAAACTTGTCGAAGCCTTCGCGCCGGAACGCCTGAGCGTCATCGACGAAAGCCATCTGCATGCCGGCCACCAGCCTGATATGTCAGGCACCGGCGAAACCCATATGCGGGTGAGGATCGTTTCCGGAAAATTCGCCGGCATGTCGCGGCTGGCGCGCCACCGGGCCATCACCGACCTGTTGAAACCGGAGCTCGATGCCGGCCTGCATGCGCTGGCCGTCGAACCGGCTGCACCTGATGAACCGACCCGCTGGTAGCGGCACCGAAGCCTATATGGATATTCGCCGCCTGAAACCCAAGCGGGATCAGCCTGGCTTTGCGCCGTCTTCCCCGGCCGGGCGGATGCGCAGCTTGGTGATGCGGTTCTTCTCCCGCTTCATGACGACGAAACGCTTGCCATAAAAAGTGAAGGCCTGGCGCTCTTCCGGGATGGTCATCGATTCGTGGATGACGAGGCCGGCGATCGTCGTCGCCTCCTCATCGGGCAGGTTCCAGTCGAGCGCCCGGTTCAGGTCGCGGATCGGCACGCCGCCGTCGACGACGACGGAACCGTCGGCCTCCTGACGCACACCCTGTATCTCGATATCGTGCTCGTCGGAGATGTCGCCGACGATTTCCTCGAGAATGTCCTCCAGCGTGACGATGCCCTGCACCTCGCCATATTCGTCGACGACGACGGCGAAATGCTGCTTGCGGCGCAGGAAAGTGTTGAGCTGGTCCTCGAGATTGGTGCTGTCGGGCACGAACCACGGCTTCTGCGCGATCTTGACGATATCGAGGTTCCGCGGCTCCATGTTCGGCTCGGCGAGCGCCCGCAGCAGATCCTTGGCGTGGACGACGCCGATGATGTTGTCGATCGTGCCGCGCCACAACGGCATGCGCGTATAGGGGCTTTCGAGGATGACGCGCACCACCGCTTCCGGCGGATCGTCGGCGTTGATCGCCCGCATCGCGGTGCGGTGGACCATGATGTCGGACAATTCGAGCTCGCTGAGATCGAGCACGCCGCCGAGGCGGTCACGGTCGGCCTTCACCACCGATCCCTCGCGGTGCAGCAGATCCACGGCGCCGCGCAGCTCCTCATGCGCCGTCAGCATCGATGTCTCGCGTGAGAGATTGATGCCGATCAGCGAAAGAATCTGCCGCACGATCGCATTGACGAAGGAGGAAACCGGGCCGACGACGGCAACGAAGAGCTTGGCCGGCAGCGCTATGGCGAGTGCGAAGCGCTCGGGCGCCGAAATCGCCCAGCTCTTCGGCAGCACTTCGGCGAAGATGACCAGGATGACGGTCATCGCCAGCGTCGCCAGCGCCACGCCGGAACTGCCGAACAGCCCGAGGAAGAGGCTGGTGGCGATCGAGGAGGACAGGATATTGGCGAGATTGTTGCCGATGAGCAGCGCGCCGATCAGCCGGTCGCGCCGCTCGATCAACTGCCGGACGAAGCCGGCACGTTCGTCGCCATTGACCTCGAGCGTATGAATACGGCTGCGCGAAACGGCGGTCAGCGCGGTCTCGGAGCCGGAAAAGAAGGCGGACATGAGCACCAGCGCCGTGATCGAAAGGATCTCCGGCCAATATGTCGAAAGAAATGCCAGAGCGCCTTGGACCGACATCAGGCGTGTTTTTCCCGGAGAAAGCTGATCACTTCGGACGCCGGAACATCGTCGGCGACGAAAGACTGGCCGACGCCGCGCGTCAGGATGAAGGTGAGCTTGCCGCTCTTGACCTTCTTGTCCTGGGCGATCGCGTCCATCAGCGTTTCGGCCGGCGGCAGGTCGCCTGGAATGTCGGACATGCGGGTCGGCAGGCCGACCTCCTTCAGATGCCGCTCGACGCGCCGCGCATCGTCGGGACTTGCAAGGTTCATCCGTGCGGAGAATTCATGCGCCAGCACCATGCCGATCGAAACGCCCTCGCCATGCACGAGGCGGGAGCTGTCATAGGCGGTCGCCGCTTCCAGTGCGTGGCCGAAGGTATGGCCGAGATTGAGCAGCGCCCGCTGACCATTCTCGCGCTCGTCGGCAACGACGACATCGGCCTTCGCCTGGCAGCTTGCGGCAATCGCCTCGATGCGCGCGGAGCCGCCTGTAAAAACCGCCTTCCAGTTCGCTTCCAGCCAGGCGAAGAAATCCGGCTTGTCGATCAGCCCGTATTTCGCGACCTCGGCGTAACCTGCGCGGAATTCGCGCGCGCTCAGCGAATTCAGCACATCCGTGTCGGCCAGAACCAGGTCCGGCTGATGGAAGACGCCGATCAGATTCTTGCCGTGGCGGGAATTGATTCCGGTCTTGCCGCCGACGGAGGAATCGACCTGCGACAGAAGCGAGGTCGGCACTTGGACGAAGCGCACGCCGCGGCGGACGATGCCGGCCGCAAATCCCGAAAGATCGCCGATGACGCCGCCACCGAGCGCGATGACGTAATCGTTGCGCTCGACGCGGGCTTCGAGCACCTTGTCGCAGGCCGTCATCAGATGTTCGAAGCTCTTGGTCTTCTCGCCGGCCGGCAGGACGACCTCAGCCGAGACGATGCCTGCTTCATCCAGACTTGCGACGAGCGCCTTGAGATAAAGCGGAGCGACATTTTCGTCGGTGACGACAGCCGCCTTGCGGCCCTTTAGCCGGGAGGCGATCTCGGCGCCGGCCCGCGCAATCAACCCCGGCCCGATCAGGATGTCGTAGGCGCGCTCGCCGAGCGGCACATGCACCGTTCGGATGGCGGGGGCGGAGGTTATCGCATTCATGACGCTGCACTTTCCTTCTGAGCTTCGATCACGGCCTTTAAGACCTCGTCGGCCATGATTTCCTTGCGCACGTCGCGCGAGAGCACGGTCAGATCGGCCTGCGCATAGATCGGATAACGCGCATTCATCAGGCCCTCGAGCGTCTGCTTCGGATTTTCGGTCTTGAGCAGCGGCCGCGTATCGCGCTTGGCGACCCGGTCCCAGAGCACGTCGAGATCGGCCTTCAGCCAGACGGAAAGGCCGCCCTTCTTGATATGCTTGCGCGTCCGGTCGTTGATGAAGGCGCCGCCTCCGGTGGAGACGACGCGCGGCCCGCTCTTCAGCAGCCGCTTGATCACCCGCGCTTCCAGCGCCCGGAACTCCTGCTCGCCATAGGCGGCGAAAAGCTCGGCGATCGTCATGCGCGAAACCCGCTCGATCTCGAGATCACTGTCGATGAAGGGAATGGCGAGCTGGCTGGCGACGATGCGCCCGACAGAGGATTTGCCGGCGCCCATCAGGCCGACAAGGATGAGATTGCGTGAACCGAGCGCGGCGCGAGCTCTGTCTTTCAAGCTGTCAGCAACGGTCAGCAGTGGTTCACTCATCGGTCCATTCACACTTTGTTTGCAAACCGTATCGACAAATGCAGGTGTAGCGTCAAGTCGCAGGCAAGGGAATCATGGCTTGAATACCGCTTCTTGCACTTGCAGATAGGCTTCTTATAACAGAAGCGAGCATGGAGGAGTTACCTGATGCCGACCCTGTTCCGTTTCCTGTTCGTCTGCGCGATCCTCGCCGGGACGGTCTACGGAGCGATGCTGGCGCTTGTTACCTTCGTGGAGCCGCAGCAGCGCGACGTGACGATCCGCATTCCGTCCGAGAGGGTCAATCCGCCCGCCACGGGCGCAATCGACACGACCAGGAAGTGACCGGCATGGTGGATCTCGGCCGCGTCCATGTGGAATCCTTCCTGGAGATGATGAGCGCCGAGCGGGGTGCTGCCGCCAATACGCTGCAATCCTATGAAAGCGATCTCGACGACGTCCGCACCTTCCTGAAGGAGCGCAGCATACGGCTCACCGAAGCCGCCTCCGCCGATCTCGCCGCCTATCTCTCCTCGCTCGCCCGAAAGGGCTTCAAACCCTCGTCCCAGGCGCGCCGGCTTGCCGCCATGCGGCAATTCTACAAGTTCCTCTACGCCGAGGGACTTAGGACCGACGACCCCACCGGCATACTCGACGCGCCGAAGAAGGGCCGTCCGCTGCCGAAGACGATGGGCGTCGAAGAGGTCGGCAGGCTGCTTTCGCAGGCAGAGGCCGAGGCGGAGGATGCAAGCCCGGGCCAGCTGCAGCGCCTGCGCATGCTGGCACTGCTGGAACTGCTCTATGCCACCGGAATGCGGGTCAGCGAACTCGTCTCGCTTCCCGCCCGCGTGCTCGATCAGGAAGGCCGTTTCCTGATGATCCGCGGCAAGGGCAACAAGGAGCGGCTGGTGCCGCTGTCGCATTCGGCGATATCAGCCCTGAAATCCTATGGCCGCCTGCTGGCGGCCGAAAATGCAGCCGTGAAGGAACAGCAGGAAAGCCCATGGCTGTTTCCCTCCGCCTCGAAGGAGGGATACCTGCCCCGGCAGGTCTTCGCCCGCGACCTCAAGAACCTGGCGATCCGCGCCGGCCTGACGCCGTCGCTGATCTCGCCGCATGTCATGCGCCACGCCTTTGCCAGCCACCTGCTGGCCAACGGCGCCGATCTGCGCGTCGTACAGGAACTCCTCGGCCATTCGGACATTTCGACCACACAGATCTACACACATGTCCTCGAAGAGAGGCTGCAGCAGCTTGTCCAGACGCATCACCCCCTTGCCAAACAGGCGAAAAAGCACGAATAGGACCGGCGACAAGGGGCGGAGCCAGGAAAACGCCCCGGGCACAAGGAACGGAAACGCACCTCATGCACAATTATCTCGACTTCGAAAAGCCGATCTCCGACCTCGAAGGCAAGATCATCGAGCTGAAGAAGCTCGCAACGGAAGACGAGAGCATCGACACCACCGATGAGATCGGCAGGCTGGAGGTTCGCGTCCGCGACGCGATCGTCGAAATCTATTCCAAGCTCAATCCCTGGCAGAAGACGCAGGTCGCCCGCCATCCGCAGCGACCGCATTTCATCGATTACGCCAAGACCCTGTTCCAGGAATTCACGCCGCTTGCCGGCGACCGCAAATTTTCCGAGGATGCCGCGATCCAGGCGGGCCTTGCCCGTTTCCGCGGCCAACCCGTCGCCGTCATCGGCCAGGAAAAGGGCAGCGACACCAAGAGCCGCATCAAGCACAATTTCGGCAGCCCCCGTCCGGAAGGCTACCGAAAGGCGATCCGCATCCTTGAAATGGCCGATCGTTTCGGCCTGCCGGTGATTTCGCTGGTGGATACGGCAGGCGCCTATCCCGGCGTCGGCGCCGAAGAGCGCGGCCAGGCCGAGGCGATCGCCCGCTCGACGGAAATGTGTCTCGGCGTCAAGGTTCCACTGGTCTCCGTCGTCATCGGCGAAGGCGGCTCGGGCGGCGCCATCGCCATCGCCACCGGCAACAAGGTCTACATGCTCGAGCATTCGATCTACAGCGTCATCTCGCCGGAAGGGGCCGCCTCCATCCTCTGGCGCGATTCCACCCGCGCCCGGGAAGCGGCGACCAACATGAAGATCACCGCCGAGGACCTGAAATCGCTCGGCGTCATCGACGGCATCATTTCCGAGCCGCTCGGCGGCGCACATCGCGATCCCGACAGCGTGATAGCAGCAACCGGTGACGTGATCGCCAGTGCTCTGGCCGAAATGGCGTCCCGCTCGGGCGAGCAGCTGCGCAACGATCGCCGCCAGAAATTCCTCGCCATGGGCCGCAATCTCTAATGGACATTCGGCTCTTCGCCGATTGGGGCCAAATCTTGGCCACATTGATGTTATCTGTAGCATTCGCGCTTGCGGGGATGTTCCAGGCACGTCATAGGCTGGTAAGGACTTATAAAGTATAAGCCGTCTATGATTCCGTTTGATGCCGGACTCCATGGGCGGACCGGGTCGCATTATCTTTATGGGCTAGTTGGGATGCGCATACGTCATTTTGCCTATATTTCCCTCATAGCGCTGGCTCTGTCCGGCTGCAATGACGCGTTGGAAACCGCGCAGGTCGATCTTTCCAAGGTCAAGAACAAGGTCGAGCAGCCGCTTCCCAGCCATATCCTCGCGCAGATGTCCGCCAAGGGCATGGACCGCAATTCGCCGATCATGATCCGCATCTTCAAGGAAGAAGGTGCCATGGAGATCTGGAAGGCGAAGACCGACAACCGTTTCGACAAGATCGCCGACTATAAGATCTGCGCCTGGTCCGGCCGTCTCGGCCCGAAGGTAAAGACCGGCGACCGGCAGGCGCCGGAAGGTTTCTACGACCTGACGCGCGCCAACCTGAACCCCAATTCGAAATATTATCTGGCGATCAACACCGGCTTCCCGAACCGCTACGACGCGGCGAACGGCCGTACCGGCTCCGATCTGATGATCCACGGCGCCTGCTCGTCTTCCGGCTGCTATTCGATGACCGACCAGCAGGTGCTGGAGATCTACGCCTTCGCCCGCGACGCCTTCAAGGGCGGCCAGTCGACCGTGCAGCTGCAGGCCTTCCCCTTCCGCATGACGGCGGAAAACATGGTCAAGCATCGCCTCGACAGCAATTACGACTTCTGGAAGATGCTGAAGGTCGGCTACGACAATTTCGAAGTGACGAAGCGCCCGCCCGAGGTGAATGTCTGCGAGAAGAAATACGTCTTCAATCAGCAGGCAACCGACGGCGGCGCCTTCAATGCCGCCGGCAAGTGCCCTGTTATGTCGACGCCGCCGGCACTGACGGCAGCTCTCGCCTCCTACGGCAAGACCTACGATGCCGATTATGCCAAGGCGATGAGAAAATTTGACGGCATGGCCTGGTACGATCCCACGGAAGCCGAGCGTAAGGCCGTGGTCGCCAAGCTGCGCAAGGGCCGCGAACTTGCTTACGCTCCGACCGGCACGTCTCTGGAAGCCGGCCGCATGGTCAAGGTCGCCGAACTCGAAGACCTGATGGCCAAGCGCACCGCGCAGGGCCTCGCCGCCAAGACCGCGCCAGGCGCCACGCCTGCAGCACCCGCCCAGCCGCAGGCAACGGCCGTCGCTGCCGCGACGCCCGCGGTCGTGCCGGTGCCGATGCAGAATCCGCTGGCCTTTACCGCGCCCGAACCGCAGGAAACGGCAGACGCCACGGCAAAGAAGCCGTTCTGGAAATTCTGGGCGAGGAACTGAACGGCTTGAACCCCGTTCTCTACGATCTTCGCGGCCTGAAATGCCCACTCCCCGTGATCAAGACACGCAAGAAGCTCGCCGCCTTGGCGAGCGGCACGCTCATTCGCGTCGACACCACCGATCCGCTAGCCGTGATCGATATGCCGCACTTCTGCAATGAGGACGGCCACGAGCTGGTCGAAACGGAAAAGACCGAAAGCGGCCACCGTTTCCTGATCCGCAAGCGCTGAAGCGCGTCTCCCAAACCAGTAAGCAGATCTAAAAGAGCCACGCGGTTGGGTATCTGACCTATGCTCTTTGCGGCGCATATCTTGCCGAAGCATGGGACCAGCAAACCGTCGGGAAAAACCAGCGTAATTGAACGAGCCTGACGGTTCGTACGACAGGCTTCACCGTCGGCTGCCGTCCGCGCCTCCGACCTTGCCTCTCGCGCTTTCACAGCTGTCGATAGGAGAGCAAGCAACGGCGAAAATTCGTCATACAACTACACAGCTTTTGTATGTTGACATTATACTTTACAGGTTCTAGCCATAGTGAGCCGATCGGAGGAACGGCAAGAATAGAGGAGGCTATCGACCCAAGTCTTCTGTTTCCACGAGAAGAGCGACAGTGTGCGCGTGCAGAGGTAAGCAACTGCTCCATCGGACGCGATGGCACGTTGAGCCGTGTTGGTATGTCTCTATGAAATCTTCGAACGCGCGCAACCTTTCGGGCCGGACCCGCAGTGCCCGGTACTGGAAGTATCGCTGGAAGGCAAAGCGCGCAGAGGACCTTCCTCTAAGTCGCAAAGCCGGGATACCGACTCTGAGAATTAATCGTCATGCAAACGGGAGGAGAGCATGAAAAACTTTGTTAAACTGGCGGCCGGTCTTATGGTTGCCGCTTCATTCATGAGCGGCGCGGCCAGCGCTCAAACGGTGCTGAAATCGTCCGATACCCATCCGGACGGCTATCCGACAGTCGAGGGCGTCAAGTATTTCGGTGAGCTGTTGAAGGAGCGCACGCAGGGCCGCTATTCCCTCGAAGTCTATCATTCCGCCCAGCTCGGCGAGGAGAAAGACACGATCGAACAGGTGCGCTCCGGCGTAATCGAGCTCAATCGTGTGTCAATGGCGCCCTTCAACGGCACTGTGAAGGAATCGGTCGTTCCGGCTCTGCCCTATATCTTCCGTTCGGAAGATCACATGCACAAGGTCATGGACGGCGCCATCGGCGACCAGATCAAGAAGGCGTTCGAACCGGCCGGTCTCGTGGTGCTTGCCTTCTACGATGCCGGCGCGCGCTCGTTTTACAACAAGACGAAGCCGATCAATTCGGTTGCCGACATGAAAGGCCTGAAGTTCCGCGTTATCCAGTCCGACATCTTCGTCGACATGGTGGCGGCACTCGGCGCCAATGCCACGCCGATGCCCTATGGAGAGGTCTATTCGGCGATCGAAACAGGCGTCATCGACGGCGCGGAGAACAACTTTCCGAGCTACGACACCGCCAAGCACGCCGAAGTGGCGAAGAACTACTCGCTCGACGAGCATACGATCCTGCCGGAAGTGTTCGTCATGAACAAGGCGGCGTTCGACAAACTGACGCCGGAGGATCAGGCGGTCTTCAAACAGGCAGCCAAGGACAGCGTCGCCAAGCAGCGCGAGCTGTGGTCAGCCAAGGCCGCTGAATCGCGCGCCAATGTCGAAAAGCTCGGCGCTCAGATCACCATGCCGGACAAGCAGGGGTTCATCGACGCCGTGGCCCCGGTTTATGAAAAGCACGTGAAAGACGACATGCTGAAGAAGATGGTCGAGGATGTAAAGGCTGTGCAGTAGCCTTGCCTGCCTTCTTTGTCGCCGAAAGCGGCATCGGTTATCGGGGTGGAAAGTTATCTCCACCCCGGTTCACCGTGCATGCACACCTTTCTCCTCTCCTCCCGACAAGGGATAGTGAGCGCCCAAATTCGACGAGGTCCCTATGTCGAACAACCTGACACCCGTCGTCAATTTTCTGACGCGCCTGAGCAACGCCGCCCTTTGGCTTGCGGGCACCGGCTTGGTGCTGATGACGGTCTTTGTCGCCTGGCAGGTATTTTGCCGCTATGTGCTGAATGACTCGCCGAGTTGGACGGAGCCGGGCTCGGTCATGCTGATGAGCTGGTTCATCTTCCTCGGCGCCGCCGTCGGCATCCGTGAGAATAATCATCTTGGTTTCGACGTGCTGCTTTATGTGCTGCCGAAATCCGGCAAGCGCGTCCTGCGCATGATCTCGGACGTCGTCATTCTCGCCTTTGGCGCCGGCATGGTCTGGTACGGCGGCGCGCTCATGAGCCTGACCTGGAACACAACCTTGCCGTCGCTGGGTATCTCAGGCGCGTTCGACTATCTGCCGCTTGCAGGCGGCGGCGTGCTTGCCGTGATCTTCTCGCTGGAGCGCATCGTGCTCCGCCTCGCCGGCGAACCGATCGACGATGCGCTGGATGAGGTTCTGCCGGCGGAAATCGCCGTCGAGATCGAAAACATCAATGCCGATCCGAACGTCAAATTGAAAGTCTAGCGCGATGGAACTCTGGATCCTGTTCGGTGTTTTCACCACCTTGATGCTGATAGGCACGCCGATCGCCTTCTGCCTCGGCGTCGCGAGCTTCGCCACGGTGCTCTACATGGGCCTGCCGCCACTGGTCATCTTCCAGCGGCTGAATTCGGGGATGAGCGTATTTTCGCTCCTCGCCATTCCCTTCTTCATCTACGCCGGCGACCTGATGGTGCGCGGCGGCATCGCCAGCCGCATCGTCGCTTTCGCCGCATCCCTGGTCGGCCACGTGCGCGGCGGCCTCGGCCAGGTCAACATCGTCACCGCCACACTGTTCGGCGGCATCTCCGGTTCGGCGGTGGCAGAAGCCGCAGCCGTCGGCGGCCTGATGATCCCGCAGATGAAGCAGCGCGGCTATGGCGCCGATTATGCGGTGAACGTCACTTCAATGGCAGCGCTGATCGCGCTGCTCCTGCCGCCCTCCCACAACATGATCATCTATTCGATCTCCGCCGGCGGCAAGATCTCGATCGCCGACCTGTTCACCGCCGGCGTGTTGCCCGGACTTTTGCTCGCGGTTGCGCTCATGGTGACCGCCTACATCGTCGCACGCTCGCGCGGCTATCCGACGGAGCCCTTTCCCGGCTTTGTCATGGTGGCAAATTTGTTCGCTGTCGCACTCCCCGGGCTGCTGCTGATCGCCATCATCTTCGGCGGGGTGAGGTCCGGCGTCTTCACGGCGACGGAAAGCTCTTGCATCGCAGTGCTCTACGCGCTGCTGGTAACCCTCCTGGTCTACCGGCAGATGAGCTGGAGAGACTTCGTTCACGCCACGCAGGGCGCCGTGCGCACGACGGCAATGGTGCTTTTGATTATCGGCACAGCCGCCGCCTTCTCGTGGTTGATGGCCTTCCTCAAGGTGCCTGCCTCGCTGGTGATCTGGATGAAGAGCGTCGCCGACGATCCGCTGACGGTGCTGCTCCTGCTCAATGTCCTCATGCTTGTGCTCGGCACTTTTATGGACATGGGGCCGACCATCATTATCTGCACGCCGATCTTCCTGCCGGTTGCACAGGCTTACGGCGTCGACCCGGTGCATTTCGGCGTGATCATGATCCTGAATTTCGGCATCGGGCTGAACACGCCTCCAGTCGGTGCGGTGCAATTCGTGGCTTGTGCAGTCGGCAAGATCTCGGTCTGGGAGGCCATGCGCTCGATCTGGCCGTTCTACGGTGCGGGCATCGTGGTGCTCGGGCTGGTCACTTACATCCCGGCGATCTCGCTGTGGCTGCCGAGCGTGTTCAAATAGGAGTGCGACATGGCGACCGACACAGCCGCAGATTTCAGGGTCGAGCGAAGGCCGAAACTCTCTGAAGGCGTCGTTTCAGCCATCCGCGCTCAGGTCGTGTCCGGAGTGTACGCGCCCGGCCAAAAGCTGCCGACGGAGACCCGGATGGGCGAACTTTTCGGCGTCAGCCGCACCGTTGTCCGTGAGGCGATTGCAACCCTTGCCGCCGACGGCCTCGTCGAGGCGCGGCAAGGCGCCGGCGTCTTCGTCAAGAACCATCCGACGATAGCCTTCGGTTCGATCAGCGCCGATGTCGGCAACAAAGTTTCCCATGCGCTCAACATTATCGAGGTGCGCATGGGACTGGAAATCGAGAGCGCAGGGCTTGCGGCGCTACGGCGCAATGCGGCTCAGGAAGCGCAGATTCAGGAAGCATTCTTCGAATTCGACCGGCTGCTCAAGCGCGGCGAAGCAACCGGCAAGAGCGACTTCGCTTTCCACCGAGAAATCGCGGCTGCCACCAATAATTCATATTATGTCGAAGTTCTTGATGCGCTTGGCATGCGGGCCATCCCCTGCGACGTTGCCTCGCCTTGGGGTACAGACAGCACGCTGTCGCGTGAGTATCAGGAAGGCCTGCAGCGCGAGCATTTGGCGATTTTGAAGGCGATTTCTGCCGGTGACGCGGAAGCCGCCCGCGCCGCCATGCGCGCCCATCTGGCGGCAAGCCAGGAGCGCTATCGCACCCTTCTCAGCGGCCAGCAGGCCAAGTGGATGTCAAGCATTCTGAAACGCAAGACCTGAAGAAGATCGCGTAAACAACAAATCAACGGTTTAAATCCGCATGCCGGGAATGGCGAGCGGATTGTCCGACAGCGCCGCGCGATCGGGCATATCGATGCGCGGCTTGCCGAGGAAGGCGTCGAGGAGATCCTTCACGAAGGCTTCCGGCAGATCCCGGGTGATCAGCACCATGCGCGTGCGCCGGTCTTCCCCCGGCCAGGCGGCAAGCCGCACCGGCGGGTGGAAGATACTCTGCACGCCATGCAGCACCAGCGGCCGATCCGGCCGGTCGGAAACGGACACGATCGCCTTCATCCTCAGCAGCTTCTCGCCATGGGCCGAGCGCAGCAGATCGATGAACATCTCGAGCGCCATCGGATCGATCGGCTTCTCTTCGATGATCGAGAAAGAGCGAATCGAGGCATCGTGGCGGTTGACGTCGTGCGGGTCCTGATGCGCGTGACCATCATGATCATGACTGTGATGATGGTGACCGTGGTGATCACAATCATCATGGTGATGGTGATGCGCCTCGTGTGCATCCTCGTCTTGCAGCCAGCGGCCGACATCGGCGACCTTCGTCGCCGGATCGTAGAGCCCGTTGGCCAGCACCGCGGCACTGCCCGCCTCGGCGCTGTCGGCATCCATCATCACGGCGCGCGGATTGAGCGCCCGCAGCCGCTTTTCCAGCCCGTCCGTTGCCCCGGTCATCGACTTTTTCGAGACGATCAGCCGGTCTGCGACCGCCGCCTGCTTGCGCGCTTCCTCGTGATTGTCGAGCGTCTGCAGCCCGTTCACCGCGTCGACGACGGTAACGACGCCGTCGAGTTCGAAATTCGTGGCGATGACGGGATTGCCCATGATCGCCTGCATGACCGGCGAAGGATCGGCAAGCCCGGTCGTTTCGATGACGACGCGCTTGACCGGTTTGACGCGGCCCGTCTGCACGGCGTCCATCAGGTTCGCCAGCGTATCGACAAGCTCGCCGCGCACGGTGCAGCAGAGGCAGCCGTCGGACAGCTCGATGATCGAATCGCCGGAACTTTCGACCAGAAGATGATCGATGCCGACATCGCCGAACTCGTTGATGATGACGGCCGCATCCTTCATGACAGGATCTTTGAGGATGCGGTTGAGCAGCGTCGATTTGCCGGCGCCGAGAAAGCCGGTCAGGATGGTGACCGGAATCCTGTCGTTGAGCGCGCTCATGTTATTTTACCTTAAAGCTTAAAAGGATGTCGGGCGCGGCATCGGCACCGGCACGTTGGCGATCGCGCCTGCCGTATCGCCGCGCGCCATTTTTTCGGGCTGCGCGGCCGGCTGCGGATCCTGGCCCGGAATGAGGCCTGCAAAGACGAATTGCGGATCGTGGTCCATCGGCTGGATATAGGGTGACTGCACCTTCATGCGGCCGACTTCGTCGCGCGTTTCGCTGCGCACCTTGGCGCCCTTGGCGCTGCAGATATCGGCGCTGATGTCGGTCACCTGGTCCTGCCCCGACCCATAGGGTCTCAGCGAACCTAATGTGTCGTTGCTGGCAGGTTGGGTGGTGAAACCCTTCTGCAAAAGATTTGCCGTCGCATCGGCGCGGGCTGCAAGGCTGTCGGTGCCGAGCACGACGGAGACCAGCGTGCGGCCGTTGCGCGTCGCTGACCCGATCTGGTTGAAGCCCGAAGCGCAGATGAAGCCGGTCTTCATGCCGTCTGCACCGGCGAAACGGCCGATCAGCATGTTGAGGCTCGGCACGTTCTGCTGGCCGGTGGTAAAGCCCTCCAGTGCGAAATAACCGGCATATTGCGGAAAATCGCGGCGCAGCGCCACCGTCAGCACCGCAAGGTCGCGTGCCGTCGTATACTGGCCCTTGCCGGGGAGACCGTTCGGATTGACGAAGTGCGAATCCGTCATGCCGAGCTTCAACGCCTCGCCGTTCATCCGCGTCACGAAGCCTTCCTGCGTGCCGCCGATGGCTTCGGCGACCGCGACCGTCACATCGTTGGCGGACTTCACCAGCAGGATCTTCAATGCGCTGTCGAGCGTGAGTTTCTGGCCCGGCTTGAAATACATCTTGGCGGCCGGCTGCGCGGCGGCGCGTTTGCTGATGACGATGGGCGTATCGAGGCTGATCTGACCGGCGCGGATCGCGTCGAACACGGTATAGACGGTCATCAGTTTGGTCAGCGAGGCCGGATACCATTTGCGGAAGGCTTCTTCATGCTCGAGCACACGGCCGGTCTGCACATCGACGAGAATGTGCGGATTGGCCTGGGCGAGCGGAACCGAGGCCAGGAAAACGGCAGTCGCCGCTGATACGAAAGAAAGCGGCCGCAAGGCAGCAAACAAACGGAAGTGGCTCGTCGACACGGTTCGTCCTTCGGATATCAGGAAAATCTCGAAATCTTCCCCTATTTAGCCTATATGGCTATGACATGGCAAAGGTCATTGACTAAGTAATTTCCACAGCCTCACACCCTTGTGATGCGATGAAAGATTGTCGAGATTTCATAACAGGAACGCCGATATGCCGATTTTGAACAGAGCCGCGGAGTTGCAGGACGAGGTCGCCGAATGGCGCCGCCACATCCACGCCCGGCCGGAACTCCTCTTCGCGGTGGAAAATACGGCTGCCTTCGTCGCCGAAAAGCTCAAGGAATTCGGCGTCGACGAGATCGTCACCGGCATCGGCCGCACCGGTGTCGTCGGCCTGATCAAGGGCAAGGGCGAAGGCCGCCGCACGGTCGGCCTGCGCGCCGACATGGACGCCCTGCCGCTCACCGAAATCACCGGCAAGCCCTGGGCTTCGAAGACGCCGGGCAAGATGCATGCCTGCGGCCATGACGGCCACACCGCCATGCTGCTCGGTGCTGCGAAATACCTGGCCGAGACCCGCAACTTCAACGGCAATGTCGCCGTCATCTTCCAGCCCGCAGAAGAAGGCGGCGGCGGCGGCAATCTGATGGTCAAGGACGGCATGATGGAGCGCTTCGATATCGAAGAGGTCTACGGCATGCACAATCTGCCGGGCCTGCCGGTCGGCCAGTTCGCCACCCGCAAGGGCGCCATCATGGCGGCGACCGACGAATTCACCGTCACCATCAAGGGCCGCGGCGGCCACGCCGCCCAGCCGCATAAGACGATCGACCCGATCGCCATTGGCGCCCAGATCATCGCCAATCTGCAGATGATCGCCTCGCGCACCGCCGATCCGCTGCGCTCGGTCGTCGTCTCGGTGACCAAGTTCAATGCCGGTTTCGCCCATAACGTCATTCCGAACGATGCGACCTTCGCCGGCACGGTCCGCACCCTCGACCCCGAGGTTCGCACGCTCGCCGAAACGCGGTTCCGGCAGATCATCGAGGGTCTGGTCGCGGCCCACGGCGCCGAGGCCGAAATCAGCTTCCATCGCAACTATCCCGTCACCGTCAACCACCCCGATGAGACCGAGCATGCGGTCGCCACCGCCAGCGCCATCGCCGGCGAGGCGAACGTCAACGCCGAGATCGATCCGATGATGGGTGGCGAGGATTTCTCCTACATGCTGAACGCCCGGCCCGGCGCCTTCATCTTCATCGGCAACGGCGACAGCGCCGGCCTCCACAACCCGGCCTACGACTTCAACGACGAAGCCATCACCCACGGCATCTCCTATTGGGTCTGCCTCGCCGAACAGCGCCTCGGCCTCTGACAACAATTAAGGCTTGGCTTCCCGCCAAGCCTTTTGTATGCATGGCGTGCAAGTGGTCCCGTAGCTCAGCAGGATAGAGCACCAGATTCCTAATCTGGGGGTCGCGCGTTCGAATCGCGCCGGGATCACCAATATTTTTAATTACTTAATTGCGTGCCTCCGTGTTGCATTGGGATTCCCTGCATGTCCCGGTGCTCCCCTGAGGACACGGCCAATCCGTGCAACATTCCATGCATCATGTTGCGACTCAGCTGTGCCTCTGTCAGCTTCCTTTTGCTGGAGGCACACATGGAAAATGCTCTGAATGATTTTCGCGAACTGCTAGCGGTCGAGACTGCGAAGATAGACCGAGCCATCGCGGAGGCGCACCGTGCATCGATCTCATTCCTTGCGGCAAGAGGAAACCTAAATAGCTCTGGCGGAATGATCAAGGTTACTCGAGATGCCGCAGGCACCATCCCAATGCATTGCCAAACGGCCTTCACTCTGCTTTTGAGAACGCTATCAGCTCACGGGGTCAAGGTCGATCAAAGCAACAAGGACGCCGTAACAGCGATACTCCGAGCATGGACCGAAGAGCGTTTGCTGCAGCTGAAGCGTGTCGTCAGTATAACGGCACCAATGCGCGCGAATTCTGCTCAAAGCGAGAGTTTCCTCAAAGAGATCGATGAGGCGGGCGATCTCGAAATTCGACGGATCGCTGGCGAAATTTCATTGATCGCCGCCTCTCAAGGCCGAGAGAAGCCAGATCAACAAAGTTATAACATGGTTTTCAATGGCCAGGTCGGCGTTGTGCAAACTGGTGCTGGTAGCTTTGGCATCGCGAATCAGCACATTGATCAAGGTGCGTCGGAAGCCCTCACTGCAGCCCTCTCAAAGATCCATGCTCTGGCAACGCAGGACGATAGCCCGCAGCGCAACGATGTGTTGGAGCTTGTGGCGGACGCTCAGTCGGAATTGGCGAAAGAGAAGCCGAACCCTTTCAAACTAAGATCGCTGGTTTCTGGCTTGGGGGATGCTCTCAGCATGATGCCTAAGCTGAAAGAGGGGTACGAAGTGTTGAAGTGGGCCGGCACGTTGGTGGGCGTGAGTTTGCCTTGAGATTTCCAAATGCCTGTAAGTGATGACCAGCGAGGATGAAGAGCGCGGTACTTGATATGCGCGCTCCTCTCCTTCGATCATGTCGTCAGGCGGCAGGTCACGGCCAGAACATCCATATCATCGCGAGTACAACGCAGACGCAAATGACCAGCAGCGTGCCGCGCTCGATCTTCCCGCTCATAACCGCCACCATCCTGGTAGAGATGCCAGACCGAACGTTAGCGCCACCAGAGCGAGATAGACGCACCATGCGAGAGCGTTGCGAACAAGATGAGGTAGGCGAGCCAGATGGCCTTGCAGGTGATGTCTAAGGCCTGGTCTTGGGCGAAAGTCGTCTTCCCCCTCACCTTCGCCTCGTCGATCGTCGTGTGTGCCAGCCATTCGAGAAGACCTAGCCACATGTTACCCGTGACCACTGCGACGCCGGCGCCTTGAATGCCGGAGTGAGCGATCAGGTGATAAACGCGCAGCGGGCCTGATTGTTTGGCGTCGGAGAGGAACTGGCCCTGCAGGGGATAATCGAGAAGCCAATGGACGGCGAGGAGCATTAGCGTGGTTGGCCGCAGCGTTCTTGCCGGTCATGAGCCGTCGCTTTGGCCAGCCTGTGCTGAATTGCGACTAGTATGTGATCATGTCCGAGTAGTCGACGTAGATCTCTCCGATCTGGTTGCCGTTCTCGTCGTTGATCTCTTCAAATCCGTCCTGGAAGTCATCCTTTTCAAGCCGGTCAGCCACGGATCGGAGCAGAGCAGCCGCCTGCTTGTTCACCAAGGCCTGCATTGGGCCGGTCAAGTTCAGTTCGATATCGAGCTTAAGAACCGTTACCGCCTCTTCGTTGTCGTTCATTAGATGCCCTCTGTTCGCTCTTCGGGAGCATATAAGAGGCGCAACCGCGTGAGGACAAGCGAGGCGAGATGGAAAACCCCGCCGACCGGTTAAGGTGACGGGTTGTAGTTGGTTGCGGAGGGACGATTTGAACCTTAGGCCTCTTGGCTACGAGCCAAGCGAACTACCGGGCTGCTCTACTCCGACTTCAATTGCTGCCCTCGCCATCTCCTGGTGACGATCGGTTCCCTGAGGGGATCGATGACCCCCGCCGAAGTTTGGCGGGGTCATTTCAGCGCAAAGCTTGGCTGATATCATTACGTTCCGGGGCCAGTACCACGTTCGCCACCGATTGGTTCACCGCACCTGACGATGGACTCGCCGCGTCCTCGTGACCCGCCGCGCACCCAATCCCAGCAGCGCCGCCACGACCCAGCCACTGACAAAACCAATCGCGCCCCAGACAAGACCCGCAAAACTGACGGGCACGCCGGGCACGAAGTCGCGCCAGGTATTGGCGAAAACGACGTCATCCGCATTCCGTAGCAGCACGAACGGCTTGGCCACGGGGGCGGCGGTGCTGAAGTGGAGTTGCTGCGACAGCAGCGTTTCGTAACGCGAGATCGTACTCTGCATCGAGACGCCGCGGTCACGCAGGAAATCGTCGGATGATTGCGCATAGGTGTTCAGCGCCTGCTGGCGATCGAGATGGTGCTCGGCGGCTTGGCGGTTGAAATCCTCGACGATAACGCGCAATTCGTCGATCGCGCCTCCGATCCGCTGGCGGTATTGCTGCGCAAATTCCGGTGCCTGCGAAAACACCGCGCCGCCGGCAAGCCCGGCGACGATGGTGATGATCCTTGCAATCGGTCCCATGATCGATGCCTCCGGCTATCCCCTTGCGCTAACGATCCGGCGCACCAAAGGTTTCTGCCTTCGACATAATCGATAAGCCTATGTGATTGAACCGACGGCTTCCGGCGAGTTGATGCCGTGACCAACTCAGAAAATAGAGGCGCTCGTCATGAAACGGTTTGTCCTGGCCTGCACGCTCGCTGCTGCGTCCATCTTTTCCGCAATGCCGTCCCAGGCGGCAAGTGTGACCATCACCACGGATGATGCGCGTCCCTATTATCGTCATTTGGAACGGCCCTACTACCGCCATCACATGAGGGCGCCACGTTTCCCGCGAGTGCTTCACCAAGACGGAAAAGATCCGCCGCCACGGCCACACGGTCATCAAGGAAACCCAGGTCTGCCAATAAGGCAATCGATGCAGGAAAAGCCTGGCTGATCGGCCGGACTTTTCATCTGATTTCGACATGAGGAACTTCGCCATATCAGCCGCGTTTACCGCGAAACAGGAGTATTCATCATGCGTCTCAAGATGACTCTTTTGACAATCGCCTATGTCGCCGTCAGTGTCCTGCTGCTCGCCATCGCCTACCAGCCGCAGGGGTCGGTCGCGGCGCAGAAAACGGATCGTCTGGCCGGCTCGTCCTTCCTCGTCGAACGGTTCGCCGGTTGATCGGCGGCTTATAGGCGACAATGTGGAAACAGTTCTCGCCCGGCAAGCTCCGGGCTCGGAGCGGCCCGCCGCTGGTTAATGCGTACCGTCGAGCGACGATCCGCCGAGCAGGATCCGGTTCTGCACTGCATGCACACCCTCGACCGCCTTGGCGACCGCAGTTGCCCGTTCGATTTCGCCTACCGTGCCGACGGTGCCGCTCAACACGATCTGATCGTTCTCCATCGTCACCTCGACATCGGAGGCGTCGATGCCGCCGGCGATCGCCAGGGCATTGGCAACGGCCGCTTCGACCGATGCGCGATTGGCGATCTCGATCTCCATCTCGGGTTCGAGCCCGTGAAATGTCTGCTCCTTGAAAACCATGATCCGTTCCTCCGTGAAAACCTCGTAGGAAACGCTGCTCAGCGGACTTTGGTTCACCACCGCTACCAGTTGACGCGATAGCGGAGATTGACGCTGCCCGCCTCACCTCCTGAAAATGGATTGCTCACCGACGCATCGAGATTGAGGTTCGGCAGAATGGCCTGGCTGACCCCCACCGTGCTCGAGAAGTCGCCGCTCGCATTGCTGACGCCTGTCCCTGCCGAAAGCGCGGTTCCCGTCCAGGGATGAATCAGCTTCAGCGCCTGCGATGCCGTTACCGAAGCCTGCCGGGCCTCGACCGCGTCATATTGCACGCTGATGGATCGGCTCGATTGCATGTCGAGCGAATCGGACAGGATCCAGCTGCGCGAGCGGCTGAGGGTCAGCGCGCCGCTGCCGCGCAGCGTATCGACGCTGACGCTGGCACCCCGCTCTGACCGGCCTGCCGGGGTAACGCTCGTCCTGGTGATCCTGCCCCAAAGCATTGCCTGTTCGGAATCGGGCAGCAGCGCTCCGCCTTTGGTCGAGGCCAGCGCGATGTCGGCGCCAGCGCTCGTTTCCCATTCCGCCGGCAGGCGAAAACCCACCGTCGCCTTGTAGGACCGGTCCGAAAGCTTGGCAGGCGACCAGATCAACAGGTCGTCCGCCTTCGCTGCGGCTGTGAGCGAGGGTAGGATGGCGAAAAAGATGCATACTAATTTGAATGTCGTCATGAAGTTCAGAACGTTTTGACCTGTCACAGGGCTGCGGCGCGGAGTGGACGCAGCAGCGCATATGAAAGCGTTCGCGACGAACGCAGCAATGAGATCACGGCCAAGCCGCGATAGAGATCACGGCCAAGCCGTCCATCCCGGTTTCATCCTCGATTTAATGTATGGCCCAAAGGCCGGCGGCACCGAGTGCCTGTTCTTCGATGGACGCCACAGCGCCCCGACTTGCCATGCGACCGTGACCGGCCGCAGCGGAAGCGATTCCGTCAGCAATGTTATAAGGATCACATCCGGCGGCCGCTCTGTAAACCCCTCAAGGGTTGAAATCTGCTGCACCGCACACTTGCCGCCCCCTCCAAAGCCTAGTAGAGCCTGAGCCTACGAGAGAAATTTTCGCGAAATACCACATGATAACCGGCAAAAGCGCGCCGCGGCGCCTCAGCATCTTCGGTTCGACGGGTTCCATCGGCCAGAATACACTCAATGTCGTCGATCACCTGGGCGGACGGGAGAACTTCGAAATCTCCGTACTGACAGGCAACAGCAATGTCGAATTGCTGGCTCGACAGGCGAAATTATCCGGCGCGCGGCTGGCAGTGACGGCAAATGACCGCCATTACGAATCACTGAAGAGCGAACTTTCCGGCAGCGGCATCGCGGTCGCTTCGGGAAAATCCGGCCTGATGGAAGCCGCCGACCGCGAAGCCGACTGGGTCATGGCGGCCATCGTCGGCACTGCGGGCCTGGCGCCGACCCTTGCCGCCGCCCGCCGCGGCGCCGATATCGCCCTTGCCAACAAGGAATGCCTGGTCTCGGCCGGCGATCTCTTTATCGCAGCGATCCGGGCGGGCGGCGGCAAGCTGCTTCCGGTCGACAGCGAACACAACGCGATTTTCCAGGTGTTGGAAGAGAACCAGCGCCACGCCGTCGAGCGTGTCATCCTCACGGCGTCGGGCGGCCCCTTCCGCACCGCCTCGCTGCGTGACATGGCTAATGTGACGGTGGAAACCGCGCGCGCCCACCCGAATTGGTCGATGGGATTGAAGATCTCGATCGACAGCGCCTCGATGTTCAACAAGGCGCTGGAGATGATCGAAGCCCGGCACCTTTTCAGCCTCAGACCCGAACAGATCGAGGTCATCTTCCATCCGCAATCGATCATCCACTCTATGGTCGGCTATACAGATGGGTCGGTGCTGGCGCAGCTCGGCGCGCCCGATATGCGCACCGCCATCGGTTACGCCCTGTCCTTTCCGCGCCGGCCGAACCTGCCGGTCGAGCGGCTGGATTTCGCCAAGCTCGCCAGGTTGGATTTCGAGGCGCCGGATGAGGTGCGGTTTCCGGCGCTGCGGCTCGCGCGCCTGGCGATGACGCGCGGCGGTGTCCAGGGCGCGGTGCTGAACGGCGCCAAGGAAGTGGCGCTCGAAGCCTTCATCGAAGGGCAGCTCTCCTTCCTCGCCATGGCCGAGGTCACCGAAAGGGTCATGGACGATCTGGCCGGCCTGCCGCCGGCTTCCGGCATGGACGATGTCTTCGCCGCCGACAGGGAAGCCCGGCAAAGGGCGGCGGAGCTCATGACACTAGCGATTGCTGAGTGAAGTTCGGACGGGCCGCCGAGTGGTCGTCCGCTTGTGAGCGTGACTGCCGCGATTAGCGCAACCGGTTCCCACCCTCGTCGAACAACCGGCAATCCGACGGTTCAAACAGCAGGCTCACCTGCTCGCCCGCTGCAATACTGATCGGTGACCGATGCTCGACGGTCAGCGACTGGCCATCGGCAAGCTGGCAATAGAGATATTGCGTTCCCCCGAGATACTCCGAAAAATCCACCCTGGCCGTCAGGCTGCCCGATAGATCGGATGCCACCTTCAGATGCTCCGGCCGCAGGCCGAGCGTCACCGCGCCACCAACCGGCCTGTCCGCCGGCGGCAGGCCGCTTTCGATCTGCCGGCCGGCGACTTCGACCAGGACGCCCTCACCCCAGCGGGCGTTGAGCAGATTCATCCTTGGCGAGCCGATGAAGCCCGCCACGAAGGTATTCGAGGGATTCTCGTAGATTTCCCGCGGCGTTCCCGCCTGTTCGACGCGGCCGTCGCGCAGCACGACGATCTTGTCGGCGAGCGTCATCGCCTCCGTCTGGTCGTGCGTGACATAGATCATCGTGTTGCCGAGTTCGCGGTGAAGGCGGGCGATCTCGATGCGCATCGAAACGCGCAGTTCCGCATCGAGATTGGACAGCGGCTCGTCGAACAGGAAGACATCAGGCTTGCGCACGATCGCCCGGCCGATCGCCACACGTTGCCGCTGGCCGCCGGAAAGCTGTCCCGGCCGCCGGTCGAGAAGATGGTCGATCTTCAGGATTGCGGAGGCGGCCTTGACGCGCGTCTCTATCTCCGCAGCATTGGTGCGCGCCATCTTCAAGCCGAAGGCCAGATTGTCGCGCACGCTCATATGCGGATAGAGAGCGTAGGACTGGAAGACCATGGCGATGCCGCGCTCGGATGGATCGAGATCGGTGACAACACGTCCCTTGATCTCGACCTCCCCGTCGGTCACGTCTTCCAGGCCGGCGATCATGCGCAGAAGCGTCGATTTTCCGCAGCCGGAAGGGCCGACGAAGACGACGAATTCACCCTCCGCGATCGTCAGGTCGATCCCGTGGACCACCTGCAGATTGCCATAGCTTTTTCGCACGCCCTGGAGCACGACGCTCTTGTTACCCATACCGTTCGTCATCCCCAAAAAGACCTATCTGTCCGACTGGACCCAGACGAGCATCTCTCCGGGCGCGCGGTTGTCCCAGAGATGATAGGGCACGAAACGCGCGGTGGCGACCTGCCTTTCGGCCGGCGTCTTGCGGTAGAGCGCTGTTCCCCAGTTCGATGTCTCCTCGCGCTCGACCTTAAGATCGAGGGCGACGGCATCATTGAGATCCTTCAGCACGACAGTTTCGCCCGTGGAGAGCTCACGCGGCAGGACGATGGCATTGAGGTCTTCGCCATTGTCCGTCGTTTCCAGACAATAGACCAGCGGGCCGCGCATCAATGCGACGCGGCCGGCATCCTGGCGCACCTTCGGGTTGGCATATTGCGGGCGAAGCGCCAAAGGCAGGTAAAGGGCGACACGGTCGCCTGCGGCCCACTCACGATCGATCCTGGCATATCCGTCGTGCATATTGGCGTTGAGATCGAGCATCTCTCCATTGACGCTGAGGGTTGCGCCTTCAGCCCAGTCCGGAATGCGTAGCGACAGCGCAAACCGCGCCGGTTTTTCCAGCCTGGTGGTAAAGGCGACCGCACCTTCCCACGGATAGTTGGTGGTCTGCTCGACTTCCACCTCGGCGCCGTTGGCAAGCTTCAGCCGCGCGGTGCTCTCGCCATAGAGGTGCACGGCGATCTCATTGTCCGAAACGGCGTACATGTAGGAGCCGATCGAGGTCACCAGCCGGGCGATGTTGGGCGGGCAGCAGGGGCAATGGTGCCACTTCCACCGGTGGTGCTTGCCGGCACTTTCGAGCGGATTATCATAGAAGAAGGTCTTGCCGTCCGTCGAAAGCCCCGGCAGCGCGCCGTTGTAAAGCGCCTGCTCCATGATGTCGGCATAGCGCCGATCCGGACCGCGGCCGAGCATGCGGCTCGCCCAGAACACCAGCCCGACCGAGGCGCAGGTCTCCGCATAAGCGGTATCGTTCGGCAAATCGAAGTAATCGGTAAAGCCTTCGTTGGAGGCAGCCGGCCCGATGCCGCCGGTGATGTACATCTGCTTGGTCGTCAGATCGTCCCAGAGCGTTTCCAGCGCTGCCGTCAGGCCGTCGTCCTTGTATTCGGTGGCGATGTCGGCCATGCCCGAATAGAGGTACATGGCGCGCACGGCGTGGCCGACGACCTTTGTCTGCGCGCGCACCGGCTGGTGCGCCTGCGCATATTCATAGGTCTTCTGGTGGTACTCGGAGACATCGCGCCCATCGCGCCTTGCCTCGGCGGTGAAGAAATGCGGTTCGGTGCCGCGTTCGTCGATGAAGTATTTCGACAGCTCGAGATATTTCTTCTCATCCGTCACGCGGGCGAGCTTGACCAGCGCCAGCTCGACTTCCTCATGGCCGCAATAGCCTGAAATCTGGCCTTCGCCATGGCCGAAAATCTTGATCATGTAGTCGGCATAGCGGCACATGATGTCGAGCAGCTTGCGTTTGCCGGTCGCCTGAAAATAGGCGACGGCAGCTTCCATCAAGTGGCCCGCGCAATAGAGTTCGTGATGGTCGCGCAGGTTGGTCCAGCGGCGGTTCGGCTCGACGCGCTGGAACCAGGCGTTCAGATAACCATCCTCGTCCTGCAGCTTCTCATACATGTCGATGATCTCGTCGGCGCGCGCCTCAAGCTTCGGGTTTGGCCGGCGATAGAGCGAATAGGCGATCGTCTCGATCGACTTGCCGAGGTCGGAATCCCAGAACATCTGCGTCGTCCCGCCCCATGGCTGAATGGGAATGACGACCCCGGGGCTCGGCTGGTCGACGTCGATCGCCTTGAGCATGCCGGCCTCGACGCAGCGGTCGAGCAGGGTCTCGGCAGTGGAATTGCAGACGGCGTCCTGCCATTTGCCCCAAAAGCCGCCGAGCTCCACATCGGGAACGGCGACGGGACGAAACTGGCGGTCATTGCTTGGTTTGTTCATGGGGTCCACTTTCTCTAAGATCATTTCACCGCGCCGGCCATCAGCCCGCGCATGTAGTAGCGTTGCAGGAGCAGGAAGACGATCAGGCAGGGGATCGTCATGACGACGACACCGGCCTGGACCGCTCCCCAATTGATGGCGCCGAGCCGTCCGGCGCGAACCGCCGTCATCAGCACCGGCAGGGTGTATTTCTCATTGCTGGAGAGCAGCACGAGTGCGGCGAGAAACTCGTTCCAGGCATTGAGGAAGGCAAAGATCGCAACCGTGGCGACGCCCGGAAGCACCAGCGGCAGGAGAACGCGGACCAGGAGCCTGAGGTCGCGCGCCCCGTCGATGCGCGCGGCCTCTTCGATCTCCTTCGGCACGGCATCGAAGGCATTGCGCATCATGAAGACCGAGAAGGGCAGTTGCAGCGTCACATAGACGAGCGTCAGCCCAAGCAGCGAATTGTTGAGGCCGAGCTTTGCAAGGATGATGAAGAGCGGCGTCAGGATCGATTGGAACGGGATCATCAGCGTCGCGATGATCAGCACGAAGAGCGCATTCTTCATCGGGAATCGATAGCGCGAGAAGCCGTAACCGGCGAGCAGGCTGACGGCGACGGTGAGCACCACGGTGGCGACCGAAACGAACAGCGAATTGATCATGTGCCGCCAGATGCCGGCGCCGAACGTATCGAGCAGCGCGTAGGAATCGATGCTGACGCCGGATATCGGCCATGGCGGCAAGGGCGGCAGGCTGGCCTCCGTGCCATGCCGGAAGGACGACAACAGCGTGATCACGAAGGGGGCGAGAAAGAAGATCGAGATAGCGATGCCGGTCAGATGATAGGCCGACTTCGTCCGGATGGCCTTGCGCGCGCGGCGTTCCCTTGAGGTGGTCATGGGCGCTCCTCCCCGACACGAAGCAGCCAGAGCTGCACGATACTGATCGCCACCAGGATGGCGAGAAGTACGATCGAGAGTGCTGCGCCATAACCGAGATTGAACGACACGAAGGACTGATTGAAGATGTAATAGACCACCGAGATCATCTTGTTCTGCGGCCCGCCCGACGTCATGATGTAGAACTGGTCGAAGGCGAGGATCGAACCGGTGACGGAGACGATCAGCGCCAGCGCGATCGTCTTGCGCATCAGCGGCAGCGTCAGATGCCGGAAACGCTGCCAGCGGCCGGCGCCGTCGATGCGGGCGGCCTCCGTCAGCTCGGACGGAATGGCCTGAAGCCCGGTCAAAAGAATGATCATGGTGAAGCCGGCGATCTTCCAGACGACCATCACCACGATCGTCAGAAAGGCGGTGTCGAAGGTCGCAAGCAGATTGGGGCTCTTTTCGACGAGGCCGAGCGCCTTCAAGGCCGGGCCGATGAAGCCGCTATCGACATTGGCGAGCCAGACCCACAGCAGCGAGGCTGTGGCAAGACCGACCACGACGGGCAGGAAGATGATCGTCCGGTAGGCGCCGACGAACTGCCGTTCCTTTTCGACGAAGATCGCCAGCGGAAAGGCGATCGCGAAGATCGCGATGGTGACCATCACGGTGTAATAGGCCGTGAAATTCAGCGCCGTCATGAAACGGGTATCGTTGGCCATGCGGAAATAATTGTTGAAGCCGATCCAGCGTGACGCCCCCATCAGCGGCCAGTTGTGAAGGCTCATCCATCCGGTGAAGAGAACCGGCATGATGAAGAAGACGATGACCAGCGCCATGGCCGGCGCGATGTAGACGAGGCCGCGCCAGTTCGATCTGCGCCGTCGCCTGCGCCGAGGCAATAGAATCTCTGAACCGGAACCGGTCATCAAAACGCTCCGCATCTGTCGAGTGGGATTGGCCGGGAAGCTGCCACCGCTCCCCGGCCGCGGCCGAGGGAGAGTTTACTGGCCGCTATCGATGATCGATTGCATTTCCGATTGCGCACTCGAAAACGCGCCGTCGACGTCGTCGCCGAAGATCGCGGCGTTGGTGAAGCTGGCCCATGGCCCGTTTGCGCTGTTGATCAGGTCGTTGAATTGCAGCGTATAGGGGGTCTTGGCCACACCGATGGCTTTCAGGCCGACCTGCATGCGTGGATCGAGGCCCTCAAGCACCTTGTCGGCGATATCGCCGCGCGTCGGCAGGCTGCCATACTTCGCCATGATCTTCTGGCCGTCCATCGAATACACATATTCGAGGAACTCCTTCACCGCGTCGATCTTCTTCGTGCCCTTGGTGATGACGAAGTTGTCGCCGCCGGCAAAGGACGAAGGCTTCCCGTCGACGCCAGGAATGAGCGTCACGCCGAAGTTGATATCAGGATGCTCGGTCACCAGCGTGCCGATGGCAAAGGCGCCAAGGCTCTGCTGGCCGATCTTGCCGTTGGTGAAGGTCAGGAAGTTCGCGCCGTTGTCGCTGGCGGCTCCCGCCGGCACGAGGTCCTTCTTGATCATGTTGCGGTAGATATCGACGGCCTTGCGCATCTGAGGCGTATCGAGCGTCGCCGTCTTGCTGTCGGCCGACAGGATATCCGCGCCCGCACCCCAGACGAGCGGCGTGAAGGTGAAGATCATGCAGCCGCCGCAGCCGCCGCCGGAGAAATAAAAGCCGTAGGTGTCCTCACCCAGCGCCCGGATCTTCTCGGCATTGGCGGTAATTTCGTCCCAGCTCGCCGGTGCCTTTTCCGGGTCGAGACCGGCCTTCTTGTAGAGATCCTTGTTCCAGGCAAAGACGGAGGTCTCGACCGACAGCGGCAGGCCGTAGATCCGGTCCTGATAGGTGCCGAGGCGAACATGCGATGGCGAAAGCGAGTTGAAATAGGGCAGAGACTTTGCCCAGTCCGTCAGGTCTTCGAGCTGACCGGCCGCGGCAAAGGCCGGATTATAGATGAGATCCATCGACAGGGCGTCCGGCGCCTGTCCGCCGGCGATTGCCGTCGCGTATTTCTGCACGAGTTCGGAGAACGGCACCTCGGTCATCACGACCTTGTTCTCGTGACCGGAATTATAGGCTTCGACGACCTTCTTGAAGGCGTCGCCGATCCCCGTGCGCACCCACATTTCGACATTTTCGGCAGCCGACGCGGCCGACACCAGACATAAGGTAGCGATGCTGGTCGCAGCCAATAGACGCTTGATCATGACACTCCTCCCGATATGGCGCATCTCCTCGCGCCTTTGCTCATTCTCTTGGTCTCATTCCTTGGGGGCTTTACCCCCGCATGACTGCCGGACGATCAGCCGGCACGGCAATTTCCTCACTCCCGGTTCGACAGGCCGTCCTTCCGCAAGCGCAAGCACCGTCAATCCGGCTTGCCGCCCGAGCTCCTTCAGTTCCATGTCCACCGTCGTCAGCGGCGGCCGCGTCTGGGCCGCGACAATCTCCCAATTGTCGAAGCCGATGACCGAGACGTCCTGCGGCACCTTGACGCCGCGCTCGCGCAACGCATCCACCGCACCGCGGGCGATCTGGTCGTTGCCGCAGAAGAGCGCATCCGGTTTTTCTCCCGGTCTCTTCCAAAGCTGATCGACCGCCTCATGCCCCCAGCTTTCCGCCCAGACGCCGTAGAGCACCGGCTCGCGGTGACCGGCCACCTCGTGATAGGCGCCGGCACGTTCCCGCACCGAGAAGAACTCCTCCGGCCCGGTGATGTGCGCAATCCGCCGCCGTCCGATCTTCACGAGCCATTCCACCGCCAGTCTCGCACCCTGTTCGTCGTCCGACCGGAAGGTGACGCTGTTCTGCGTCCCCTCCGTGAATGCGTAGACGACAGGCACATGCAAATTCGACAGATCGACAGGCAGGCGCCGATCCAGGCGTTTTCCCGTCGCGATAATGCCGTCGACCTGTTTGTCCAGCATCGCGTCGACGTGGATCTGGGCGAGCGCCGGATCGTCTTCGATGGCGCACAGGAAGACCGAAACGCCGTGGTCGACGAGAGCATCCGAGATGCCCGCCATGACAGGCAGCGTGAAACGGCCGTAAGTATCGTTCGTCAGCAGCCCGATGGTGAAGCTGCGCTTGCTGAGAAGACCTCTCGCCAGCGCATTCGGCCGGTATCCGATCTCGGTGGCTATCCGTTTCACCCGTTCGCGTGTTTCCAACCCCATCCGGCCGGTATCATTGAGAGCCTTCGACGCCGTCGAGATGCTCACCGCGGCAGCCGCCGCCACCTCGTGGATGGTGATCCTGCCTCTTTTTCCTCCCGAGATATTCAGAACGTCCTCCTTCTGAAGTGATCTGAGAAAAGCTTTTACCAATCCTTATGTCAAGTGAGAAAAGGTTTTCTCATGCGACACTAAAGCTCGGATCGGCAACACAGTTGCGGCAGGAGGCAAGCACAGGGAAAAGATCCATGCGCATCGGTCAGGCCGATTGGGATGTGTCATCGGTGCTAGGACCAAGCGCAGAGCCGATGATCCTGGGCGGGCAAGGGAGGTTTGCAGAGCGCCTTGCGGGAGCAGGACCGATCGCTGTCAGAGCCTCCAGTGGAGGCCCTGAATTACGGTTCGAACCGAGCGATCATCGAAAAATCAGGCGACATGCCTTGCGAGCGCGCAGCGCGACCAGAGCGAATGCAGCGCCTCGACCAGATGGGCGATATCGGCGTCGGAATGCAGCGGTGTCGGTGTGATGCGCAGGCGCTCCGTCTTCTTCGGTACAGTGGGATAGTTGATCGGCTGGACATAGACGCCGCAATTGTCGAGCAGCAGATCGGAGATCCATTTGCATTTCGCCGCATCGCCGACCAGCACCGGCACGATATGGCTCGGATTGGGCATATGGGGAATGCCACGCTGATCGAGCAGCGCTCTCAGCTTGCGGACACGATCCTGATGGCGGGCGCGCTCGAACTGGCTGACCTTCAGGTGCTGGATCGAGGCGACGGCGCCGGCGGCAAGTGCCGGCGGCAGCGCCGTGGTGAAGATGAAGCCGGAGGCAAACGAGCGGATGAAATCGCAAAGCGCCGTCGAAGCGGCGATATAACCGCCCATCACCCCGAAAGCCTTGCCGAGCGTTCCTTCGATGACGGTCAGCCGATCCATCAGCCCTTCGCGCTCGGCGATGCCGCCGCCGCGCGGGCCGTACATGCCGACGCCATGCACTTCGTCGAGATAGGTCATCGCGCCATATTTGTCGGCGAGGTCGCAGATCTCCTGGATCGGGGCGATATCGCCATCCATCGAATAGACGCTTTCGAAGGCGATCAGCTTCGGCGCCTTCGGATCGGCGGCCTTGAGCTTGGCTTCGAGATCGGCCACGTCATTGTGCTTCCAGATCACCTTGTCGCACTTGGCATAACGGATGCCCTCGATCATCGAGGCATGGTTCAGTGCGTCGGAGAAGATGATCAGGCCGGGGATCTTGGCGCCGAGCGTGCCGAGCGCCGCCCAGTTGGAAACATAACCCGAGGTGAAGATCAGCGCTGCTTCCTTGCCATGCAGGTCAGCGAGCTCACGCTCGAGCATGACGTGATGGTGGTTGGTGCCAGAAATATTCCGGGTGCCTCCCGCACCCGCGCCACAGTGGTCGATGGCGTTCTTCATCGCCTCGATCACCTTCGGATGCTGGCCCATGCCGAGATAGTCGTTGGAGCACCAGACCGTGACTTCCTTTTGGCCATCCGCGGTGTAACGCGTCGCGCGGGGGAAATTGCCGCGGTGACGTTCGAGATCGGCAAAAACGCGGTAACGGCCCTCGGTATGAAGCCCGTTCAGCTCGTTTTTGAAAAACGCTTCGAAATCCATCATATGCTCCAGTATCGCGCGGATGTTCTTGATGAATGGACGTCCGCGCGTCAATGCTTACCCTTTGCTTTAACATCAACTGCGGCAAAAGGCCCAGATTTTTGAATGATTCCAGATAAAAAATATGCGAGCCGCGATCAGCGAAATTGATGCCGCAGAAGGCAGCCGAGTTTGCGGACCGCGCAAAAGGCGACGACGGCCTGATCGCAAAAAAATCGGCGCGGCGGTGGACAACCCTTTCTTCCGACATAGTTTTCGGTCTAGCCTGACAAAAAATAAAAGGGACGGCCTTTGCCCGTTGGGCAACAACCTCGGAGAGAAAAGATGAAGAAAGTTGTCATACTCGCATTGATCGGCCTGTCGATCGCAAGCTGCACACCGACGCAGCAGGGCGCCGGCATCGGCGCTGCATCAGGCGCCGTCATCGGCGGCGCAGTCACCGGCAACGTCCGTGGCGCGGCAGTCGGCGCCGCTATCGGCGGCGTGTCCGGCGCCCTCATCGGCAGCGTCGCCGAACAGCCCGGCCAGTGCTACTATCGCGATCGTTACGGTCGCCGCTACATCGATACCTGCCCGCGCTGAGAACGTTCAGGAACCGGCAGATTCAGGAAATCCCGGACACAGTTCCGGGATTTTTTGTGCTAAATTAGTGCGTTGGCAATTTAAAATGGTACACCCCGCGCGATTTTGTCGCTAAGCTGTTCACGGCTGGGCAACGAAGCTTCATAGTAGGCGTAACCAAAAGCGGCGGATGCGGATTAGAGGGACAGGTCCGAAAACAGGTACTGCGTATCGGCGAACAGGCACCATGATGGTGGTCGCAGCGGCAGCTGCGTTCTCACCGGTCCTGATCGGCGACGCTTACGCCTTCAAGCTTTTCGGCATTACCATTTTCGGCAAAGAGGAAGACGAAGGCGAACAGGTGCCCGATCCGGTGCGCTATCAGGTCGATCTCAAATCCGATACCGCCGATCCCGACCTCAAAGAAGCGCTGGAAAACAGTTCCCGTCTCGTCAGCGACCAGAAGCAGCCGGTTTCCGGCGATCTTGGCATCGTCGTCAAGGCGCGCGACGACCGGGAGCGGCTGATCGCCACTCTGTATGAAAAGGCCCGTTATGGCGGCCTGGTGACGATCACCATCGACGGCAAGAATATCGACGACCTGCCGCCCAATCCGACATTCGACCGGTCAGGGCCGATCCCCGTCACCGTCGACATTGCTCCCGGCCCGGTTTTCAAGGTCAGGGAGGTCCAGTTCGGCGGCGATGCCGCAAACCATAATCCCGCCGATTACGATCTCGCCCCGGGCGCTGAGGCCGGCTCGCTCGCCATCATCAAGGCCGGCGACAGAATAGTCGAACAATTGAAGAGCGAAGGCCGGCCCTTCGCGAAGTTGACCGAACGCAAGGTCGTTGCCGATCACAACAGCGATACCGTCGATATCGTCCTTGCTGCCGAGGGCGGTCCCGTCGCCCCGATCGGCGAAGTCGGCGTCACCGGCGAAAAGACCGTCAAGCCGGCTTTCATCCAGCGTTATTCCCGGCTGAACAAAGGCGAGGCCTATTCCCCGGAAACGCTGAAGAAGGCCGGCGAGCGCCTTCGCGCCCTCGGCGTCTTTTCAAGCGTCACCATCCACCAAGGCGATGCGCTGGCATCCGATGGCACGCTGCCGATGACGATCGAGGTTTCCGAAGGCAAGAGGCGCTACTTCGGCGTCGGCGCGCAATATTCCACCACCGACGGCTTCGGTGTTCAGGGCTATTGGGGCCACCGCAACCTGTTCGGCGAAGCCGAAACGCTGAGGATCGAGGGATCGGTCTCCAGGCTTGGCGAAACGACGGATGTCGGCAGCCTCGACTATTCCGCCGGCATCCTCTTCACCAAGCCCGGCGCCTTCTTCCCCGCCGCCACCCTGAAGGCCGGCATCGTCGCCAAGACCGAAAATCCGGATGCCTATAACGCCACACTCGTCACCGCCTCGCTCGGCCTTTCCTACGAACTGACCGACCAGGACACGATCTCCGCGAGCGGCGAAGTCAGCTGGGAGCGCGACGACGACGCCTTCGGCACGAACGACTATCTGACCTTCACCTTGCCGATCCAATATGATCGCGACGCACGCGACGACAAATTCAACCCGACGGAGGGTTATCGCGCGACGCTTTCGGCAAAGCCCGGCTACGAGATCTTCAACGCCACGCCCTATGCAGCATTCGAGGGCTCGATCTCCGGCTATCTGCCGTTCGGCCAGGAAGACGGCGTGGTGCTTGCCGGCAAGGTTGCCGCCGGCGTCCTGATCGGCGGCGACAGCATTGGGGACATTCCCGCCACGCAGCGCTTCTTTGCCGGTGGTGGCGGCTCCGTGCGCGGATACAGCTATCAGGAAATCTCGCCCTATAACGACAATGGCGATCCCACCGGCGGCCGCTCCTATGTGACCGGTTCGCTGGAGGCCCGCATCAAGATCACCGATACGATCGGCATCGTGCCCTTCATCGACGTCGGCACCGTATCGGACAGCACCATTCCGGGTTTTTCCGATATCCGCGCCGGCGCCGGCGCCGGAATACGATATGCAACGCCTTTCGGCCCGCTGCGGCTTGATTTTGCCGTGCCGCTGAACAAGTACGAAGATGGCACAGATTACGGAATCTACGCCGGCATCGGCCAATCCTTCTAGGATTGCCGATTCCGCTCGTGTTTTCCGATCTGTAGGCCGTCATGAAAACGGGGTAGTGTCCGCGCCGATGCAAACGCTGACAAAAATCGTCAACTGGGTCGTACGGCTCACCGGCTATGTCGTCGGCGCTATCTTGATTCTCGCGGTCGTGGCACTGGCGATCTTCGGCTTCACCAGTTTTGGCGCCCGTATCGTCACCGAAAAGATAGCCTCCACGCTTTCCAATCGCGACATGACGATCGAGGTTCGCGAACCGCAAGGCCTTTTGACCGGCGGGCTTCGCGCCGCCGAGATCTCGATCTCCGATACCAGGGGCGTCTTTGCGGAAATTCATGGCGTCGCGATCGACTGGAATCCGCTTGCGCTGCTGACCGGAACCTTCCATGCCAAACGCTTCGAGATCGAAGCGATCAACGTGCTGCGCAAGCCGGTACGCACCCTGCCCTCGCGGCCCGAGGCTGAAAATTCCGGCGGATTCAGCCTTCCGATTAGAGTCGATGTAGACCGCATCGCGCTGCCCGATATCAAACTTGCCGCCCCCCTTGCCGGCCGCGCCTTTGCGCTCGCCGCCGAAGGCAGCCTTTCGGCGAACAGCGATGGTGGTGAGGCCGTCGTCAATGTCAGCCGTCACGCGGTTCCGGATGCGCGGCTTGTCGCCGACATCGCTTTTGCCCCAACCGAAAACCGGCTGCGCTTGAAGGCGCAGCTGTCCGAGCCGAAGGGCGGACTGCTGGCGGGCTTTCTCGGCCTGCCGGACAGCCCGGCCGTCAACATCGATCTCGATGGCCAGGGGCCGATATCCGATTGGAAAGGCAAATTGCAGGCTGCCCTCGACGGGCAGCAGCGCGCCGCAATCGAGGCTCGGCATCAGATTACGGAAGACGGGCTGCACCACCTCGACCTCAAGGGCGGCGGTGACCTGAGCTCGCTGCTTCCATCGGCATTCCGGCCGCTTTTTGCCGGCCAGACCAATATCGATCTTGCCACCACCTTCGACAATCACGGCAAGATCGATATCCAGACCGGCAACATCGCCACCGGCAGCGTGGTGGTCGCCGCCTCGGGCACCCTCGATCCGGCCGGCAACAACAGCCTGAACGCCAATCTGCTCGGCACGTCGGGGCCTGTCGATTTCCGCTGGCCACTCGCCGAAGGCGAAGCGCGCTTCCTTATATCAGGTCTCAACCTGGCACTAACAGGCGATGCGCAGGCCGCCCGACTGAACGTCAGCGGCTCGCTCGACACCGCAACCCTTCCGCAGGCCAATATCGGCAATATCAAGCTGACGGCAAAGAGCGACGCCTTCAATCTCGCCGCCCGTTCCGGCAGCGTTCAGCTGCGCCTTGTTGCCGGCGACGCGACCTTTGCCGAGCCGAACCTCAATCGTGCGGTCCAAGGCCCGATCACCATCGCCTCGCCGCTGCAGATCTCGCCCAGTGGTATCGGCTTCAACGGCACCACCGTCGAAAGCGCCAATATCAACGGCGGCCTCAACGGCTCCTATCGGCTGGCAGACCAAGCGCTGACCGGCAACCTCAAGCTCACCATCAACCCGGCAGCCCTGCCGGCTGCGGCAACAGACAGGTTCGACGGACCGATCTCGCTCGAAAGCCAGGTGGTCGGCACCATTCCGTCGAAATTCGCGCTGTCCAACCTCGTCCTGAAGTCCGGTACGCTCGAAGCCGCCGGCAATGTCGCGCTCGACGGCGGGATCTTGAACGCAGATCTCTCCGGCCGGTTGCCTGACATCGGCAAGCTCATCCCCGGGGCCAGCGGCGGGGCGGGTTATGCGTTGAGAGTGGGAGGTGAGCTCCCGGCAATTTCCGTCACGGCCAATCTCAAGGCGCCCAGGCTTGAAATGGCCGACCGCGTGCTCGGCAACCTCAATATCGACCTGTCGGGTCTCGCCGATCCCAAGGCGCCACAGGGCAGGATCGCCGCCACCGGCACGATCGACGGACAGCCGATCGGCATCAACGGCGACATCCGCTCGCAGGGCGGCAAGACGAGCATTCCGGCGCTGACCGCCGATATTGGTGGCAACCGGCTGACCGGCAATGTGGAATTCTCGTCTTCCCTTGAGCCGACAGGCGCGCTGACCTTCGATTTCCCCAATATCGGCCTGCTCGCCGCACTCGGCGGACAGAAGGCCGAAGGCGATCTCAAAGGGTCGCTCGGCGTCAGCAGCGATGGCGGCAGGATTGCGCTCAAGCTGCTTGCGACCGGCGGCTCGATCCGCCGTGATACGCTTGCGATCGTCAAGCCGGATATCGATGTCACGGTCAGCGATCTCAAAGCCCTTGCGGCAAACGGCACGGTCAAGGCCGAGGAGGTGAGTGCCGGAACGAACAGGCTCGCCGGCCTTTCGCTCGATTTTACCAAGCAGCAAGACCATACCGATTTCGATCTCGATGCTGCCTATGACGGCAATCCCGTTCTGGCGGCCGGCAATATCGAAGCGGCCGGCGGCACGATGCACCTGAACCTCGATCGCTTCTCGGCAAGCCCCCGCAATATCCCGATCGAGCTTGCCGCACCGACGCAGGTCACCATCGGCGGCGGCGCCGCCAATCTGAACGGGGTGACGCTGAAGACCGGCACCGGCTCGGTGACCGTCACCGGTTCCGCCGGCGAAACGCTGAAGATCGATGCAGACATCCGCGAGCTGCCGGCAGCGCTTGCCAACGGTTTCGTGCCCAACCTGTCAGCCGGCGGCACGATCTCCGGAACCATTGCCGTGACCGGAACGCCGGCAGCACCGGTTGCCGATTTCAAGCTCGACTGGAAAGATGCGACGACGGGCCAGACCAAGGGGGCGGGTCTGGCACCGCTCGGCATCACCGCCGGCGGCAAATTCGCCGACAACAAGCTCGATTTCGACACGACGGTCGGCAGCAATGACGGCCTGTCGCTCAGGGCTGTCGGCAATGTCGCGCTCGCTGACCCGAAAGCGCCGGTGCTTGATGTCGACGCCGATATCCTCAATCTGCCTGCCCGCATCGCCAACGGTTTCGTTCCCGATCTCGCCGCCGAAGGCACGATCACAGGAAAACTGGCGGCCTCCGGCTCGCTCGCTAATCCCACCGCCAATTTCGATCTCGATTGGAAAAGCGCTGCGACGAGCCAGACGAAGCGTGCCGGCCTTGCCGAGCTCGCCGTCAAGGCATCAGGAAAATTCGCCGACAGCAAACTCGATTTCGACACGGTGATCGGCGGCGCCAACAGCCTCTCGCTGAAGGCAAACGGCAATGTCGCCATCACGGGCACGGCGCTCGGCAACGTCGCGGTCGACGCCGCACTGGCGAATGTTCCGGCAAATATCGCAAACAGCTTTGTACCCGATCTCGCCGCCGAAGGCGCGATCTCCGGAAAGATCTCGGCCGCCGGGTCGCTTTCCGCCCCCACTGCCAATTTCGATCTCGTTTGGAAAGATGCTGCGACGAGCCACACGAAACGTGCCGGCCTTGCCGCGATCAGCGTGACCGCGTCGGGTAAATTTGCGGATAACAAGCTCGATTTCGACACGGGGATCGTCGGCGCCAACAGCCTCTCGCTGACGGCAAACGGCAATGTCGCCATCACGGGCACGACGCTCGGCAACGTCAAGGTCGATGCGGCGCTGGCAAACATCCCGGCAAACATTGCAAACAGCTTCGTCGCCGATCTCGCCGCCGAAGGCACGATCTCGGGAAAGATTGCGGCCGCCGGGTCGCTTTCCGCCCCCACCGCCGATTTCGATCTCAATTGGAAAGATGCTGCGACGAGCCACACGAAACGTGCCGGCCTTGCAGCACTTGGCGTGACCGCGTCGGGTAAATTTGCCGAAAACAAGCTTGATTTCAACGCGGCAGTCAGCGGCGACAAAGAGCTCTCACTGAAAGCCACGGGCAATGTCGCATTGGCCGGGCGGGCGATCGACAGCATCAAAGTCGATGCCGAGATTGCCAAGCTTCCCGCCAGTCTTGCAAATGCCTTCGTTCCCGATCTGGCGGCCGGCGGCACGATATCCGGCACTGTGTCCGCCGCCGGAACACCCGCCGCACCGAAAGCCGACTTCAAGCTCGACTGGACGGATGCTGCGACCAGCCAGACCAGAAGCGCTCGCCTCTCGGGCCTCGCACTTGCCGCATCGGGACGCTTCGCCGACAACCGGCTCGATTTCGATGCCAATCTCGCCGGCAAGGACGGCCTCTCGCTGAAGGCCGCCGGCAACGTCGCGATTTCAGGCACGTCGGTCCGCAATCTTGACGTCAAGGCCGATCTCGCCAACCTCCCGGCAGGCCTCGCCAACGGCTTCGTTCCGGGTCTTGCGGCCGAAGGCACAGTCTCGGGAACGGCATCCGCTTCCGGCGCGCTTCCGAAGCCGGCGGTCGATTTCAAGCTCGACTGGAAGAACGCCGCGACCGCCCAGACCAGGAGCAGCGGCCTTTCGGGCCTGAGTGCTGCGGCCTCCGGCAAATTCGCCAATGACAGGGTCGATTTCGATGCCAATCTCGCCGGCAGGGACGGCGTGCTGGCCAAGGCGACGGGCGGCGTGACGATCGCCGGAACAGCCATCCGGGACCTTTCGATCAATGCCGATATCCCGGCACTGCCGGCAAATATCGCAAATGCCTTCGTTCCCGGTCTCGGTGCCGAAGGCACGCTTTCGGCAAGCGCCGTGACGTCGGGAACGCCGGCAAATCCGATCGTGGATTTCAAGCTCGACTGGAAGGATGCTGCGACCAGCCACACCAAGGCTGCCGGCCTGTCCCGCCTTGCGCTGGCGGCGACGGGAAAATACGCTGGCGCCAGGCTGGATTTCGATGCCGACCTCAGCGGCAGCGGCGGCATTTCGCTGAAAGCCGCCGGTAATCTTTCCATCGCAGGCACAACGATCCGATCGATCGACGTCACGGCGAACGCCGCCAATGTTCCGGCTGCCATCGCCAACGGCTTTGTTCCGGGTATCGGAACCGAAGGCACGATCTCGGCGACGGCCAAAGCGACTGGCGCGCTGTCCTCGCCCGTCGTCGACTTCAAGGTCGACTGGAAGAACGCCGCGACGAGCCAGACGAAAGGCGCTGGTCTTTCACCACTCACCATCGGCGCATCAGGCAAACTTGCCGAAAACAGGCTGACGGTCGACACCAGCCTTGCCGGTGACGCCGGCATGTCGCTGAAGGGCGGCGGCAGCGTCGTCATCACCGGCGCTCGCGCCATCGACATGCGCTTCACAGGCAATCTTCCCTTCGCCGTGCTCGGCGCCCCGCTTGCGCAACAGGGCTTTGTCGCGGACGGCGTCGCCACCGTCAATCTTCAGATCGGCGGAACGGCCGCGGCACCCGTCATCAACGGCACTGTCTCGACCAATGGCGCAAAGCTCGTCGACGTCCGGCGCAATATGGCCGTCAACAATCTGACGGCGACCGTGACCTTCAATGGCAAGCAGGCGGTGATATCGCGCCTCAGCGGCAGCCTTGGCGGCGGCGGCACGATTTCGGCCAGCGGCACCATCGGCATCCAGCCGGCCGGCGGTTTTCCCGCTGACATTTCGATCAAGCTCGACAAGGCGGTCTATGTCGATGGAACGCTTGTCGTCTCGACCGTCAATGGCACGGTCGGCCTGCGCGGGCCGATCACCAATGCGACGCTGAGCGGCAAGCTTCGGCTGGACAAGACCTCGATCACGGTCCCGGCAAAATTGCCGACTTCGCTGAGAGAAGTCGACATCCGGCATAAGAATGCGCCGCGGGCGGTGCTTGCACAGCTGCGCGATGGCGGCGAGCGCAAACCCGGCGAGAAGTCCTCCGTGATCACGCTGGATCTCGAAATCGACGCGCCCTCGCATATCTTCGTGCGCGGCCGCGGCATCGACGCCGAACTCGGCGGCCTGGTGACGATCCGCGGAACGGCGGCTGCACCCATCGTGACCGGCGGCTTCACCATGCGCCGCGGCCGCATGACAATTCTCAACCGCCGCCTGGATTTCTCCGATAAGAGCAGGATCACCTTTGTCGGCGACCTGACGCCGGCGCTCGATATGGAAGCGACCTCGGCCTCCGGCTCGACGACCCTGACCGTCGACGTCGCCGGCCTCGCCACCGACCCCGCGATCACCTTTTCCTCCTCGCCCGAACTGCCGCAGGACGAAGTACTGGCGCAGCTGATCTTCGGCCAGTCGATGTCGAAGCTCTCGCCAGTGCAGATCGCCCAGCTCGCCGACGCCGTCAGTCAGCTGGCCGGCAACCGCTCCACCTCGCTTTTCGAAGGCCTGCGCAACCAGCTCGGCGTCGACGATTTCGACGTCAGCACCGATTCCAAGGGCCAAACGAGCGTCAGCGTCGGCCGCTACCTCAACGACCGCACCTATTTCGAATTGCAGCAGGGCGGCTCGGCCGGCGCCAAGGCTGTGATCAACCTCGATGTCGGCCGCGGCGTCAAGCTGCGCGGAGGGGCCGGCGGCAACGGTGAGGGCGAAGCCGGCATTGTCTACGAACGGGAATACTGATGCATCTCGCTCGAAGCTGTGCAGCAGTTTGAGGACAGCATGCACAGGCTTTAAGCCGGTTTAGAAACCGGTTTTGCTGGTCTTGAGAAGGATGTTGGTCTCGGTCGAATTGATGCCGTTGATCAGCCGGATGCGGCGCAGCGTCTCGTCGAAGGCGGCAAGGTCGCGGTCCTCGAGTTCGGCGACGAAATCCCATTTGCCGTTGGTGCTGTGAAGCGCGCGCACCTGCGGCAGGCCCCTCAACTGATCGGCCACCCTGTCGGCGAGCTTGCCGAGCACCTCGATCATGACGATGGCGCGCACGCCGGCGGAGCGCGTCTCATGGCCGGTGCGGATAGTGAAGCCGACGATGGTGCCGCTGGCCACCAGCCGATCGATACGGGCGGCAACCGTTGCCCGCGATGCACCGGTCATCGCCGCAAGCGAGGAGACGGAAATCCGGGCGTTATGGCGAAGTGCGCTCAGAAGTTCGGTGTCGAGATCGTCCACGCTGATCACTTTGTCAAAATAGGTTTATCAATTTGAGCAATCATAGTCCATTTCTGACACTTTTCCATCTTTTTGCCGCCGACCCTTTATCCCACTATCGGCCGAAAACAGGCCTCAACACGGAGCCCTCCCAAATGAATGCGCAATCGCGATCTGTCACCCTCATCGGCGCGCCGCTGGAAGAAGGCTCCGGCCGCAGAGGGGCTGCCATGGGCCCCGCGGCCCTGCGCATTGCCGGCGTCGACCAGACGCTGATCGAGCTCGGCCATGACGTCGCCGATATCGGCGATCTCAGGATCGTGCCGGCGATGGATCTGCCGAGCCACCCGAAGGCCCATAATCTGAGGATCGTCGGCGCCTTCACCCGCGCGCTCGAAAGCAGCGTCCACGACGTCGCCGCCTCCGGCCGTTTCCCGCTCATTCTCGGCGGCGACCACAGCCTTTCCATGGGCAGCGTCTCCGGCATGGCCCGCTATGCCGCCGGCAAGGGCCGCCCGCTCTTCGTGCTCTGGCTCGATGCCCATGCCGATTTCAATTCTCCGGCCACCTCGCCCTCCGGCAATATTCACGGCATGCCGGTCGCCTTCTTCTGCGGCGAGGCTGAGTTCGCCGACATCCTGCCGAAGGACCGTCCGTTCGTCGATCCGAAGAATGTCTTCCAGGTCGGCATCCGTTCTGTCGATGCGCGCGAGCGCGAGGAAATCCACGAACACGGCGTCAACGTCTTCGACATGCGCGCGATCGACGAGCAGGGCATCGGCGCCATCATGCGTGAGATCCTCGATGTCATCACCAAGGCGAACGGCCTGCTGCATGTCAGCCTCGACCTCGATTTCCTCGATCCCGAGATTGCCCCCGGCGTCGGCACGACGGTGCCTGGCGGTGCGACTTTCCGCGAGGCGCATCTGGTCATGGAAATGCTTTCGGACAGCGGCCTCGTCTCTTCGCTCGATCTCGTCGAGCTCAATCCGTTTCTCGACGATCGCGGCAAGAGCGCCCGCATCCTGGTGGAGCTGACGGCAAGCCTGTTTGGCCGCCGCATCTTCGATCGCCCGACACGCGCCGCATAAGAGCATGTCGAGCAAAAGTGTGCAGCGGTTTTGCGATAACGACATGCGTTGAAATAAGATTAGAGGGAGAACGGCCATGAACACTTCGGAAAAACTGATCGCCACGGAACAGCGGCTCGGCGCCCATAACTACAAGCCGCTCGACGTGGTGCTGACGCGTGGCGAAGGTGTTTATGTCTGGGATACCGACGGCAACCGTTATCTCGATTGCCTCTCGGCCTATTCCGCCGTCAACCAGGGCCATTGCCATCCGAAGATCCTCGCCGCCATGGTCGAGCAGGCGGGCAGGCTGACGCTCACCTCCCGCGCCTTCCGCAACGATCAGCTCGCCTATCTCTACGAAGAGCTCGCGGCTCTCACCGGATCGCACAAGATCCTGCCGATGAATTCCGGTGCCGAAGCGGTGGAGACCGCCATCAAGGCGGTGCGCAAATGGGGATATGAGGTCAAGGGCGTGCCGGAGGGCAAGGCGGAGATCATCGTCTGCGCCGATAATTTCCATGGCCGGACGCTGAGCATCATCAGCTTCTCCACAGATCCCGATGCCCGCAGCGGTTTCGGCCCCTACACATCAGGCTTCCGTATCATTCCCTTCGGCGATGCCGAGGCTTTCGCCGCCGCAATCAACGAGAACACGGTGGCGGCCCTGATCGAGCCGATCCAGGGCGAAGCCGGCGTCATCATCCCGCCGGCGGGCTATTTCACCCGCATCCGCGAGCTTTGTACGGCAAACAACGTCACCCTCATCCTCGACGAAATCCAGACCGGCCTCGGTCGTACCGGCAAACTGCTGGCCGAGGAGCACGAAGGCATCGAGGCCGACGTGACGCTGATCGGCAAGGCGCTGTCCGGCGGCTTCTATCCGGTGTCGGCCGTGCTTTCGAATTCCGAAGTTCTGGGCGTGCTGCAGCCCGGCCAGCACGGCTCGACCTTTGGCGGCAATCCGCTCGCCTGTGCAGTGGCGCGCGCAGCACTCAAGGTGCTGACGGAAGAGGGCATGGTCGAGAACGCCGCTGTTATGGGCGACTACTTCCTCGAAGGCTTGAGGTCGATCCGCTCGAACATCGTCAGGGACGTGCGCGGCCGCGGCCTGATGATGGCCATCGAGCTGGAACCCGAAGCCGGCGGCGCACGGCAATATTGCCATGCGCTGAAGGAGCGCGGTCTTCTCGCCAAGGACACCCACGACCACACGATTCGCCTCGCTCCGCCACTGGTCATATCAAGAGAGCAGGTCGATTGGGCGGTCTCGCAGATTGGAAAGACGATAAGCTGAGTAAATCGGCGCAATTCTTCTTTGGTATCCCGAATAAGCCTGGAATACCCTGACTGCGAAAATATCGGCTGGAGGAGATCGGCAGCAAAACCGCCTCGCCTTCATCCGAGCTTAAAAACCTTCTCAATCTCGTCTTTCAATTTAGATTTGGGCAACACTCTTTCGCTAAAGTCATCGATAACCGTAACGATGCTTCGCCGAGCGCAAAGCCATCGCGTGGTATGAAGGCAAAGCTTGTCCGCGCCAATGGTGGCGCATCCGCTTCTGCCCTGGCTTACGATAGTTGGGAAGAATTCTAATGGCCACGATCAATTCGACTAACTTCAGCGGCGATACGCTCGAAATTATTGCCTTCCGCCTGCATGATCAGGAATTCTGCGTCAAGACCACGACCATCCGCGAAATCCGTGGCTGGGCACCATCGACGCCGATCCCGCATGCGCCGGCCGATGTCATCGGTGTCATGAACCTGCGCGGCTCGGTGATCCCGATTATCGATCTGGCTTTCAAGCTCGGCATGAAGAGCACGGTCGCCAACGAGCGCAGCGCTATCGTCGTCGCCGAGGTTCACAGCATGGTCATCGGCATGCTGGTCGACCGTGTCTCGGATATCCTCACCATCTCGTCCAGCCAGGTCCAGCCGGTGCCTGAAGTGACCGCCTCCTTCGACCGCGCCTATTGCGAAGGTATCATCGCCTCGGAAAATGGCATGATCTGCTTCCTGAACCTTGCCAAGATGTTCAAGGAAAACGAAACGGACGAACTGGCCGCCTGATCCGGCCAATATGATCTGGACATTTGCACAATTCGGATATTCGAAAACCGCCCGGCAACGGGCGGTTTTTTATTGCGGAACAAGCAGCAGGCTGCAGGAAAACGGCAGCCTCACTGGACTGGTTGTGCCGCCGCGAGGCGGCACTTTTGCTTATCCGAACAGCGCGAAAGTCGCCCTCAGCGTCACCCAGACACCCCACAGCAGCGGAATGCCGACGACGGCCCAGGCAAGCATCGCCTTGGCGTCCAGCCCGCCTGTGCCGATGCCGAAGGAACCGGTCGGCCCGGCATTGACGGCCGCCGACTTCGCCTGCAGCGCAGCGACCTCGTCATCCGACATGAACCATTTGTCCGAAAGCGGCCTGATCAGCGCATTGGCGATGAGCCCGAGCGCCAGCATGCCGGCGAGGATATACATGGTGCCGGTATAGAGGGTTGGCCCGGGCGCAACGCCGGCGGCGATCTGTGCTTCGCGGATATAGTTGACGACGACGGGCCCGACGATGCCGGCCGTTGCCCAGGCCGTCAGCAGCCGGCCGTGGATGGCGCCGACGAACTGCGTACCGAAAATATCGGCAAGATAGGCCGGGATCGTCGCAAAGCCGCCGCCGTACATCGACAGGATGATGCCGAAGGAGAGAACGAACAGCGCCTTGTTGCCCATGCCTGCGAAAGTGGGCGCCAGTGCATAGAGCACGATGCCGAGGACGAAGAAGCAATAATAGGTATTCTTGCGGCCGATCTTGTCGGACAGCGACGCCCAGAAGAACCGTCCGCCGATGTTGAAGAGCGACAGCAAACCGGCGAAACCGGCGGCGATCGTGGCGATCGATGCCTTCTGCCCGGCGTCGAGCTGGGCGAAGCCGACATCCGGCAGACCGATCAGCGAACCGGCGAAGATTTCCTGTAGCATTGGCGAGGCCATGCCGATAACGCCGATACCGGCCGAAACGTTGAGGCAAAGCACCGCCCAGATCAGCCAGAACTGTTTTGTCCTGTGGGCATTGCGCAGGTGCACATGTTTGGTGGTGATCATCGTGCTCTTGGCTGCAGGCGGTGTCCAACCCTCGGGACGCCAGCCGGCCGGCGGAATGCGATAGCCGAAGGCGCCGCCCATCATGAAGACGAAATAGATCACAGCCATGACGATGAAGGTCTGCCAGACGCCGACCGAACTGTCGGTCTTGAAGGTATTCATCAACAGGTTGGCTAATGGGGCGCCGATCATCGCACCGCCGCCGAAGCCCATGATCGCCATGCCGGTCGCCATTCCGCGCCGGTCGGGAAACCACTTGATCAGCGTCGAGACCGGCGAGATGTAACCGAGGCCGAGACCGATGCCGCCGATGACGCCGGCGCCCAGCCACATCATCCAGAGCTGATGCGTGATGACGCCGATCGCGGCAAGAATGATGCCGCCGCACCAGCAGCAGGCGGAAACGACGCCCGCCTTGCGCGGACCGGCCCGCTCGAGCCAGCCGCCCCAGATGGCGGCGGACGAACCAAGCAGAACGAAGAACAGCGTATAGATCCAGCCGAGGTCGGCAACGCGCCAGTCGCAGGTCGTGGTGAACAACGCCGAGGCAAGTGTCAGATCGGGGCAGGCCGTCGAGGCCGTGATCCCGAGCGACTTGGAAAGCGGCAGCCAGAACACGCTGAAACCATAGCCATGCCGATGCAGAGATGAATGGCGAGCGCCGCCGGCGGCACCAGCCACCGATTGAACCCGGGCCTTGCGACGATCCTTTCACGATCGAGCAGGCCGCCCCCGCCAACGCCCCGTCTGTACGTGTTCCCGCTGCTGTCATGAACAACTCCTTCTTGATTCAGACCTGGCTTGATTCAGACTTAGTGTGACCGGCACATACGCAGGCAGCGTGTTCCTGCCTCCCCTCCCGCATGGGCCCAATGCTGGATGCTGGCTATGGGACCCGGTGTGTCACCGGCTCCGGCTTTCTAATCAGAGGGACGGCCTGAAGCACGAGCGCGTCCAGGCCATTCTCCTCATTCTCCAGAATTTCAAACAATTGCCGCCGCATGCGCGGGTCCCAGAATTTATTGATATGGGTGGCGACCCCCTGCGCAGCCTCGCTTTGCGGCTGGCTCTTGAAGAAGGTGGCGATCTGGTTTGCCATATAGACGAGCTTGGTCTTGGTATCATGCGACATCGGCAATGCTTCCGGGCGAGATGCGGTGCGGGTGGGTGAAGATCTCGAAATCCTCGCCACGCACCAGCGCGACGAGCGTCATGCCGGCTTCTTCGGCCGTTCGGATGGCGAGAGCCGTCGGCGCGGATATGGCGATGAGCACCGGGCTACCGAGGATCGCTGCCTTCTGCACCATCTCGACGGAGAGCCGGCTGGTGACGACGACGGCGCCGTCCCCGCCTCTTTCACTGGCGCCGATGACGGCGCCGCAGAGCTTGTCCAGAGCGTTGTGCCGACCGACATCTTCGCGCACGGCAATCAGCCCCCTGCCGGGAAGATAGAACCCGGCGCCATGCACCGCCCGCGTCTCACGATGCAGCGGCTGTGCCTCGTTCAGAAGCGAAACGGCGCGGACGATATCAGCATGCGACAGCGCCAGCGGCGATGTCGAAACGTCAGGCACCGGCCGTACCGCCTGTTCGATCGATTCGATGCCGCAAAGCCCGCAGCCGACCGGTCCCGCCATGCTGCGGCGTCGTGCCCGCAGCCGATCGGCGACGTCGTCGACCAGGCTCACCTGCACATCGATCCCCTGCTCACCCTCGATGACCTCGATGCCCGATATCTCTGCCGGCCCGGTGATGATCCCTTCGGTCAGGCTGAATCCGACGGCAAAATCCTCGAGATCATCAGGCGTTGCCATCATTACCGCATGCGAACTGCCGCCATAGGAAAAGGCGATCGGCACCTCTTCCGGCACGATGCGCGAACCGGCTTGGAGGATGCCGTTGCGGCGGGCGGTTTCGGGCGCACGGGCGGTGACGGTGAAGGTCATGATGCAAACTCCCCCTTCTCCCCAGCGGGGAGAAGATGCCCGTCAGGGCAGATGAGGGGGTGAGCGACAATAGGAGCGAACGAACGAGCGAAAGCCAGGTCGCATTTGCCGAGCCGCCCCCTCATCCACCCTTCGGGCACCTTCTCCCCGAGGGGAGAAGGGGAAGCCACGCCAGACCGACCCCGCATCGTCACTCCGCAGCCTCGAGCTTGCTGGCGATGCGGCGCGATTGCCGCGCCTGCTCGTCATATTCCAGTTGCCATTCGCTCGGCCCGTTGGAGGGCGAGACCTGCACCGCCGTCACCTTATATTCCGGGCAGTTCGTCGCCCAGTCGGAGAAATCGGTGGTGATGACGTTCGCCTGCGTCGTGGGATGATGGAAGGTCGTATAGACGACACCCGGCGCGACGCGATCGGTGATCAGCGCCCTGAGCGTGGTGTCGCCGGAGCGGCTGCCGAGCCTGACCCAGTCGCCGTCGCGAACGCCGCGCTGCTCGGCATCGTGCGGATGGATTTCCAGCCGGTCTTCCGCATGCCAGACGACATTCTCGGTCCGCCGCGTCTGCGCCCCGACATTGTACTGGCTGAGGATGCGGCCGGTTGTCAGCAGCAGCGGGAAGCGCGGACCGGTGCGCTCGTCGGTCGCCACATATTCGGTGCGGATGAACTTGCCCTTGCCGCGCACGAAGCCGTTGACATGCATGATCGGCGAGCCGAGCGGGTTCTTCTCGTTGCAGGGCCACTGCACCGAGCCCATTTTGTCGAGATAGTCGTAGGAGACCATCGCGAAACTCGGCGTCGTCGCGGCGATCTCGTCCATGATCTCCGACGGATGGGTGTAATTCCAGTCGAGACCCATCGCCTGGGCAAGCTTCTGCGTCACTTCCCAGTCGCCATAGCCGTTGCGCGGCGACATCACCTTGCGCACGCGGTTGATGCGTCGCTCGGCATTGGTGAAGGTGCCGTCCTTCTCGAGGAAGGTCGAGCCCGGCAGGAAGACATGGGCGTAATTGGCGGTCTCGTTGAGGAACAGATCCTGCACGACGACAGATTCCATCGCCGCAAGCCCGGCCGCGACATGTTTGGTATCGGGATCGGACTGAAGGATGTCTTCGCCCTGGATGTAGATGCCCTTGAAGGAGCCGTCGACTGCTGCATCCAGCATGTTCGGAATACGCAGGCCCGGCTCGTTGTTGAGCTTCACGCCCCAGAGCTTTTCGAAGATATCGCGCGTCGCATCGTCGGAAATGTGCCGGTAGCCCGGCAGTTCGTGCGGGAAGGAACCCATGTCGCAGGAGCCCTGCACATTGTTCTGGCCGCGCAGCGGATTCACGCCGACGCCGGGACGGCCGATATTGCCGGTCGCCATCGCCAGGTTGGCGATCGCGATGACCGTGGTCGAGCCCTGGCTGTGTTCGGTAACGCCGAGGCCATAATAGATCGCGCCATTGCCGCCCTTGGCATAGAGCCTTGCCGCGCCGCGCAGATCCGCCGCCGACACGCCGGTGAAGATCTCGGTCTCTTCGGGACTGTGCTGCGGTTCGGCGACGAAGGCGGCCCAGTCCTCGAACTCCGACCAATCGCAACGCTCGCGGATGAACGCCTCGTCAAAGAGCCCTTCGGTGACGATCACATGCGCCAGCGCCGTCATGACCGCGACATTGGTGCCGGGCTTCAGCGGCAGGTGATAGGAAGCCTCGATATGCGGCGAGCGGACGATATCGGTGCGGCGCGGATCGATGACGATGAGCTTGGCGCCCTGGCGCAGCCGCTTCTTCAGCCGCGAGCCGAACACCGGATGCCCGTCGGTCGGATTGGCGCCGATGACGATGACGACGTCGGAATGCTCGACGCTGTCGAAATCCTGCGTGCCCGCCGACGTGCCGAAGGTCTGGCCGAGGCCGTAGCCGGTCGGCGAATGGCAGACGCGGGCGCAGGTATCGACATTGTTGTTGCCGAAGCCGGCCCGGATCAGCTTCTGCACCAGATACGTTTCCTCATTGGTGCAGCGCGACGAGGTGATGCCGCCAATCGCCTCGCGGCCGTATTGATACTGGATGCGGCGGAACTCCAACGCCACATGCGCGAAGGCCTCGTCCCAGCTCACTTCCCGCCAGGGATCGCTGAGCTTTTCGCGGATCATCGGATTGAGGATGCGGTCCTTGTGGGTGGAATAGCCGTAAGCGAAGCGGCCCTTGACGCAGGAATGGCCGCGATTGGCCTGGCCGTCCTTCCACGGCACCATGCGCACCAGTTCCTCGCCGCGCATTTCCGCCTTGAAGGAACAGCCGACGCCGCAATAGGCGCAGGTGGTGACAGCCGAATGCTCGGGCTGGCCGATCTGGATCACCGACTTCTCCGTCAGCGTCGCCGTCGGGCAGGCCTGGACGCAGGCGCCGCAAGAGACGCATTCGGAATCGATGAAATGCTCGTGCATGCCGGGCGAAACGCGCGAGCCGAAACCACGGCCCTCGATCGTCAGCGCGAAGGTCCCCTGCACTTCCTCGCAGGCGCGCACGCAGCGCGAACAGACGATGCATTTCGAGGGATCATAGGTGAAATAGGGATTGGACTCGTCCTTCGGCATCCATTTCAGATTGATGTCGCCATTGCTGCGCGCCTTGACGTGGTTGTCGCCCTCATAGCCGTAGCGCACATCGCGCAGGCCGACGGCACCCGCCATGTCCTGCAATTCGCAATCGCCGTTGGCCGCGCAGGTGAGACAGTCGAGCGGATGGTCGGAGATATAAAGTTCCATCACGCCGCGGCGGATATCCTTCAATCGCCCCGTCTGCGTGTGCACCACCATGTTTGCCGCCACCGGTGTCGTGCAGGAGGAGGGCGTGCCGTTGCGGCCCTCGATCTCGACGAGGCAGAGCCGGCAGGAGCCGAAAGCATCGACCATATCTGTGGCACAGAGCTTCGGCACCTTGATACCGGCCTCCATCGAGGCGCGCATGATCGAGGTGCCCTCCGGCACGCTGATCTGCTGTCCGTCGATGGTGAGCGTCACAATGGCCTCAGATTTCGAAGCCGGGGTACCGTAGTCGATTTCATGGATGAGAGACATGATGGGTCTCCTTGCTTGAGATGGTGAGGTCAGCGCAGGCGTTCCATGAAAAACGCGTCATTCCGCCGCCTCCACCAGAGGTGCCGGCGAAAAATCCTCTGGGAAATGCGTCATGGCGCTCATCACAGGATAGGGCGTGAACCCACCCAGCGCACAGAGCGAGCCGAACTTCATCGTGTTGCAGAGATCGGCAAGCAGCACCCGGTTCTTTTCCGGCTCGATGCCGCGAGCGATCTTGTCGGCCGTCTCCACGCCGCGCGTCGAGCCGATGCGGCAGGGCGTGCACTTGCCGCAGCTTTCGACGGCGCAGAATTCCATGGCGAAACGCGCCTGCTTCAGCATATCGGCCGTGTCGTCGAAGACGACGATGCCGGCATGGCCGATCAGTCCGTCTTTGGCGGCGAAGGATTCATATTCGAACGGCGTGTCGAACAGCGCCCGCGGGAAATAGGCGCCGAGCGGTCCGCCGACCTGCACGGCCTTGACCGGCCGTCCCGTCACTGTACCGCCACCGATCCTGTCGACGATATCTCCGAGCGAAAGACCGAAGGCCGTCTCAAAGAGGCCGCCATATCTGACATTGCCGGCAATCTGCAGCGGGATGGTGCCGCGTGAGCGGCCCATGCCGAAATCGCGATAGAAGGCCGCGCCCTTTTCCATGATGACGGGCACCGAAGCCAGCGAGATCACATTGTTGATGACGGTCGGACAGTTAAACAGCCCCTTATGCGCCGGCAGCGGCGGCTTGGCACGCACGATGCCGCGCTTGCCTTCGAGGCTGTTGAGCAGCGCCGTCTCCTCGCCGCAGACATAGGCGCCGGCGCCGGTGCGCACTTCGATATCGAAGGCGCGGCCAGAGCCGAGCACCGATGGTCCGAGAATACCGGCCTGGCGCGCAATGCCGACGGCCTCGGTCATGACAGAGATCGCATGCGGATATTCCGAACGCGTATAGATGAAACCCTTGGTCGCCCCGGTCGCGAGCCCTGATATCGCCATGCCCTCGATCAACACGAAGGGATCACCCTCCATGATCATCCGGTCGGCAAAGGTGCCGCTGTCGCCCTCATCGGCATTGCAGACGATATATTTGCGTTCGCCGGCGGCCTCGAGAACGGTCTTCCACTTGATGCCGGTGGGAAAGCCGGCACCGCCGCGGCCGCGCAAGCCGGAATCGGTGATTTCCTTGACGATATCGACTGGTGTCATCGAAATGGCGCGACGAAGGCCGGCAAGACCGCCATGCGCCTCGTAATCGCCAAGCGAAAGCGGATCGGTGACACCGCAGCGGGCGAAGGTCAGGCGGGTTTGTTCCTTGAGGAACGGGAGGTCTTCAACCTCCCCGAGACAGAGCCGATGCTCGCCTCCATCAATCATCCCGGCGTCGAACAGATCAGGCACATCCTTCGCCTTCACCGACCCGTAGCCGATGCGCTTGCCGGCAACCTCGACCTCGACCAACGGCTCCAGCCAGAACATTCCGCGCGAGCCGTTGCGCACGATCTCGGCATCGAAGCCGCGGGCGGCGATCTCCTGGGCAATCGCCTTTGCCACCTTTTCGGCTCCGAGCGCCAGCGCTGCGGCATCGCGCGGAACATATATCCTGACCGTCATCGGCGTGCCTCCGCGACGAGTTCCGCCGCCGTCTGATCGTCGACCCGGCCATAGACCTCGCCGTCGAGCATCGCCGCCGGCGCGCAGGCGCAGAGCCCCAGACAGTAGACCGGCTCCAGCGTCACGCCGCCATCGAGCGTCGTCTGATGAAAATCGATGCCGAGCAGCGCCTTGACGCGTTCGGCCAGCGCATCGCCGCCCATCGACTGACAGGCCTCGGCGCGACAGAGCTTCAGCACATGCCGGCCGGCGGGATGGTCGCGATAATCGTGATAGAAGGTCACCACGCCATGAACCTCGGCGCGGGAGAGGTTCAATTCCTCCGCGATAACAGGCATGGCTTCCTGCGGCACATAGCCGAATTCCTGCTGAACCTCGTGCAGAATGGGAAGCAGCGGCCCTTCGAGAAAGCGAAGATCGGCGACGATGGCTCGGGTGCGTGCTGCAATATCGCCTTCGGCGATATGAATGGTCATAAGGCAGCCCTCCCAGCGGCTTGCTCGTTGCGAAATAGCGGGCCTCCCCAGCCGAGTGCTATTCCGTCATCACCATCTCAGGGAAGCAGCCGGCGATCAATAAAGCTATCTTGTTGCTTGATAGGTTTTTTCTATCAAAGCTCTTCATCTTGCACGAGCACTCTCGCTTCATGCAGCAAGGCCGAGACAAGCGGCGTGAACGGCTCACGATAAGGCGCAACAAGACCGACCAGATGATGCGCCTCCGGCTCAACGATCGGGATCATGCGGATTTCCACAGGAAATCCGAAGGATTTGGCGACGTTGCGCGGCATGATGCTCGCCCAGCGTCCGGTCCTGACATGCGAGAACAGCACGATCATCGAGTTGGATTCGAGTGTCGGATGCGCCGTGGCGCCTGCTTCCGTCAAGTGGCGGTTGATGATCCGGCGGTTCTGCATGTCGGCAGTCAATAGACAAAGCCGAAGGTCGCCGATCTCCCGCCAGGTCACGTTGTCGCGATCGGATAGCGGGCTGCCGGCAGCCGTGATCAGATTATAGCGCTCGGCATAAAGGGGAACGGTCGTAACGCGGCCGAGCGGCTCGTTTTCGAGATAGGTGATGCCTGCATCGATTTCGAGGTTTTCGAGCATGCTCAGCACCTGCAGCGAATTCCGCGAGACGATCGAGAAAGTCACGCCGGGATGCCGCTCCTGAAAGGGCGTGGTGATGCGCGACAACATGGCAAGCGCGGTCGGAATGGCGGCGAGGCGGATGTGGCCGGAAAGGCCGCGGCGCGCGGCGCGCATCTCCTCGCGCATGGTGCGGGCATCCCCGACGATGCGCCGGGCCCATTCGAGCACGCGCTGTCCCTCCGGCGTCAGTCCCTGGAACCGCGAACCGCGCTGCACCAGCATGACACCAAGCTGATCTTCGAGCTGCCGGATGGCCGCCGAAAGCGTCGGCTGCGAGATCCCGCACTCCTCCGCGGCACGGCCAAAATGCTTTTCATTGGCAAGGGCGATGAAGAATTCCAGCTTGTCGATCATCCGGTCTCCCGATCCGGCGTGACATCATCCGGGTCAGTTCATCTTTGACGCAGCAGCCGTGCTCCGCAAGGGCGATCTCTAGATCAGGATGGTTTTAGGCCCGATCGGCCTAAAATCTGAATCCTGATCTAAATCAAAGAAATAGAGCATGATGTCGTCCGAAAACCGCGCACACTTTTCGGCATCATGCTCTAACTGTTTTCTGCAGCCGGGAAAAGATCGAACAGAGATTCGAGGAAGGCAAGCACGCTGACATTGCCGATGCTGTAATAGACCAGCCTGCCCTGGCGGCGCGTATAGACCAGGCCTTCTAGCCTTAATCGCGCCAGCTGCTGCGAGACCATTGCCTGCTGGATGCCGAGGATATTTTCGATCTCACCCACCGTCCGCTCCTCATTCGCCAATATGCAGAGGATCAGAAGTCGGGTCTGGTGCGCTAACGCTTTCAGCAGATCGCTCGCTTCATGGGCTTTTCCAGCGAGTTTGTGCAATTCCTGGCCGGACATCCCCGGCTCGGGTTTGGGCAACGGCATTCGGTATCTCGGAAGGGAGGCAATGAGGCAATGAGGCAATGAGGCAATGAGGCAATGAGGCAATGAGGCAATGAGGCAATGAGGCAATGAGGCAATGAGGCAATGAGGCAATGAGGCAATGAGGCAATGAGGCAATGAGGCAATGAGGCAATGAGGCAGATCAGCACAATAGCATATTCGCACAAGCGAATTGGTCAAAAGTGATGAAATGTCAAAAAAGGTCCAAACAAATCAGCAGATAAGCTGACCTCCATTGATCTCGATCACCTGTCCGGTGATGTAGCCCGAGAGCGAGGGAGCCGCCAGGAACAGATAGGCGGGAGCACAATCCTCCGCCGTGCCGAGCCGCTGCAGGGGGATGGATTTCCTCGTTTGCTCCAGCTTTTCGCGCGAGGAATAGCGCTCATGGAAATCCGTCTCGATCGTTCCCGGCGATACGCAATTGACGCGGATTCGGTCCGGTGCAAGCTCACGGGCAAGCGCCTTGGAATAGGTCGCAACGAAGGCTTTCGAAGCCGAATAAATCGACGAGCCAGGGCTGCCGCCGGTCAGCGCCGAAATCGAAACGGTGTTGACGATGGCAGCACCACTAGCGGCCTTCAATGCCGGCAGCAGCGCCCGCGTCAGCGCCACCACCGATGTCTGGTTAAGCCGCACGACCGCCTCATATTCTGCATCGGTGAGCGTGGTGGCGGGAAAACGACCAAGCATGGTGCCGGCATTGTTGACGAGCACATCGACCTTATCGAAGAAGGCGAGAACATCCTCGGCGAATTGCGCTGCCCCACCGACTGCAGAGAAATCGGCATTAAGCAGCAGCGCCCGTCTTTCGGATTCAGCCGTCAGCAGGAAATCCGGCAGGTCACGTCCCGGCTTGCGCCCGGTATGGACGATCACCTTCGCGCCGCAGTCCAGGAACTGCCGGGCCACTTCAAGGCCGATGCCGCGTCCGGCGCCGGTCACCACGACATTGCGATTTTCGAACAGTCTGGGATGGAACACGAAGCCGTCCTCCTCGCGGACAGTGCCGCCGGTTGTGTCATTCGCCCTTAACATATGAGCGCGCCGACTGAAAGAAAGGCGCGTATCGATCTTTCCTGGGGAGGACCGGGGTTAGTTTTCGGTCTCCAGAAGCCGCGCGCCCGGCCCTTCCTTGCCGAGCCGGTCGCAGGGATTGCGCAACGGACAGCTTTCGATCGACAGGCAGCCGCAGCCGATGCAGCCGGTCAGACGGTCGCGCAGCAGGCTAAGCCGCCTGATTCGCGCGTCGAGATCATCCTTCCACAGCGCCGACAGCGTCTGCCAGTCGGCGACGGTCGGCGTGCGTCCTTGCGGCAGGGACTCGAACGCTGCCTGGATTTCCGAAAGCGGAATGCCGACACGCTGCGCCACCTTGATGATGCCGAGCCGACGAAGCACATCGCGCCCATAGCGCCGCTGATTGCCGCGGGAGCGGATGCTCGAGATCAGCCCCTTGGTCTCGTAAAAATGCAGCGCCGAGACGGCGAGGCCGCTGCGCTCCGCCACTTCGCCGACCGTCAGGAGCTTGCCGAGCGGCGCTGCCGGGATTGTATCCATCGCCTCTTGACCTCAAGATTAGTTGAGGTTTTATAACCCTTGCTCCTGCAATCGTAAAGTCCAATCGCAATAAGGAGCGACGCATGCAAACACCCACCAGGCTGGCTGTCATCTATGGAAGTACGAGAGAGGGCCGCATCTGCGACCGGGTGGTCAAATGGCTGACGCAGGAACTCGTCCGCTTCCCGCAATTTGATATCGATATCATCGATCCATTGGATTTCGCGCTGCCGGCCAACCGTGACATGGCGCACCCCGAAATCGCCAGGCTCGCCAGCCGGCTTGGCATGGCCGACGCCTTCATCACCGTCACGCCGGAATACAATCACAGCTTCACCGCCTCGTTGAAGTCGATCATCGATTTCTTCTTCGAGCCCTGGCAGGGCAAGCCGGTCGCCTTTGTTTCCTATGGCGGCATATCCGGCGGCCTGCGCGCCGTCGAACAGCTGCGGCTGGTCTTTGCCGAACTCCACGCCGTCACCATCCGCGATTCGGTGAGCTTTGCCGCACCTTGGAACCGCTTCGATCCAGACGGACGACTCGATAATCCCGCCGATACAATGCGGTTGCTCGATCGGATGATGGCGAGGCGGAATGGTGGACGCAGGCGCTCGTCACCGCCCGCAGCAATCGTCCCTATGCCGAAATAGAGCGCTGCGCGTCTTTTCAGATGCGCTAAGGACGCTCTATCGCTTTGAATCTGCGCATAGTCCTTTCCGAAAATCGATTCCGATTTTCGGGGTTATGCGCTAGCCGCCTGAGCCAGATGGCTCCGGTTCCGTTCCCGGCAGGTACGGAACCATTGGGCACACCCGGGCAAATCCTCCGCCCGGGTGTTTTCCATCACGTTCTGCTCATTCCGACCGCACGGACGGGTTCGCAATTTTGCGGTTGCGGGGAGAAAACCCCGGTGATAGTTTCCGCGCAAATAACAGGGGAGCTCCGTATTGCCGGGGCTGAGATGTGAGGCGCAAGCCTCTGGACCCTTCAAAGCTGATCTGGGTAATGCCAGCGGAGCGAGGTTCAGATGTTCTCAGGCGCACAAGTGTCACTCTATCCGATGTCCGACAATTTCGTCGGCATCATTCTCGATGTCGTCAAGGCGCTGGATCCCTATCGCGACCGGCTGCGTATCGAGACCGATGACATCTCCACACTGCTGGTCGGCCCGCCTGACATTCTCTTCGCCGCCATGCATGATCTTTTCGTCGCCGCAGCAAAGACCGGCGAGCATTGCGTGCTGTCCGCTGCCGTTTCACGCGGCTGCCCCGGCGAGCCCGACGACGCCATCTGCGGCATCAACCCCTCCCTCGGCCAGGCGGAGCCGCTTGCCGAGCGCATAACAGCCGCACTTGCCGCCGTTGACATCACCACCGAGACCGGACAGCCGACCGCCGCGCAATTCTCGCTCTACGTCATGGGAACCGGTACCCATATGGACGAGATCTACGGCTGCATCGACTTCCTGAAGCGCTCCGGCACCTTCGACCGCGCCAAGAATTTCTGCAGCAGGCTCTCTGGCGACGCCGGTGCCGTCTTTGCTACCATTCGTGAGGCCTTCCTTCGCTTCGGCGACCCCGAGGGACATGTGACCCTCGACATCACGGTGTCCGCCAATACAGCGCCGCGCGTCTTTTCAGACGCGCAAAGGACGCTGTAACACTTTAAATTGCTGCATAATTTATCCTTAAATCGATTCCGATTTAAGGGATTATGCAGTGCCCGACGAAAGCTTGAAATCGAACGCTGATGATACCGTCAAACCCATCGGAATCGCGCCTTGCCGCGCTCCGCACCGCTCTCTACCGGGGCATACCCGCCTTGCTCGCCGGCTGCGCCTTTTTGGCGGCATGGGAGCTCTATGTCGATCTCTCCGGCATCAAACCGTCCATCCTGCCGGCGCCTTCGCGCATCGTCATCCAGGGCTGGCTGAACCGCGAGGGACTGATTGCCAATACCTGGCCCACGCTCGGCGCGACACTCGGAGGTTTCGCCCTGTCGCTGGCCTTCGCCTTTGCCGCCTCGATCCTCATGGATTTCGTGCCCTTCATGCGCCGGGCATTGCTGCCGATCTTCATCGCCAGCCAGACCCTGCCGCTGGTGGCGATCGCTCCCCTCGTCGTCCTCTGGTTCGGCTTCGGCCTGTTGCCGAAGATCCTGCTGGTGGCGCTCGTCACCTTCTTCCCGCTGCTCGTCGCCCTGCTGCAGGGCTATGAATCGACCGACCGCGACATCGCCGAATTGCTGAATTCGATGAAGGCGAGCCGCTGGCGCATTTTCCGTCTGGCACGGCTTCCCTCCTCGCTGCCCTATTTCTTCGCCGGCCTGCGGATCTCGATCACCTATGCTGTCGTCGGCGCGATCTTTGCCGAATATGCCGGCGCCGCCCGCGGTCTCGGCATCTATATCCTCAACGCCAAGAACAACTTCCGCCCCGATCTCGTACTCGCCGCCGTCGTCGTCAGCGCCGTGCTGACGCTCTGCCTCTTCGGGCTGACGCTGATGATCCAGCGCCTCGTCATGCCCTGGCAACAATCCGGGGAGCAGCGCCGATGAGCGATGCAATGATTGAGCTGCGCAACATCTCGAAGTCCTTCGACGGCATGAAGGTGCTGGGCGACATCTCGCTCGCTGTCGCAGACGGCGAGTTCGTTTCGATCGTCGGCCCATCCGGCTCCGGAAAATCGACGGTACTGAGATTGCTGACACAGGCGCTTCGGCCCGATTCCGGCACCATGCTTTTCAACGGCGCGCCGCTGGAACAGGCGCCACATTCCTTCGCCTTCATGCCGCAGCGCGATGCGCTGATGCCCTGGCGCCGGATCATCGACAATGCCGCACTCGGTCTCGAGGTGCGCGGCATGAGCCGCCGCGCGGCCCGCGCCGCCGTCGCGCCTTTGTTCGAGCGCTTCGGCCTCGCAGGCTTCGAGCATCACTATCCCTCCGAACTGTCAGGCGGCATGCGCCAGCGCGCCGCGCTGCTGCGCACCGTCGTCCAGACCCAGGACATGCTGCTGCTCGACGAGCCTTTCGGCGCGCTGGACGCGCTGACGCGCACGCAGATCCAGGAATGGCTGCAGGGCATGTGGACGGAACACCGCTGGACGGCGCTACTGATCACCCATGATGTTCGCGAGGCCGTGTTCCTCTCCGACCGGATCTACGTGCTTTCGGCCCGTCCGGCGCGTATTATCCGCGAATTCCGCGTTCCCCTGCCCCGTCCGAGAAGCATTGCCGATCTAGGCTCGCCGGCGGCCCAGGCGATCGAAACCGAAATCCTGCAAACCCTGCTTCATCCGCAAGAACAGGATGATTTTAGGCCGGTCGGCCTAAAATCTGAATCCTGTTCTAAGAGTTAGAGCATGATGTCGTCCGAAAACCACTCACACTTTTCGGCATCCTGCTCTAGAGACCTGAGGAGGTCACCATGCTGCTTCTCACCCGTCGCCAGACGATCTTCGCCGCCATCGCGGCAAGCCTCGCCGGCCACCCCGCCTTCGCCCAATCGGCGCCCGCAAAGGTTCGCATCGCGCTCGACTGGACGCCCAACACCAACCATATCGGCATCTATGTCGCCAAGGCGAAGGGCTTTTATGCCGATGCCGGGCTCGATGTCGAGATTCTTCCCTTCACCGATACCAGCGCCGGAACGCTGGTGTCGAACGGCGTTGCCGATTTCGGCATCAGCAGCGAGATCGAGACCCTGACGCAGCGCGCTGGCGGCGGTGACGTGAAGATGGTCTACGGCGTCGTCCAGACGGAAACCGCACGCCTGATCTTCAAGGGCGGACGCGACGACATCAAGAGCCCGAAAGACCTCGACGGCAAGACCTATGGCGGCTTTGGCGGCACCTGGGAGAGCGCGCTGATCTCCGCGATGATCCGCAATGACGGCGGCAAAGGCGACGTCAAGACCGTCACCCTCGGCACCTCCGCTTACGAGGCGCTGGACAATGGCTCGATCGATTTCACGCTGGAGATCTACACCTGGGAAGGCATCGCTGCCGAACTGGAAAACCGGAAGATCGGCCGCTTCCACTATTCCGATTATGGCATTCCCGACGAGCAGACGACGGTCATCGTCTCCAGCGACGCCTATCTCTCCGCAAGCCGGGAACACGCCCGCGCCTTCATCCAGGCGACACGAAAGGGTTATACCTACTCCGTCGACCATCCCGACGAAGCCTGCGACCTGCTGATCTCTGAAAGCAACGGCGCACTGATGAATACGGAACTGGTAAAGGCTTCTCAGAAGGCATTGATCGAGGGGCACTTTCTGAAATCCGAGGCCGGTGTGATCGGCAAGCTCGACCCGGCAAAAGCCGAGGCCCTCGGCAGCTTCCTGATGGAGAACGGTATTCTGGTCGATGCCAATGGCGCCGCACTCAAGGAGAAGCCGGACTTTTCCACCTATTATACCAACGAACTTCTCGACTGAGCCCAACGCCTGCCTTGCCCGTCGCGGCTTTCCGCTGCAAAGTCCGAGACCCCAGAGCATGATGTCGTCCGAAAACCGCTCACACTTTTCGGCATCATGCTCTGGGCAAGGTGGGGAGGCAGGATGCGACAACAGGAGAGACTGGCCGGAGCGGACTTTCTGCGCGCGACGGCCTGTCTGCTGGTGCTCGCCCACCACTTCGCGCTGCGGCTGGATATGCGCAGAATCCCCGACGAACTCGGACCGACCGCAAACGTCCTCCGCTTCGGCAATTTCGGCGTTGCCGTCTTCTTCGTGCTCAGCGGCTTTCTTCTTGCCCATCCCTTCTGGCGCGCGCTCGACGCGGGCAGCGACATGCCGAGCCTGCGGCACTACACGATCCGCAGGATGGCGCGCATCGCTCCGGGCTTCTGGTTCGCCGCCACCGTCGGCTTCGCGCTCAGCGTGACGCTGCTTGCCTTGCCGCTGACGCCTGAGTTTGTGCTCCGCTACGTCTCCGGGCTGCTGTTCATGAGCCAGTGGCACTGGCGCACCTTTTTTCCTGTCGAAGCCGACGGGCCGCTCTGGTCCATTCCCTTCGAGGTCACCAGCTATGTGCTCCTGCCGGTCTGCTTTCTCCTGCTGTTTCGTTTGCCTCTCCTGAGGCGTCGCCCGTTCCTCGCTCGCTTCGCATGGCTTTGCGTCATCACGGGCGTACTCCTCGCCCATGTGCTGATCCTGACCCTCTTTCCGCTCGACGACATCGAACGCGGCTGGCAGTACGGTCTGCAGGGCGGGGCGAAGGAGTGGATGCCGAGATATAATCCGATCGGCTTCTTCGCCGTCTTCGCGCTCGGCGCGCTTGCCGCCGGCGTCGAGGTCATGCTCCCAAGAAGGCGCTCCTCCTGGTTCGATGCCGCAGCGGTCCTGGCCCTCGCCATTGCCGGCTACCGCCTCGTCATATCGCCCGGCGGCTCCGCCGAAGCTTACGGCTGGCTCGAAATCCCCTACGGTTTTCCGGTCTTTCCGCTGGCGGTCGCAACGGCGCTCGTTTCGCTCAGTCATTCGCAACACCTGGGCAGGCTGCTCGACAATGCTCCGGTCCGCTATATCGCGAAGATCTCCTTCGGCATCTACATCTGGCAGGAGATCATCCTGATATTGATCCAGAGGCTCGATCCGAGTTCGTTCGGCGTTTCCTCGGAAAATGTCGTCACCGGCTGGCTGCAGTCTTGCGGATTGGCGGCAGCACTCATCCTTCTGGTCGCAAGCCTCAGCTACCACCTGCTGGAAAGACCGGCGATCGATTTCGGAAACCGGCTGACATCGCGTCAATCCAATCGGGCTACTCCTTTCAAAGTATAAGTTACGCATAAGCGCAACTACACGCATTAAGGTTAACGCGGAATACTCCCATTTTTGGCGTCTTTAGGGTTATCAAATTCTTATTTATACCGATGACAAACGATACGTGACCATGTATTTGTCTCCTTGTTGTTCAGTATCGCATCTAAGCTTGTGGACCTTGCGTAATGAATGCTTTTACTTCGAAGACGAATCCACGCTTCGATCCGTCTCAGCGTCAGGACAAGATCAAGACCCTGGTTATAGCGAACTCCAACATTCGCCAGCCGGATAGCTTTTCCCTCGTCGAAAGAAAAATGGCCGTGCGGCTGGGCATAAAGCGGTTGATCGACATCGTCGCCTCAGTCAGCGCTCTCATCGTGCTGGCGCCGCTTTTTCTGGCAATCGCTCTTTTCATCAAACTCGACGATGGTGGTCCGGTATTTTTCCGCCAGATCCGCTGGGGGCTGAACGGTCGGAAGATCACGGTCTTCAAGTTCCGGTCGATGCGCGCGGAAGCGTGTGATCCCAGCGGCATTCAACAGACCGTCAAGGGCGACAGCCGGGTGACCGGCATCGGCGCGCTGCTCCGCAAGACCAATATCGACGAGCTGCCGCAGCTTTTCAACGTCCTTAGGGGTGAGATGTCGTTGGTCGGCCCGCGCTGCCACGCCATCAATATGCGGGCGGCCGGCCGGCTCTACGAGGAGCTGGTGCCGGACTACCACCACCGCCACATCATGCGCCCCGGCATCACCGGTCTTGCGCAGACACGCGGCTGGCGCGGCCCGACGGCACGGCCGCTGGAAGCGCGCGCTCGCATTGCCTGCGATATTTATTATGTCAGGAATTTCAGCCTGCTGCTCGACCTGAAGATCCTGTTCAAGACGGTCGTTATCGAGCTGCGCGGCGGCACCGGCTTCTGAGACGACCCGGCACGTCGACAAAAGCGGCCTATCGGCCGCTTCTTCATTTCATTTCAAGCCGGAGAAACAGACACAAAAAAGGCGGCTGTCGCAGCTGCCTTTCATCGTCGCAACCGGTTGCGATCAGTCTTGTTGAACGACGCCGCGCAGATGCGTCAGTTCCATGATGAAGTGCTCGAGCTTCGACTTGTGCTCGTGCAGTTCGGCGTGTTCGAGTTCCTTGCGGGCGGCCTCGATGCGGCGCGTCAGTTCGTCCTTATGGAGTTCCTCGACCGGAACCGCGGATTCGGCAAGCAATGTGCAGCCGGTCGGCAGGATATCGGCAAAACCGCCGAACACCACGTAGTCCTGCTTCTTGCCGGAAGCCGAACGCACGCTCACGACACCCGGCTTGATCGTCGTCATCGTCGGCGCATGGTTTGCCATGACCGTCATCTCGCCTTCAGTCGCGGGGATGACGACCTCGGTCACCATCTCCGACAGCAGCAAACGCTCCGGCGAAACGAGCTCAAAGTTGAAATTGTCAGCCATCAGTGACTTACCTTCTCGGCTATGGCTTTCGCATCTTGCAATTTAGTCCCGCAGAACGGGCAGTGCATTATCGCTTGATCGAGATAACCGAGGCCTTCCTCGCTCTGGACCAGACCTACCACCATCATCAGCACGCCATTATCGGCGCGGTAGACGGTTGGCGCTGCTGGTTCCGGAAGATCCGCCACGACCCCTTTCAAGGAGTCGCAGCAGAATATCTCGTCTAGCGCATCGCTCATTAAGCAGCTGCGAGCTTCTTGGCCTTTTCGACCGCTTCTTCCATCGAGCCGACCATGTAGAAGGCAGCTTCCGGCAGATGATCGTATTCGCCGTTGACGAGGCCCTTGAAGCCCTTGATCGTGTCTTCGAGAGCAACCAGCTTGCCCGGCGAGCCGGTGAAGACTTCGGCGACGAAGAACGGCTGCGACAGGAAACGCTCGATCTTGCGGGCGCGGGCGACAGCAATCTTGTCCTCTTCGGACAGTTCGTCCATGCCAAGGATCGCGATGATGTCCTGCAGGGCCTTGTAGCGCTGCAGCGTAGACTGCACCTTACGGGCGACGTCGTAATGTTCTTCGCCGACGACCATCGGGTCGAGCATGCGCGACGTCGAGTCGAGTGGATCGACCGCCGGGTAGATGCCCTTTTCAGCGATCGAGCGCGACAGAACCGTCGTTGCGTCAAGGTGAGCAAACGAGGTCGCCGGCGCCGGGTCGGTCAAGTCGTCGGCCGGAACGTAGATGGCCTGAACCGAGGTGATCGACCCAGTTGTCGTCGTGGTGATGCGCTCCTGCATCTGGCCCATGTCGGTTGCGAGCGTCGGCTGATAACCAACGGCCGACGGGATGCGGCCGAGCAGAGCCGACACTTCGGAACCTGCCTGCGTGAAGCGGAAGATGTTGTCGACGAAGAACAGAACGTCCTGACCCTGGTCGCGGAAGTGTTCGGCGACAGTCAGGCCGGTCAGGGCGACGCGGGCGCGGGCGCCCGGCGGTTCGTTCATCTGACCGTAAACAAGTGCCGCCTTCGAGCCTTCGCCGCCGCCGTGCTTGTTGACGTTCGATTCGATCATTTCGTGGTAGAGGTCGTTGCCTTCGCGGGTGCGTTCACCGACGCCTGCGAAAACCGAGTAACCACCATGCGCCTTGGCGACGTTGTTGATCAGTTCCATGATCAGAACGGTCTTGCCGACGCCGGCGCCGCCGAAGAGGCCGATCTTGCCGCCGCGTGCATAGGGAGCCAGAAGATCGACGACCTTGATGCCGGTGACGAGGATCTGCGATTCCGTCGACTGCTCGACATAGGACGGTGCATCCTGGTGGATGGCGCGCTTGTGAGCGGTGACCAGCGGACCGGCTTCGTCGACCGGCTCGCCGATGACGTTCATGATGCGGCCGAGCGTCTCGTTACCGACCGGAACCATGATCGGAGCGCCGGTATCGGCGACTTCCTGGCCGCGGACGAGACCTTCGCTCGAGTCCATCGCGATGGTACGGACGACGTTTTCGCCAAGGTGCTGCGCAACTTCGAGAACCAGGCGGTTGCCGTGGTTGGTGGTTTCCAGCGCGTTCAGGATCTTCGGCAGTTCGCCTTCGAACGCAACGTCGACGACGGCGCCAATAACCTGGGTGACTCTGCCGACAGAGCCGATCTTGGGGGTAGCTGCCTCAGCCATTTTCTGACCCTCTTTTCCTAGCCTCAGAGCGCTTCCGCGCCCGAAATGATTTCAATGAGTTCCTTGGTGATCTGCGCCTGACGCTGGCGGTTGTAGCTCAGCGTCAGCTTGTTGATCATCTCACCGGCATTACGCGTCGCATTGTCCATAGCGCTCATCTTGGCGCCCATCTCGCCCGCGACGTTCTCAAGGAGCGCGCGGAAGACCTGGACGGAGATGTTGCGCGGGATCAGATCTTCGAGGATCGATGCCGGATCCGGCTCGTATTCGTAGACGGCGCCTGCATGTGCGGCATCTTCGGTCTGCACAGCTCCCGTTGAAGCCGGGATGAGCTGCTGCGCCGTCGGGATCTGGCTGATCACCGACTTGAACTCGGAATAGAACAGCGTGCAGACGTCGAACTCTCCGGCAGCATACATCTCGATGATGCGCTTGCCGATCTGGTCCGCATTCTCGAAGCCGACGCGCTTGACGTCGCGCAATTCCTTGCGCTCGATGATGAGCGAGGCGAATTCGCGGCGAAGGATGTCGTGACCCTTCTTGCCGACGGTGAAGATCTTCACCGTCTTGCCTTCGGCAAGCAGCTTGCGGACATGTTCGCGTGCAAAGCGTGCGATCTGCGAATTGAAACCGCCGCAAAGACCACGTTCGGCCGTGCAGACCACCAGCAGATGGATCTTGTCCTGGCCGGTGCCGGTCATCAGCGTCGGTGCGCCGTCGGCATCGGTGACGGCCTTGGCGATGTTCGCCAGAACCGCACCCATGCGCTGCGAATAAGGCCGGGCGGCCTCGGCCGCCTCCTGCGCACGCCGAAGCTTCGCCGCGGCGACCATTTTCATCGCCTTGGTGATCTTCTGCGTCGCCTTGACGGAGGCGATCCGGTTTTTCAGATCCTTAAGTGAAGGCATCCGTGATCCGTCCTAACTTAGGGCCTGATTACGAGAAAGACTTTGCGAAGCTATCGAGAGCAGCGGTGAGCTTGCCCTTGGTATCGTCGCTGATTGCCTTTTCCGTGCGGATCGCGTCGAGGATGGCGGAGCCTTCCGAACGCAGATATGAGAGGAAGCCCTGCTCGAACTTGCCAACCGAAGCGACCGGCAGCTTGTCGAGATAGCCGTTGACGCCTGCAAAGATCACGGCGACCTGCTCTTCCGTCTTCAGCGGCGAGAACTGCGGCTGCTTCAGGAGTTCGGTCAGGCGTGCGCCGCGGTTCAGCAGGCGCTGCGTCGCAGCGTCGAGGTCCGAACCGAACTGGGCGAAGGCGGCCATTTCGCGATACTGGGCGAGTTCGCCCTTGATCGAGCCGGCAACCTGCTTCATCGCCTTGATCTGTGCCGACGAGCCGACGCGGGAAACCGACAGACCGACGTTCACGGCTGGGCGGATACCCTGATAGAACAGGTCGGTTTCAAGGAAGATCTGGCCGTCGGTGATCGAGATGACGTTGGTCGGAATGAAGGCCGACACGTCGTTGCCCTGCGTTTCGATGACCGGCAGAGCGGTCAGCGAACCGGCGCCCTTGTCGTCGTTCATCTTCGCAGCGCGCTCGAGCAGGCGCGAGTGCAGATAGAAAACGTCGCCCGGATAGGCTTCGCGGCCCGGCGGGCGGCGCAGCAGCAGCGACATCTGGCGGTAGGAGACGGCCTGCTTGGACAGGTCGTCGTAACCGATGAGCGCATGCATGCCGTTGTCGCGGAAATATTCGCCCATGGCGCAGCCGGCAAACGGAGCCAGGAACTGCATCGGCGCCGGATCGGAAGCGGTGGCGGCAACGATGATCGAATACTTCAGCGCGCCGCGCTCTTCGAGCACTTTGACGAACTGGGCAACGGTCGAACGCTTCTGGCCGACGGCGACGTAGACGCAGTAAAGCTTTTCGCCTTCCGGACCGTTGTCGTGAATGGCCTTCTGGTTGAGGAAGGCATCGAGAAGGATCGCGGTCTTGCCGGTCTGGCGGTCACCGATGACCAGCTCGCGCTGGCCGCGGCCGACCGGGATCAGCGCGTCGATGGCCTTGAGGCCGGTCGACATCGGCTCATGAACCGACTTGCGCGGAATGATGCCGGGAGCCTTGACGTCGACGCGCGAACGGCGCGTCGCGTTGATCGGGCCCTTGCCGTCGATCGGATTGCCGAGCGCGTCGACGACGCGGCCGAGCAGTTCCGGACCGACCGGAACGTCAACGATGGCGCCGGTCCGCTTGACGATGTCGCCTTCCTTGATGTCGCGGTCGGAGCCGAAGATGACGACGCCGACATTGTCGGATTCGAGGTTCAGCGCCATGCCGCGGATGCCGCCCGGGAACTCGACCATTTCACCGGCCTGGACATTGTCCAGACCATAGACACGAGCGATACCGTCACCGACGGAGAGAACCTGGCCGACTTCCGAGACTTCTGCCTCTTTGCCGAAATTTTTAATCTGGTCTTTGAGAATTGCGGAAATTTCCGCGGCGCGGATATCCATCAGCCAACCTCTTTCAATGCGAGCTTAAGGGTAGAGAGTTTGGTACGAAGAGACGTATCAATCTGACGAGACCCGACCTTCACGATCAGACCACCAAGAATTGACGGATCAACCGTGACGGCAATCGTCACGTCCTTGCCGGTAACGCTCTTGAGTGCCACCTTCAATTCGGTTTCCTGCGCTTGTGAAAGCGCATGCGCCGAGGTGACCTCGGCGGAGATTTCACCACGATGGTTCGCGGCGATGATGCGGAAGGCCTTGATCATGCCCGGCAGGGCGAACAGGCGGCGGTTACGCGCCACGACCTTCAGGAAATTGGCGAAGAAACCGCTGATGCCGGCCTTCTCGCTGATGGCGACGATCGCCTTCAGCTGGTCTTCAGCGGAAAAAACCGGGCTTGCGACGAAACGCTTCAGATCGGCGCTCTCATCCAGCATCGCCTGGAAATGGTCAAGATCGGCGGTGACGCTGTCGACGGCGCCCTGCTCGAGCGCCAGTTCGAAAAGCGACGAGGCATAGCGTTCTGCAACACCAGAAGTAAGCTGGGACGTGTCTGCCACTGGCACAAATTTCCCTGATTTCAACCCAAAATCCGGCTCTCGGCGGGCGCCGAACCTATGATCTTGAATTCGTTTTGATTTCCCCCAGAAATCACAAGAGAAGCCTCTTGCTTCTTCCGAAATTCGGGGTCCGTCTAACATAGGATGTTCGGACTCGCAACACGCGTAATGCCCGAATACGCCTTTCACATGAATTTCTGTCTGCAAAATCGCGCAATGGCCTGAAAGCAGGCCAAAGAAGCCACCTGACAGGAGCGAGAGTCACGTCTGGGTGAAGCCGAAGACATAGAACAGCGGTAGCGCGGCCAAAGCGATTTGCACAACCAGGAGTAAATAGTTGACGAGATTACTCCCCTTATCGGACAGGATCGAGATGACGCGGGCAAAGGCAGCCATCGCGAAGGAGGCGCCGAGCGCCATATAGATCCAGTCCTGGGCGAGCATGATCGCCGACAGCCCGAAGCCGAGATAGAAACCGCCCATCGAGCGCCCCTCGCCGAAGCCTTCCGGCCGCCCCTCCTGCGCCTGCAGACCGAGAAGACGGAAAGTCTGGCCCGGCGCGAACATCATGATGAAGCCGGCGAGCGCCGTGAAAGCGGCGGAGCAAAAGGCAAGCTGCTCGCCAAACTCGGTCGGAAAGTAAAACTCCATGCCTCAGCCCCAAATCACCCGGATGAATCAGTGTTTTATGGCATGGGCCGAAAACGGAGGGAATGGCGGCCTTATTTGATTTAGAGAAAACTCTGCGGATCGATATCCAGCTGCACCTGCACCGATCCGCGCTCTTTGGGCGATTGCGACAGCATCGCCCGGAGGAACCCCTGCATGTCCGAGTTCCGCCGGCCGTGCACCAAAAGACGGAAACGGTGGCGGCCGCGCACCAGCGCGAGCGGCGCTTCGGCCGGGCCGAGCACCGAGATGCCCGACACCTGCGGCGCGGCGTTGCGCATGCCGCGCGCATGGTTTTCGGCGTCGTGGCGGGTTTCAGCCGAAACGATGATCGAGGCGAGCCTGCCGAAGGGCGGCAATAGGGCGCGTTCGCGTTCGGTGATCTCGCGCTCGTAGAAGGCGTCAGAATCGCCGGAAACGATTGCCTGCATGACAGGATGCTGGGGCTGATAGGTCTGCAGCAACCCATGGCTCTTGAGGCCAGTGCGCCCGGCCCGGCCGGTCACCTGCGACAACAGCTGGAAGGTGCGCTCGGCCGCGCGCGGGTCGCCATTGGCAAGGCCGAGATCGGCATCGACGATGCCGACCAGCGTCATCAGCGGAAAATTGTGGCCCTTGGCGACAAGCTGGGTGCCGATGACGATATCGGCCTCGCCCTTGGCGATCGCTTCCAGCTCCAGCCGCAGCCGCTTCACTCCGCCCATGATATCCGAGGAGAGAACGATCGTCCGCGCCTCCGGAAAATGCCGTTCCACCTCCTCGGCGATGCGCTCGACGCCTGGCCCGCAGGCGACGAGATGGTCGAGCGTGCCGCATTCCGGGCACGCCTCCGGCGTGCGCTCGGCATGGCCGCATTGGTGGCATTGCAGCTGCTTGCGGAAACGATGCTCCACCAGCCAGCTCGAACATTGCGGGCATTGGAACCGGTGGCCGCAAACCCGGCAGAGCGTCAGCGGCGCATAACCGCGCCGATTGAGAAAGAGCAGCGCCTGTTCGCGCTTTTCCACGGTCTTACCGATCGCCCGGATCAGCACCGGCGACAGGAAGCCGCCCCGCTCGGGCGCGTGCCGGCGCATATCGACCAGATGCAGGTCCGGCATCGCCGCATCGCCGAAACGCGTCGGCAGGTGGACGGTGCTGTAGCGTCCGCTCTGGCCGTTGACCTGGCTTTCGACCGACGGCGTCGCCGACACCAGGATGACGGGGAAATCGCCGATGCGGCCGCGCACGACGGCCATGTCGCGAGCATTGTAGAAGACGCGATCCTCCTGCTTGTAGGCGGGATCATGTTCTTCGTCGACGATGATCAGGCCGAGATCCTCGAAGGGCAGGAAGAGCGCAGAGCGGGCGCCCGCCACGACCCGCACTTCGCCGGTCACCGCCTGGCGCCAGACCTTTTCGCGCATGCGCGGCGCAAGATCAGAATGCCATTCGGCAGGCTTTGCCCCGAAACGGTCCTGGAAGCGCTCCATGAAACTGGCCGTCAGCGCGATCTCCGGCAGCAGGATCAGCACCTGCTTGCCGCGTTTCAGAGTCTCGGCAATCGCCTCGAAATAAACCTCCGTCTTGCCGGAGCCGGTTACCCCGTCGATCAGCGACACCGAAAATTCACCCTTGCGGACATCGGAAACGATCTCTTCAGCCGCCTGCTTTTGCGGCCCTTCGAGACGTGCTGCGGCAAAATCCGGATCCGGCATCGCAACGACCGGCGGCGGCGGCAGGAATATCGCCTCAAAAATGCCGAGCGTGATCAGCCCGTCGACAACACTCGTCGAGACACCTGCCGCATGCGCAAGACCGCTGCGTGTCCAGGAAAAGCCGTCGGAGGCGGTATCGAGCACCCGGGCGCGTGCCGGCGTCATCCGCTCCGGTTCGCCGCCGACGAGCTTCAACCCCTCCACCATCGGTTCCGGCTCGAAGGCGTTCGGCGCCCGAAGCGCCATGCGGGCGACGAGGCCGGGCGGCGAGAGCGTATAGGTCGCCACCCAATCGATAAAGTCCCGCATCTCCCTGGCAAGCGGCGGGCAGTCGAAGACATGGCTGATCGGCCGAAGCTTCTTCGGATCGATGCCGTCCTCGCCGCCGTCCCAGACGACGCCGATCACCTGCCGCGGACCGAGCGGCACCTGCACGACCGAGCCGGGCTCGACCGCCATGCCATCCGGCACCGAATAGGAATAGGGTTTCGGCGCCGGCATCGGCACCAGCACGGGAACCGTTCGGTTCGCGGGCGGTGCCTCAAAAAGCGCGCCAAAGAGATCGGACGAATCTGTGCTCATCGCGCGAGACCATGCCCGCAAATCGATGGAATTGGAACCGCAAAGACGGAGCGACACGTTCCGGGTCGTCGCGACGATTTGAAGATCGAGCCCGGTTACGGTGGTGGCGAATTTGCCTCAGCTCTCTACGGTCACGCCCTTGCGCATGATGACCACGCGATCACAAATGGAGTATGCGATCACAAGCGCACGGCATGCCCGATGACGCCGAGCTGGTTGAGACCATGCATGCCGCCATCGACGATCGCACGATTGCCGAAAAGTTTTTTGTTCGAAATGCCGAAGCGCTGTTCTTCGGCCGCTGAATTGGAGAGCACCAATGGCCAGACTGACCGAAGATGCCAAGGGCGTCTATGTGATCGCCGTAACCCCCTTCACCGATGACGGCGCCCTCGATCTCGCCAGTATCGACAGCATGGTCGATTTCTACGAAGGCGCCGGCGTCACCGGCCTGACGGTGCTTGGTCAGCTCGGCGAGGCTCCGAAGCTGACCGCCGAGGAATCGCGGACAGTCGTCGAACGGGTGTTGAAGCGCCTCGACGGGCGGCTCCCCGTCGTCGTCGGCGTTTCGGCGCCGGGGCTTGCGCCGATGAGCGAACTCGCCGAAGCCGTCATGGGTGAGGGTGCGGCCGGCGTCATGGTCGCGCCACCTTGGACCGTCAAGACCGACGATCAGGCTTTCGCCTTCTACCAGTCGGTCGGCGAGGCCCTGGGCGATACGCCCTTCGTGCTGCAGGATTATCCGCTCACCACCAATGTGACGATCGCGCCCAAGGTCATCGAGCGCATCGTCAACGAGGTACCGAACTGCGTCATGCTCAAACATGAAGATTGGCCGGGTCTCTCGAAGATCTCGGCACTTCGCGCCGCCAGCGACAAGGGCGCCATGCGGCGCATCTCCATCCTTTGCGGCAATGGCGGGCTTTTCCTGCCCGAAGAGATGGGCCGCGGCGCCGATGGCGCAATGACCGGATTTTGCTATCCTGAGATGATGGTCGGCGTCGTCGAGGCCTATACAGCCGGAAATGCGGATCGCGCCCATGAGATCTTCGACGCCTATCTGCCGCTCGCCCGCTACGAACAGCAGCAGGGCATCGGTCTTGCCTCGCGCAAATATGTGCTTGCCAAGCGCGGTGTGATCAAGTCCGCCACCCTGCGCAAGCCGGGCGCCAAGCTCTCGGCGCTCGATATTGCCGATGTCGAGCGCTTGCTGGCGCGCCAGGCCATCCGCCTCAAGGAGATCGGTGCGTAACACGCCGGCGCAAATCCGAAGCCGCTGGATCATCGCTATGGTGCTGCAGCGCGAGCAGATGCGTATGTCCATCTCGTTCGTCAGGCTGAAACCCGAGCGTCTCCCAGAACCTCACCGCACCATCGTTTCCCGCATGAACGGTGACGACGGTGCAGCAGGACCACGCATAGTCGAGCAGAGCCAGAGCAAGCATCCGGCCGATGCCGCGCCCGCGCATTGCAGGACGAATGTAGAAACGCCGCATCCGCAGCGCCCCTGACATGGCGGGGTCGACGGTCATGCCGCCGATGCCGGCGAGCTCCCCATCGGCATAGGCGCCAAGCAGCCTTTCGCCGTCACGATCGAACCTGACGGCGCCGGTCGACCATTCGTCGATAAGGCGGGCGACATGGCGATGGCCCTCCCGCCGGGCCTCGCTTTCAAGATCTGCGATCTCCTGCGGCAACCGATCGCAGATCCGGCGGATATCGATCGTCATGGCAATGCCGGTGGTTAGATTGCAGGAACCGGAATCTCGCGGCGCGTCGCCGCAATCGGCAGGCCGACCGGCATGAAACTCGCGTCGCCATCCCTAGCCATGTCGTGCACCGTATGTTTCTCCAGCGCTTTCGTCACCTCGTTGAGGTCGCCGTCCAGCTGCTCGGCCGGAATTAGGTTGCCGATGATGAAATCGAAGCGGTCGCCGCGTTTGTTCAGCAGTTCGTGGAACACGGTCATGTCGCGAAGCTCGGTCGACCATTTCGCCAGCCAGTAGAACAGGCCGGAATTGCGTGCCGTCATATGAACGGGCAGGATCGGCAGATTGTATTTGCGCGCCAGCCCGACGGCCGAGGTCTTCCACGGACGTTCATTCAGACGGCCGTTCGCCCAATAGGCGATACGGCCTGAGGGAAAGAGCACTGTCGCCTTGCCTTCCTTCACCGCATGGTTGGTCAGCTGCAGTGTCTCACGCGCTTTCAGCTTGCTCTTGTGCTCCTCCCGCCATTCCACGGGGATGATCATCTCGGCAAACCGCGGATTGACGCGGATGGCATCGCGATTGGCGAAGAACATCATGTCCGGCCGGCGCGTTTTCAAGAGATCGAACACGGCAACGCCGTCGGCAATGCCGGTCGGATGGTTGCTGACGAGGATGAAGCCGCCGGTATCGGGAATGCGTTCGCCATTGGTGATGCCGATATCGAGTTTCAGCACGGCGCTCAGATATTCGAACGACTGGAAGCCCGGCATTTTGGCGACCGCATTGGCAAATTCGAGCGCCTTGTTGTAACGCAGCAGCGTGTAGAGGAACGGCCGCATGACCGGCCAGAGCGGATTTTTCACGATCCTCTGGCCGCGTTCGGCAATCAGCGTATCGACGATATGACCGGGCTTTCCCTGTGAAACGAGAGCGATCGCTTCCGCGAGCTGTCCGAAAGCCGTCATGGAATCGCGCCGTGCCATGAAAGATCCTGTCTATGGGGTATAAGCTATCGCAATAGAATATGATCGAAGGATGACAAAGGCTTGGCCGGCATTAGCAATTCCATAACTGTTCCTGCTCCAAATTGGCGGACTTGAAGGCAAAATCAAGGCCCGCAACGTGAACGAACTGCTTGTTATCGCCGATCAGCGCCTGATGACGGAACGGGCCGCATGGCTCGAAAACCTCGCCAGTGAGCGCCGTCTTTCCGAGCACACGCTTGACGCCTACGAGCGCGATACCCGCCAGTTTCTGACCTTTCTGACCGGCCATCTCGCCGGCCCGGTGACGCTTGGCGATATCAGGGAGTTGCGCTCCGCCGATTTCCGCGCCTTCCTGGCGGCCCGGCGCAAGCAGGGGTCCGGCGCCCGATCGCTCGGCCGCAATCTCGCCGGTCTTCGCTCGCTGCTGCGCCATCTCGAAAAGAAGGGCCTGGTCAATGCCGCCGGTGCTGCTGCGGTGCGCTCGCCGAAACAGCCGAAATCGCTGCCCAAGCCGCTGTCGGACACCCAGGCGATCACCGTCGTCAGCGACGACGCCCAGCTCCATGACGAACCCTGGATTGCGGCGCGCGATGCGGCGGTTATGACGCTGCTCTACGGCTGCGGCCTGCGCATCTCCGAAGCGCTGGATCTTACTCCCGCCGACCTGCAGAAGGGCGCGACGACTCTCCGCATCACCGGCAAGGGCAACAAGACGCGGCTGGTGCCGCTGCTGTCTGTGGTCTTCGATGCCGTCGAGAGATACCGAGCGCTCTGCCCATACCATCTGGAAAGCGCAGAACCACTGTTTCGCGGCGCCCGCGGCGGCAAGCTGCAAGCGGCGATCATCCAGCGCACCATGCAGAAGATGCGCAGCGCCTTCGGCCTGCCGGAGACGGCGACACCGCATGCATTGCGCCACTCCTTCGCCACCCATCTGCTTGCCGGCGGCGGTGATCTGCGGACCATCCAGGAATTGCTCGGCCATGCCAGCCTTTCCACAACGCAGGTCTATACCGGCGTCGATGCATCGCGGCTGCTCGAGGTGTATGATCGGGCGCATCCGCGCGCCTAGCGCATTCGGCCCGGAGATCGGAATCGATTTTTGGAAAGCACGATGCGTTGACTTAAAGTGCATCGCCATGAATCCGATTTGATGTAATGCACTTTAAGTTTCGTTAAGGCATTCTCTTAAAGGAATATGCGCAAGCCGGGCGTAGAGCATGAACGCACAAGGCATGTGATCGGAACACCCATCATGACGACATCAATCGGCCGCCGGACGTCTTACCTCGCAGTGCCGGCCAATCTGTTGCTCTGGCTGATCGCAGCCTTTCACATGCTGCTTCTTGCCGCCCTGTTTGCCGCCTTCCTGACGGCAAGGCCGGCAGCGGCCGAAGACGTCGCCTGCACCGGCCGCAATCTGATGGTCGAGCTGCAGCAGAACGACCCCGCCCGCTATGCCGAGGCGCTGAAAGAAGCCGACGCCACACCGAACGGCAAGGGCATCTTCTGGAGGATCGAGAAGCCGGGATTGGCACCCTCGTGGCTGCTCGGCAGCATGCATGTCACCGATCCGCGCGTGCTGGCCCTGCCGCCGCGCGCCCAGGCAGCCCACGACACCGCCGACACGATCATTATCGAATCCGACGAGATCCTCGATGAGCGGAAGGCGACCGCCGCCCTGCTCGCAAAGCCGGAACTGACGATGTTCACCGACGGCACGACGATCGACAAGCTGCTTTCCCCCGAGGACTACAAGCGTCTCGAAACCGGCCTCAAGCAGCGCGGTATCCCGATCAGCGCCGTTTCCCGGATGCGGCCCTGGATGATTTCGAGCGCCGTCGCCCTGCCGGCCTGCGAAATCGCCCGCAAGGCAAAAGGCGCGCAATTCCTCGACCAGAAGATCGCCACCGATGCCATTGCCGAAGGCAAGCAGGTCAAGGGGCTGGAAACCCTTGCCGAGCAGATCCAGGCCATGGCCGATCTGCCGGTCGAATTCCATCTGAAATCGCTGATCCAGACGCTGGAACTCGGCGACAAGATGAGCGACGTCGTCGAGACGATGACCGACCTCTACCTCTCCGGCGACATCGGCATGACCATGCCGATACTGAAAACCGTGACACCGGAGGAGGAAGGCGAAAACAGCGATTATGCCGCCTTCGAGCAGCGCGTCATCCTTGACCGCAACAAGGTGATGGCCGAGCGCGCAGCGCCCATCCTCAACAGCGGCAACGTCTTCATGGCCGTCGGCGCCCTGCATCTGCCCGGCAAGGACGGCGTCATCGAACTGCTGCGCCAGCAGGGCTTCACCGTCACTGCGGTGAACTGAGCCCGCCGGCGGTCATTCGACCAGGCACGCTGCTTTCCAACAGCGCCGATACGCACCCAATAAAACAGCCGCCTGCCTCACGGCAAGCGGCTGTATGCGTTATTACGAATAGGTAAGATCACATATGGATCGGCTTGAAGAAGGTTGCGAGCGCAGCCTCTTTCACCGCTTCCGACATTGTGGGATGCGCGTGGCAGGTACGGCCGAGATCTTCCGACGAACCGCCGAACTCCATCAGCACGGTGATCTCGTGGATCATCTCGCCGGCGCCGAAGCCGACGATATGGCCGCCGAGCACCCGGTCGGTTTCCTTGTCGGCAAGGATCTTGACGAAACCGTCCGTCGCCAGCATCGCACGCGCCCGGCCGTTCGCCGTGAACGGGAACTTGCCGACCTTGTAGGCGACGCCTGCCGCCTTCAGCTCTTCCTCGGTCTTGCCGACGGAAGCGATTTCCGGCTGGGTGTAGACGACGCTCGGAATGACCTCGTAGTTCACATGGCCATGCTGCCCGGCGAGGATTTCGGCAAGCGCCACGCCCTCGTCTTCCGCCTTGTGCGCCAGCATCGGACCCTTGACCACATCGCCGATCGCATAGATGCCGTCGACATTGGTCTTGTAGTGACCGTCGATCTCGACGCGGCCGCGATTGTCGAGCGTAACACCCGCCTCTTCGAGGCCGAGACCCACCGTATAGGGCTTGCGGCCGGTGGCGATCAGCACGACCTCCGCGTCGAGCGTCACCTTGTCGCCGCCCTTGACCGATTCGAAGGTGACCTTGGCGCCCTTGTCGCCCTTTTCGACGCCGGTGACCTTGGCGCTGAGATTGAAATCGATGCCCTGCTTGGCCAGCATACGCTGGAACTGCTTGGAGACTTCGCCATCCATGCCGCCAAGGATGGTATCGAGATATTCGACGACGGTGACTTTGGCGCCGAGGCGCGACCAGACGGAACCGAGCTCGAGCCCGATGACGCCGCCGCCGACGACGATCAGCGTTTCCGGCACCTTCTCCAGCGCAATGCCGCCGGTGGACGAGATGATCGTCTTTTCGTCGATTTCGACCTGCACGCCGGGAATGCCGGCGACGTCGGAGCCGGTGGCGATGACGATGTTCTTGCCTTCGATTTCCTGCACGTTGCCGTCATCGGCGGTGACGGAGACCTTGCCGGCAGAGACGATCTTGCCGGTGCCCTGGAAGGCATCGATCTTGTTCTTCTTGAAGAGGAAGGCGACGCCATCGACATTCGACTTCACCGTCGCATCCTTGTGGGCCATCATATTGCCGAGATTGAGCGTCGGCGCCGGGACGTCGATACCGAGGGCGCTCATCCCGTGGCCGGCCTGATGGAACATTTCGGAGGCATGCAGCAGCGCCTTCGACGGAATGCAGCCGACGTTCAGGCAGGTGCCGCCATAGGTCGCCCGCCTTTCGACGACGGCGACCTTAAGGCCAAGCTGGGCCGCCTTGACGGCGCAGACATAGCCGCCCGGACCGGTTCCGATAATGATCACATCGTAGGACATTGCTTCTTTCCCTTTGGATTTTTGTTTAATCGGCCGCGCGATATCAGGCCGAGGAATTCGATAATATATTGCAGCTGTTTTTCGCCCGTTGTTCTAGCGGCCGCCGCTCACATTGAGGATCGCGCCGGTGATATAGGAGGCCGAAGGTGACAGAAGATAGAGGATCGCATCGGCCACCTCCTCGGGCGTGCCCGCGCGCTGCATCGGGATCGACGGCGCCAGCTCGCGTGGCCGATCCGGCAGGCCGCCGGAGGCATGAAGGTCGGTTTCGATGACGCCGGGCCTTATCGCATTCACGCGGATACCCTCGGCTGCGACCTCACGCGCCAGCCCGACGGTGAACGTGTCGATCGCCGCCTTCGAGGCGGCATAGTCGACATACTGCGTCGCAGAACCGAGGACCGCCGCCATCGACGAGATGTTGACGATCGCCCCGCCCTTGCCGCCGTGCCGGCTCGACATGCGGCGTATGGCCTCTGCCGCGCAGAGTATCGACCCGGTCACATTGACGCGCAGCATGCGCTCGATCCGCTCTACCGACATCTCGTCGACGCGCTGGGGATAATCGACGATGCCGGCATTGTTGACGAGCCCGTCGAGCCGGCCGAAATGCCGATCGACTGCCGTGAACATCGAGACGATATCCGCAGCCTTGCCGACATCGCCCTGGATCGCCACGGCCTCGCCGCCATCCTCGACGATCGCAGCGACGACGGCATCCGCGGCTTGACGGTTGGCGGCGTAGTTCACCGCGACACGCCAGCCCTGGCGCGCTGCGAGCCGTGAAGCCGCAGCGCCGATGCCTCGGCTTCCGCCGGTAATGAGAACAACAGGTGTATCGCTCATGTCGCACACTCCTTGAAAACCAGCACGTCCCACGGTGCCACCACGGCCTTGCCCTCGCCCCAGGCGCTGGATTCGCGGATGGCGGGACCAAGGCCGGGAAGCACGAGCTTTTCCGCCGCCTCAGCGCCTTCGGGCTGCAGGTTGTCCATCTCGCCCTCGGCATCCATGCCGTAGACGGCGCCCTGCCAGACGGTGCAGGCATCGAGATCGGCGCCGGTCGCATCACCTTCGGGACAGTTGAACATCAGGATGCCGATGGCGCGCACCGGATCTTCCGATGGCATGACATAACCGTCCATCACGACTGGTGTCTTCAGTGCGCTGACCTTGAACTGGTTGCTGGCGGCAGCCGATGGAGAATTCAGCGGTGCAAAGCGCAATTCATAGGCACCGTCGCGATCGGCGTAGACGGCCTGTTCCTGCTTGCATGCGGCAGCGAAGGTGGACGCCGGAACGACGAAAAACGCGGCGGCTGCGATTGCAGCCACGCCTGTCCGTCTCGCCGTGATCCTGATCCTTCCTCTCATTGCAGCTTCGGCTCCTTGCGCCCGTCGGCATTCTCGACAACGCTGAAATCCGTCAGCAGCACCAGCGCGCGGCCATCCCTGTCGAGCCCCCAGAAGACCGGATAGAAACCGTCGCCCCAGCCGCTCCAGAACACCGCGACATTGCCTCGCCTGCCAGCGACCGGCCGGTGCAGCGCATAGATGCCCTTGTTGGCGTCGAGGTCCGACGCCAGCACGTCGTCGTAATAGTTGACGTCGGAATTCGGTTTCTGCGCTTGCACCTGCTCTTCGCGTTCTCTGATCAGATCAAGCGTATCGGCATCCATGTAGCAGCCGAGGCCGGCATCGACGGGGTAGCCGAAGATCTCGCCGTCCTTCAGCGTCGCCGGGTCCTGCCCTGGCAGGACCGCAAGCTCCCAACGATCCGGCTTGCCCTCGGCAAACCGCATGCTGGCAGCGGCGATGCGCCCGAAGGCCTGGTAGAGCGTCACCGGATAGTCGCCCGGCGCAACCGTTCTTGCGAGCGCCGGACGGTCGGGCTGGGCGAGCGGATCGGCGGCAACGATGCGCCCCGAGGTCAGCTCGACATTGCCCATATGGATCGCGCCGATCGACCGGCCGGAGAGTTGGGCATCGCTGAGTGCCACCAGCTCGAAATTGCTGCTTGCCTTGCTGATGTCCCAGCCGGCAGCCGATGCGGCGACCGGAATATGCGCGGCGGCAGCGCAAAAAAGAAGGCGCGCCGCTCGCATGATCCGGTTCCGCATCGAAAGCGCTCCCTTAGAGATCGAGAACCAGACGTTCCGGATCTTCCAGGCTTTCCTTGACGCGCACGAGGAAGGTGACCGCTTCCTTGCCGTCGACCATGCGGTGATCGTAGGACAGCGCCAGATACATCATCGGACGGATGACCACCTGGCCGCCGATCGCAACCGGCCGCTCCTGGATCTTGTGCATGCCGAGAATGCCGGACTGCGGTGCGTTGAGGATCGGCGAAGACATCAGCGAACCGTAGACGCCGCCATTGGTGATGGTGAAGGTGCCGCCCTGCATGTCGGCCATGGAGAGCGAGCCATCGCGCGCCGCCTTGGCAAGACGGCCGAGCTCCTTCTCGATTTCGGCGATCGACATCTGGTCGGCGTCGCGGATGACGGGAACGACAAGACCTTTGTCCGTGCCGACGGCCATGCCGACATGGCAGTAGTTCTTGTAGATGACGTCGGTGCCGTCGATTTCGGCGTTGACGGCCGGCAGTTCCTTCAGCGCATGCGTCACCGCCTTGGTGAAGAAGCCCATGAAGCCAAGCTTGACGCCGTGCTTCTTCTCGAAAATGTCCTTGTACTTGTTGCGCAGGTCCATGACCGCCTTCATGTCCACCTCATTGTAGGTGGTCAGCATGGCGGCAGTATTCTGCGCATCCTTGAGGCGCTTGGCGATCGTCTGGCGCAGGCGCGTCATCTTCACGCGCTCTTCGCGCGAGGCATCCTCGACCGTCGACGGGCCGCGCGCGGCGGCAGGCGTCGCCGCCGGTGCGGCCGCCGGAGCGGAAATGCCCTTGGCGACGGCGGCGATGACGTCGCCTTTCAGCACCTGGCCGCGCTTGCCGCTACCGTCGACCTGATCGGCGGAAAGGTTGTTTTCGGCAAGCATCTTCGAAGCTGCCGGTGCCGGCGGCATGGTGGAGACGGAGGCGCTCGAGGACGACGCAGCAGCGGCGGCAACCGCCGGTTGGGCCGGAGCAGCAGCGGCCGGTTGGGCGGGAGCCGGAGCAGCAGGCGCGGCGGCCGGTGCAGGAGCAGCAGGCGCGGCAGCAGCGGCAGCACCTTCGGCGATCTGGCCGAGCAGCGCGCCGAGGCCGACGGTCTCGCCGGCGGCGACGACGATTTCCGAAAGCGTGCCGGAGGCGGGTGCTGGAACTTCGATGGTCACCTTGTCGGTTTCAAGCTCGAGAATCGGCTCGTCGGCCTTGATGGCGTCGCCGACCTTCTTGAACCAGGTGCCGACGGTTGCCTCGCTGACGGATTCACCGAGAGTTGGAACGCGGATTTCTGTGGCCATTGTTCAGATCCTGATTTCGTGTGTTTTCGTTTATGCGTTTCAGACGGCAGGTGGCCGCGAGATGATCGAGGGCATCGGCAGGATATCGAAGCGGAAACCGAAACCGGAAGCGATGATCGGATCGCCGTCGGCAAGAACCTGCGCCGCTGCCTGATCCTCGACCTCGACGATCGCCATGCCCCAGGCGCCTTCACCCTCGAAGACGGGGCCGACGATGATCGCCGATCCCGCAAGAGCGTTCCGATGCCAGTATTCGGCATGGCGTTTCATCGCCGCCATTTCCTCCCCGGTCCCGTCATGCGGGAAAGTGGGGCGCGGCGGCTGCAGTCTTAAAAAGAAATAAGCCATTGCGCCCCTCTTGTTTTAACCGCCCAAAGCATCCTCGAGGAATGCGGCGAGCTGCGACAGATGCTTGGACATCAGGCCCGTCGCCGGCGAGGCGGCGGCCGGACGGCCGGTATAACGGACGCGCTGGTACTTCGCGTCGATATGGGCGAGCACCCATTCGAGGAAGGGGTCGATGAACGACCATGCGCCCATGTTCTTCGGCTCTTCCTGACACCAGACCATCTCGGCATTACGGAAGCGCGACAGCTCGTTGATCAGCGCCTTTGCCGGGAACGGATAGAGCTGCTCGACACGTAAGAGATAGATGTCGTCAATGCCGCGCTTTTCACGCTCTTCGAGAAGATCGTAATAGACCTTGCCGGAGCACATAACGACGCGGCGGATCTTGTTGTCCTTCTGCAGCTTGATCGGGCCATCCTTGATCACCTCGGCATCGTCCCAGAGCAGGCGATGGAAGGCGGATTCGCCGGCCATTTCGGCAAGCGTCGAGACCGCCCGCTTGTGGCGCAGCAGCGACTTCGGCGTCATCAGGATCAGCGGCTTGCGGAAGTCGCGCTTCAGCTGCCGGCGCAGGATGTGGAAGTAGTTCGCCGGCGTCGTGACATTGGCGACCTGCATGTTGTCTTCCGCGCAAAGCTGCAGGAAACGCTCGAGGCGGGCCGAGGAGTGTTCGGGACCCTGGCCTTCATAGCCGTGCGGCAGCAGGCAGACGAGGCCCGACATGCGCAGCCACTTGCGTTCGCCCGACGAGATGAACTGGTCGAAGACCACCTGCGCGCCGTTGGCGAAATCGCCGAACTGCGCTTCCCAGAGCGTCAGCGCATTCGGGCGGGCGAGCGAATAGCCATATTCGAAACCGAGCACGGCCTCTTCCGAAAGCATCGAATTGATGACTTCGTAGCGTCCCTGCGTCGGCGAAAGATTGGCGAGCGGGATGTAACGCTCTTCGGTTTCCTGATCGTAGAGAACCGAGTGACGCTGCGAGAAGGTGCCGCGTTCACAATCCTGGCCGGACAGGCGGATCTTGCTGCCTTCGACGCAGAGCGCACCGAAGGAGAGCGCTTCGGCCATCGCCCAGTCGATACCCTCGCCGGTGGCGATCATGTTGGCGCGGTTTTCCATGAAGCGCTGGATCGTGCGGTGCGCGTTGAAGCCCGCCGGGATCTCAGAGAGCTTGCGGCCGATCTCCTTCAGCGTCTTCATCGGCACGGCGGTCTTGCCGCGGCGCTGCTCGTCGGCATTGTCGGCCGTGCGCAGGCCCGACCACTCGCCGTCCAACCAGTCGGCCTTGTTCGGCTTGTAGTGCTGGCCGGCCTCGAACTCCTGCTCGAGATGGGCGCGCCAATCGGCCTTCATCTTCTCGACTTCACCGTCGGTGAGCAGGCCCTCGGCGACGAGGCGGGCCGCGTAGAGCTGCAGCACGGTCTTGTGGGCGCGGATCACCTTGTACATCTTCGGCTGCGTGAAGGACGGTTCGTCGCCTTCATTGTGGCCGTAGCGGCGGTAGCAGAACAGGTCGAGCACCACAGGCTTGTGGAACTTCATGCGGAATTCGGTGGCGATCTTCGCCCCATAGACCACCGCTTCCGGATCGTCGCCGTTGACGTGCAGGATCGGCGCCTCGATCATCTTGGCGACGTCGGACGGATAAGGCGACGAGCGCGAGAAGGCCGGGTTGGTCGTGAAGCCGATCTGGTTGTTGATGATCACATGCATGGTGCCGGCGACGCGGTGGCCGCGCAGACCGGAAAGGCCGAGGATTTCGGCAATGACACCCTGGCCGGCAAAGGCCGCGTCGCCGTGGATCAGCAGCGGCAGAACCTTGGCGCGTTCGGAAAGCGGGATGATGTCGCCGTCCCAGACGGTGGCGTTCATATCCTGCTTGGCGCGGGCCTTGCCCATGACGACGGGATCGACGATTTCGAGATGCGACGGGTTCGCCGTCAGCGAAACGTGGATCTTGTTGCCGTCGAATTCGCGGTCGGAGGAGGCGCCGAGATGGTACTTGACGTCACCCGAGCCCTCGACCTCGTCAGGAGCGGCCGAGCCGCCCTTGAACTCGTGGAAGATCGCCCGGTGCGGCTTGCCCATGACCTGGGAGAGCACGTTCAGGCGGCCGCGATGGGCCATGCCGAACACGGCTTCCTTGAGGCCAAGATGGCCGCCGCGCTTGAGGATCTGCTCTAGCGCCGGGATCAGCGATTCGCCGCCGTCGAGACCGAAACGCTTCGTGCCCTTGAACTTGACGTCGAGAAACTGTTCGTAGCCTTCGGCTTCGACGAGCTTGGCAAGGATCGCCTTTTTGCCTTCCGGCGTGAAGGCCACACCCTTGTCCGGTCCTTCGATGCGCTCCTGGATCCACGCCTTCTCCTCCGGATTGGAGATATGCATAAATTCGACGCCGAGCGTCGAGCAATAGGTGCGCTCGAGGATTTCGATCATCTCGCGGATCGTCGCGTATTCGAGGCCGAGCACGTTGTCGATGAAGATCTTGCGATCGTAATCAGCGGCCGTGAAACCGTAATTCTCCGCCGAGAGTTCGTGATAGTCGTCGACGGAAGCGGCGATGCCGAGCGGGTCGAGCTTGGCATGCAGGTGGCCGCGCATGCGGTAGGCGCGGATCATCATGATGGCGCGCACAGAATCGCGCGTCGCCTGCAGCACTTCGGTGCTGTCGGCAGGCTTGCCCTGAGCTTCGGCCTTGGCCTTGACCTTGGTCTCGATCACCTTCTCGACGATGCCCCAGTCGCCATCGAGAGCCGATACCAGATCGCCGCTTGCCTGAAGCGGCCAGTTCTTCTTGCGCCAGGAAGCGCCCTTGGCTGCCCTTTTCACATCGCTGGGATCCTCCTCCAGCGCCTTGAAGAAGGACCGCCACTGATCGTCGACCGATGCCGGATCTTCTTCGTACCGCGCGTAGAGCTGCTCGATATAGGCAGCGTTGGCGCCATCCAGAAACGAGGTGATCTGAAACTGCTCGTTGGCTTCTTGCCGTGCCATGGTGATATGCGGACGCTTCCGTCCGCCTCCTGACTTTGATGAATTGCCGGCTTGATGGCCGGCTGCCGCATTCCGATTGCCGCCTGTCCGCGGCGCATCTGCTGGTCTCGTGTTGTCGAGGCCGGGCGGAAGGCGCAGATGCCGTTCCTCCGCCCGGTCTATAGGTGGCTTAGCCCTTGAGGACTTCAACCAGCGTCTTGCCGAGGCGGGCCGGAGAGGGCGATACCTTGATGCCCGCCGATTCCATCGCCGCGATCTTCGATTCCGCATCGCCCTTGCCGCCGGAAACCACAGCGCCGGCATGGCCCATGGTGCGGCCCTTTGGCGCCGTACGGCCGGCAATGAAGCCAGCCATCGGCTTCTTGCGGCCCTTCTTGGCTTCGTCCTTGAGGAACTGGGCTGCGTCTTCTTCAGCCGCACCACCGATTTCGCCGATCATGATGATCGACTGGGTGGCTTCGTCGGCCAGGAACATTTCCAGGACGTCGATGAACTCGGTGCCCTTGACCGGGTCGCCGCCGATGCCGACGGCCGTCGTCTGGCCGAGACCTTCGTTGGAGGTCTGGAACACGGCTTCATAGGTCAGCGTGCCCGAGCGGGAAACGATACCGACCGAACCCTTGCGGAAGATCGAGCCCGGCATGATGCCGATCTTGCATTCTTCCGGCGTCATGATACCCGGGCAGTTCGGACCGAGCAGGCGCGACTTGGAGCGGTCGAGGCGAGCCTTGACCCGCACCATGTCCATGACCGGGATGCCTTCGGTGATGCAGGTGATGAACGGGATCTCGGCGTCGATCGCCTCGATGATCGCATCGGCGGCTCCTGCCGGCGGAACATAAATGACGGTCGCGTTGGCGCCGGTCTTTTCCTTGCCCTCGGCAACGGTTGCAAAGATCGGCAGGCTTTCGCCCTTGGCGCCGGTCCAGGTTTCGCCACCCTTCTTCGGATGGATACCGCCGACCATCTGGGTGCCGTAGTAAGCAAGCGCCTGTTCGGTGTGGAACGTGCCGGTCTTGCCGGTCAGACCCTGAACGAGGACCTTGGTGTCTTTATTGACGAGAATAGACATTCTTTCAGATCCTTCAAAATTAGCCGTTGATCGCCGCGACGATCTTCTTGGCCGCATCGTCCAAGTCGTCAGCCGCCGTGATCGCCAGACCCGACTCGTTCAGGATCTTCTTGCCGAGCTCGACATTGGTGCCTTCAAGGCGCACGACGAGCGGAACCTTGAGGCCGACTTCCTTGACCGCGGCAATCACGCCCTCGGCAATGACGTCGCACTTCATGATGCCGCCGAAAATGTTGACGAGAATGCCTTCGACCTTGGGGTCTGCGGTGATGATCTTGAAAGCCGCAGCAACCTTCTCCTTGCCGGCGCCGCCGCCGACGTCACAGAAGTTAGCCGGCTCCTTGCCGTAAAGCTTGATGATGTCCATCGTCGCCATGGCAAGGCCTGCACCGTTGACCATGCAGCCGATATTGCCGTCGAGCGCGACATAGGCGAGGTCCCACTTCGAGGCCTCGATTTCCTTGGCGTCTTCTTCGGTCTCGTCGCGCAGCACCTTGACGTCGTCGTGACGGAAGAGCGCATTGCCATCGAAAGACATCTTGGCATCGAGGACGCGCAGGTGGCCGTCCTTCATGACGATCAGCGGATTGATCTCCAGCAGAGCCATGTCCTTCTCGCCGAAGGCCTTGTAGAGCATCGGGAAAAGCGTCTTGGCGTCGTCGGCGGCAGCACCCTCGAGCTCAAAAGCCTTGGAGATCGCAGCAACGTCGGCAGCCGTCACGCCGGCTTGCGGATCGATGGCGATCGTCTGGATCTTCTCAGGCGTGTCGTGGGCGACAGCTTCGATGTCCATGCCGCCTTCGGTGGAGACCACGAAAGCCACGCGACCAACCGAGCGGTCGACCAGCAGCGAGCAATAGAGCTCGCGAGCGATGTCGGCGCCGTCTTCGATGTAAAGGCGGTTGACCTGCTTGCCGGCTTCGCCGGTCTGCGCCGTCACCAGCGTGTTGCCGAGCATTTCCTTGGCGTGGGCGACCACTTCGTCGATCGACTTGGCGAGACGCACGCCGCCCTTGGCTTCCGGCGACAGTTCCTTGAACTTGCCCTTGCCGCGGCCGCCGGCATGGATCTGGCTCTTGACCACGTAAAGCGGACCGGGAAGCGACTTGGCGGCAGCCTCGGCTTCTTCAACCTTGAGAATAGCCACACCTTCGGCAACCGGCGCGCCATAGCCCTTCAGCAGAGCCTTGGCCTGATATTCATGAATGTTCATGGGTGTATCCCTGTTTCGATTACTTCAGCCCATCGACTACTTGAGGGCAGGCGCGATGTTGATGCAGGCTTCGCAGAGACCGGCGACGGCGCCGACGGACTTGTCGAAGGCTTCCTTCTCGGTCTTGTTGAGATCGATCTCGATGATGCGCTCGACGCCGCCGGCGCCGATGACGGTGGGAACGCCGACATACATGTCCTTGACGCCGTACTGACCGGAGAGGTGGGCCGCGCAGGGCAGAACGCGCTTCTTGTCCTTGAGGTAGGATTCGGCCATCTCGATCGCCGAGGCGGCCGGCGCGTAATAAGCCGAGCCGGTCTTCAGCAGGCCGACGATTTCGGCGCCGCCATCACGGGTGCGCTGGATGATCTCTTCGAGGCGCTCCTTGGTAACCCAGCCCATGGTGACGAGATCGGTGAGCGGAATGCCGCCAACCGTCGAGTAGCGGGCGAGCGGCACCATCGTGTCGCCGTGGCCGCCGAGAACGAAGGCCGTGACGTCCTGGACGGACACGTTGAATTCCTTGGCGAGGAAAAGACGGAAGCGCGAGGAGTCGAGAACGCCGGCCATGCCGACGACCTTGTTGGCGGGGAGGCCGGAAAACTTCTGCAGCGCCCAGACCATGGCGTCGAGCGGATTGGTGATGCAGATCACGAAGGCGTTGGGGGCATATTTCTTGATGCCGGCGCCGACCTGCTCCATGACCTTGAGGTTGATGCCGAGAAGGTCATCGCGGCTCATGCCGGGCTTGCGGGCGACGCCCGCCGTGACGATGCAGACGTCCGCGCCTTCGATCGCGGAATAGTCGCTGGCGCCCGTCAGATTGACGTCGAAGCCTTCGACCGGCGACGATTGGGAAATATCGAGACCCTTGCCCTGGGGAATGCCGTCCGCGATGTCGAAGAGAACGATGTCGCCCAGTTCCTTCAGGCCGGCGAGGTGCGCCAGCGTGCCACCAATCATGCCAGAACCAATGAGTGCGATCTTGTTACGCGCCATTTTCGCTGTTTCCTTTGCGATCAAATTCGTCGACGGACGCGCAAGGCACCGCCCAATGACGCAATCGCATAGACCCAAAGCCCAAAAATGGCAATCCATTAATTTTGATGCAGCGTTTTCAATCGTTTAGATACAAAAAATCTTACGTAAACGTAAGGTATTCTGTCACCAAATTGTTACTCTGCGGCGCGTTTTTCATGGTGCAGCGCAAGATATTCCGCACTGCGCATCTCGAACAGGCGCGATGCCGTGCGGTCGAATTCGAAGCCCTCGGTGCCCCGGCGATGCAGCAGCAGTTCCTCCGGCATGGCCGCCGCGGAAATGTAAAGCCGCACGGCATGATCGTAAAACGTATCGACCAGAATGATGAAACGCTTGATCTGGTTCCGCTTTTCCGGCCCGAGCAAGGGAATGTGATCGACGAAGACCGTATCGAAACGTTCGGCGATCGCCAGGAAGTCGACCGCCCCGAGCGGCTTTTCGCAGAGATCGGCGAAAGAGAACCGCGCCATGCGGTCGACGGCGAGCGGCACATGGATGTGGCGCCCCTTCATCGGAATATCCAGCGGCTGAGCCTTGCGCCCATGCAGCGCCTGCGTCCAGGACGCATCCATCGCCATGTCGTTATGCTCGTTGATCGGCACCAGATAGACCGGCTGGCTGCTCAGCTTCTCCATCCGGTAGTCGGTCGACGAATCCAGGGTGACGACATCGACATGCTGCTTGAGCAAAGCAACGAAGGGCAGGAACAGGCCGCGATTGAGACCATCGGTGTAGAGATTGTCGGGCTCGACGTTCGAGGTCGCGACCAGCACGCATCCACGCGCGAAAAGCTCGGAGAACAGCCGCGACAGGATCATCGCATCGGCGATGTCGGTGACCGTGAACTCATCGAAGCAGAGCAGTTCTGCCTCGTCGTAGAGCGCTGCGGCGACCGGCGGCATCGGATCGGCCTGTCTCGTGTCGCCGTTCTTGAGCTTCAGCCGATGCGCCGCGATGCGATTATGCACATCCGCCATGAATTCGTGGAAATGCGCCCGGCGTTTCTTCCGGCACGGCGCCATCGCGAAAAACATGTCCATCAGCATGGTCTTGCCGCGCCCGACGCTGCCGTGGATATAAAGCCCCTTGATGCCGTCGCCGGATTTCTTCTTGGCGGCAAACAGCCAGCCGAGCGCGCTCGACTTTGCCGCCGGCCGCCGCTGCTTCAGCCCGGCAAGCACCCGGTCGAGGCTCTTTGCCACGTCCATCTGGGCGGAATCGACCTGAAGCGCACCCGATGCGGTCAGCGCTTTAAGCTGTTCGCAGACGCTGAGCGCATAATCCGGCATTGGTTGCATGAGGGCATATCCGCCTGTCAGTCAACGGCGGAGACCCGCCGGAACATTTACCGGCTGAGACTGATCGACTGGCCTGTGCTCGTCTGTCCCTGGAAGCGGTTGTCGGCCGTCTTGTAGACGCTGCCGAGCTGGTTGCCCGAGCGGTCCTTGAGCAGCACCTGCTTGCCGGCGACCTCCCAGGAGCCCATCGCCGTCAGTTCGCCGACGCAGCCACGCGTTCCGCCGCGCGAACCGCTGCCGAGATTGGTCAACGTCAGGAACATGTCGCAGCTGCCGTTGACACGCCAGCTTCCGACCATCGATTCCTTGGTGATATCGAGCGCATTCGCGGCCATTGCACCAGGCTCAGCGCCCGGCATCGGCGCCGTCGTCGTCGGCGCGGCCGGAAACTGCGAGCTGCCGGTCGGCGGCGGAAGCTGCCCACCCTGTACCGAGGGAACCGGCTGCGCCGTCAACGGCGCCGGGCCGGCACTGGCGTTGGAGCTATAATCATATGCCGTACGCTGACAACCGGCTAGCGACAGAACCACCACCAGACCTGTCATCGCATATCGCAACTGCATCATCATACTCCTGAATTCGGCCATCGCCGTAGAGAAACGGGCGTGAGGCAAGTCCGATTATCGTAATTCGCTTTGGTTAATCAAGTCGGGCAGCATAAATTGCCCGTGACAACAACTAACCGAAAAACGATACAGTTCAACTGTCCCGCTGCAAAACTTCCTGCACATAGAATTTGTCAGCAAGGTGTTGCGCGCGTTCATCTCTGTCAGGATCCCTGTCGAACGCGCGCAATGTCTCGGAACAGCGCTCCGGCGAACCCCGCAGAAGGATTGCACCAGCACCGATGCGGAGGCCCTGTTCGCGCACCGAGGTAAGCCGCGACCTGATCTCGGTGACGGCTTCGGGATCGAAGCCGTCTATTCCGCCATCGGTACCGAGGCTGATCAAACCCGGCGCTCGACCATCATCTTCTTGATTTCGGCGATCGCCTTGGCCGGATTGAGGCCCTTCGGGCAGGTCTGCGCACAGTTCATGATCGTGTGACAGCGGTAGAGGCGGAACGGGTCCTCGAGATTGTCAAGGCGCTCGCCGGTCGCCTCGTCTCTGGAATCGATTAGCCAGCGATAGGCCTGCAGCAGAACGGCCGGACCGAGATAGCGGTCGCCGTTCCACCAGTAGCTCGGACAGGAGGTCGAGCAGCAGGCGCAAAGGATGCACTCATAGAGGCCGTCGAGCTTCTGCCGGTCCTCGTGGCTCTGCTTCCATTCCTTGGCCGGCGCCGGCGACACCGTCTTCAGCCATGGCTCGATCGAACGATGCTGGGCATAGAAATTGGTGAGGTCGGGAACCAGATCCTTGACGACGGGCAGATGCGGCAGCGGATAGATCTTCACCGCGCCCTTGATATCGTCGAGGCCCTTGGTGCAGGCGAGCGTGTTCGTGCCGTCGATATTCATCGCGCAGGAGCCGCAGATGCCCTCGCGACAGGAGCGGCGCAGCGTCAGCGTCGGATCGATCTTGTTCTTGATGTAGAGCAGACCGTCTAGCACCATCGGTCCGCAATCGTCGACATCGATATAGAAGGTATCGATCGACGGGTTCTGACCATCATCCGGGCTCCAGCGGTAGACGCGGAATTCACGGGTGTTCTTGGCACCCGCCGGCTTCGGCCAGACCTTGCCTTCGCGCATCTGAGAATTCTTGGGGAGAGCGAGTTCAACCATGTCCGGTTCCTCTTGAGATCAGTACACGCGAGCCTTCGGCTCGATCTTATGCGGATCGATGCCTTCGGCAATGAGCTCGGTGTGAACCGGCCGGTAGTCGAGCTTGACGTCGCCGGCCTCGTTGACCCAGGCGAGCGTGTGTTTGCGCCAGTTGACGTCGTCGCGGCCGGCGAATGCACCCTCGGTATAATCCTCGCGTGCATGCGAACCGCGGCTCTCCTTGCGGGCCTCGGCGCCGTAGATCGTCGTGATGGCGTTGGCCATCAGGTTCTGCAGCTCCAGCGTCTCGACCAGGTCCGAGTTCCAGATCATCGAGCGGTCGGTGACCTTGATGTCCTTCATCTCGCCCCAGATTGCCGAGATGCGCCGGCAACCGGATTCCAGCGATTCCTGCGTGCGGAAGACGGCGGCGTCTTCCTGCATTGCGCGCTGCATCTTCTCGCGCAGTTCCGCTGTCGGCGTGCCGCCGCTGGCATGACGCAGACCGTCGAAGCGGTCCATGATCTTGTCACAGGCTGCGACATTGAGATGCGGGATCGGCGCTGCGCGGTCGATGACCTCGCCGGCGCGGATCGCAGCGGCCCGGCCGAAGACCACGAGGTCGATCAGCGAGTTGGAGCCGAGGCGGTTGGCGCCGTGCACCGAGGCACAGCCGGCTTCACCGACAGCCATCAGGCCGGGGATGATCCGTTCCGGATTGGCACCGTCGGCGTTCAGCACTTCACCCCAATAATTCGTGGGAATACCGCCCATATTGTAATGAACGGTCGGCAGAACCGGGATCGGCTCGCGCGTGACGTCGACGCCGGCGAAGATCTTGGCGCTCTCGGAAATCCCCGGTAGGCGCTCATGCAGAACGGCCGGATCGAGGTGGTCGAGATGCAGGAAAATGTGGTCCTTCGCCTTGCCGACACCGCGGCCCTCACGGATTTCCAGCGTCATGCAGCGCGAAACGACGTCGCGCGAGGCAAGGTCCTTGGCCGAAGGCGCATAACGCTCCATGAAGCGCTCGCCCTCGGAGTTGACGAGATAGCCGCCTTCGCCGCGCGCGCCTTCGGTGATCAGACAGCCCGAACCGTAGATGCCGGTCGGGTGAAACTGGACGAATTCCATGTCCTGCAGCGGCAGGCCGGCACGCGCCACCATGCCGCCGCCGTCGCCGGTGCAGGTATGGGCAGATGTTGCCGAGAAATAGGCGCGGCCGTAGCCGCCGGTCGCCAGCACCACCATCTTGGCGGCGAAGCGATGGATCGTGCCGTCATCGAGGCACCAGGCGACGACGCCGGTGCAGCGGCTGCCGTCTTCCGACATGATCAGGTCAAGCGCAAAGTATTCGATGAAGAATTCGGCATTGTTGCGCAGCGACTGGCCGTAGAGTGTGTGCAGGATGGCGTGGCCGGTACGGTCGGCAACGGCGCAGGTGCGCTGTACCGGCGGGCCTTCGCCGTAATTCTGCATGTGGCCGCCGAACGGGCGCTGATAGATCTTGCCTTCCTCGTTGCGCGAGAACGGCACGCCGTAGTGCTCGAGCTCATAGACCGCCTTCGGCGCTTCCATGGTGAGATACTGCATGGCGTCGACGTCGCCGAGCCAGTCGGAACCCTTGACGGTGTCGTAGAGGTGCCACTGCCAGCTATCCGGCGTCATGTTCCGCAGCGAGGCGGCGATGCCGCCCTGGGCCGCGACCGTATGCGAGCGGGTCGGGAATACCTTGGTGATGCAGGCCGTGCGGAAGCCCTGCTCGGCCATGCCGAGCGTGGCGCGCAGCCCGGCGCCACCGGCGCCGACGACGATCACGTCGTAGGAGTGATCGACATACTTGTAGGCTTTGCCATTCTGGGCGGGTGAAGTCGGTGCCATATCAGCTTATCCTACGAATGCGATTTTCAGAATGGCGAAGAGACAGAGGCCGGCAATCAGGATCGCAAAGAACGTGTTCAGCATCAGGAGAGCGATCTTGCCGAATTCGCCGTGCACGTAATCCTCGATGATGACCTGCATGCCGAGCTTCATGTGAATGACACCCGAGATCACCATCAGGCCCATGACGACGGCGACGAAGGGATTCGACAGCGCGCGGACCACATCCGCATAGGGCGCGCCGGCATAGGCGAGCATGAAGATGACGAAGAACAGGATGAGCGGAACATTGGCGACGGCCGTTAGCCGCTGACGCCAGAAATGATCCGTGCCGTCCTTGGCGGAGCCGAGCCCGCGAACCTTGCCGAGGGGGGTGCGCATATCCATGAGAGGACCTTCAGAAGCGAATGAGGAAGCCGATCACCCAGACCAGCGCGGTCAGACAGAGCGACCCGATGATGTTGGCGATGGCGAGCTTGGTCGAGAACTCTTTCCCGAAGCCATAGCCGAGATCCCACATGAAGTGGCGGAAGCCGCCGAGCATATGGTGCAGCAGCGCCCAGGTGTAGCCGAGAAGCACGAGCTTGCCGAGAAGGCTGCCGAGCACCCAGTTGGCCCAGTCATAGGAGCCCTGGCCGCTTGCCGCCGCGATCAGCCACCAGGCGACGAGCAGCGTGCCGACGTAAAGCGCGCTACCGGTAATACGGTGAACGATGGACATGACCATGGTGGGAATAGGTTTGTAGATTTGCAGATGCGGCGATAGGGGCCGGTTATTTGTCACGTTCGCCATCAGAACCTCGCGGCGGCTTCTCTGCGCTCCCGGATTTCGGAGCATGCTCAGTCAACCACACGAATGACAAAATTCTCTGTGTGCGTTGCATCAATTGCGACGTTTAATCACCGGAACCGCCGACGACAAGCACAATCGCTGTCTGCTTTTAATTTAATCGATTCGCGTTACCGGGAAGTTTGCAGGCTAAGGAAACTGGTTTTTTCCGCTCAAATTTTGTGCCGGTTGTCCGACCTGAATGGACAAGCTCCGGCTTTTGGCGCAATCTGGCGTTAACGATTTGTTAGGGATCGGAATTCCGGAGGCCGGCCACCCATGTTTCGCAGTCTGTCCGCAGTCGCCCTGATTGCCCTGTCCGCACTTGCTGCACTTCCCGCCGAAGCCGGCGACCGCCGTCATGATCGTCGCTTTTCCGACCACCGCCATGCTTTTCATGGCGGACTGCTTCTCGGCGAACGTGTGACCTGGCGCGATCGCGGCATCCGTTTCGACAACGCTTATCGATCTCGGAACCGCAAAGAACGGATGCCGTTCCTGAAACAGTTTTCCTCGCCGACGACCAACCGCGTCATCCGCAACAATATCGTTGTCGTCGTACCCCAGGCGCAGCGTGACGTCGGCGACACCTATGCCGGCACGTCTTACGTCTATCAGGCCGATGGCGGAACCTATGTCGGCGGCGACGGCTATGGCTTCTATCCCCGCGCACGGCATGAGCCGCTGGCCCCGAAAGCGAAAGTCATCGATATTGCAGTGCAGGACGATCCCTGCGCCTATGAGGCCAATGTCTGCGTCATCCGGCCTTAAAGCATGTCGCGCAAAACTGTGCCGCGGTTTTGCGACAACGACATGCGTAAAAAACAAAGGCCTAAAGCGCCAGGAGCGAATCTGAAAGATCGCGACGCGCTTTAGAGCAGGATGACGAACGCAGGCGGCTCAAATGTGCCCGGCCCTACTCTTTCGCGACGCTGCTACGTCAATACGGATGGCGCACATCGGCGGGAGACTCTTGTCCTCAAACGTCGCCCGCCGTGGCGTTCCGCTCTCCGGCATCCAAGCATCCCAGGCTCTGTTCATTTCCTCGAATGAGGCAAGGTCCCTGAGCCAGATGTTGGCGAGAATGATCTCTGACTTGTCGGTACCTTCGCGCAGCAGCATGTCATCGATGCGCTCCAGTATTTCGTTGGTTTGCGCCATCACGCTCGCTCCCCTCGTGAGGTTTGCGACCTGGCCGGGCAGATAGGCGGCATCCGCAAGGAGAGTTTCGTCAACTTTGGCTTGCCCCATCATCGTATTCGCAGACTTCCATGAATGCTTGAGATTGGGCCGTCGACCCTTCATGGATCACTGTGGGGCTTCGCTCGCCATTCCGGTAGAGGGAATTAAATTGACCCGATATAATGGAAGCTGAACGCTCCTAGAACAGGATTCAGATTTTAGGTCCGGTCGGCCTAAAGTCTGAATCCTGTTCTACATTAGAGAGTTGGAGCATGATGTCGTCCGAAAACCGATCACGCTTTTCGCCATCATGTTCTAGCTGGACAATATGGCCGTATGCCGCGAAATAAAGTCCACAAGGTAGCGCGCGCCTTCGGCCGTCTCGGACTGAGCATAGAGACCGATCTCGATGCGCACCGGACCGGGCAGATCCGCCGATCTGTCAAGCGTCCGGCAGCCCTCCGGTTTCGTGGTGAGCATCATTGGCGCGATACCGATACCGACGCGAACCGCGGTCGCCATAGCGACCAGGGTCGATGCGACACACGCCGTCTTCCATTTGACGTTCCGCTGGGACAGAGCCGCAATCGTCGGGAGCGTCCAGGGACACTCCTCCTCGAACATGATGATCGGAAGCGGTTTTCCCGTATCCGCCACAAAGTCGGATCTGACCGTCCACATCAAATATTCGGTCCAGATCAGGGTCGGTTTTCGCGAGAGGCAGGTGATGTCGCAAACCACGAGATCCAGCTTCCTGTCTTCAAACAGTTTGGCGAGGCGGCGATTCGGTTCGACAATGATGTCGATCTCGACCTTCGGGTTCTGGGCTCTGAAGGCACTAAGAATGTCGATCAGGTGGCCGGCTGCGAAGTCCTCAACGACGCCGAGGCGAATGCGGTCCTCGATCATCTTGCCTGTCAGCCTTTTCCCGACCTCGTCGCTGAGGGCGACCATTTCACGGGCATAGGCCAGCATGATCTGCCCATGGCTCGTCAACTCGAGGCCTTTTGACGAACGCGAAAACAGCGTAACGCCGACAAGCTCCTCCAGCTTGCGGATCTGCATGCTCACGGCCGCCTGCGTTCTGTTCAGCTTGACGGCTGCCCCATTGACGGTGCCGATCTCCGCGACGGTCAGAAATGCACGAAGCAGATAGGAATCAAGATCAAGCATCAGAAGCCGCATTCCATACTTTGTGGCGCTCGAGAGCCGAGGGCCTCTCTGCCTCTAAGCGGATACTGGACGAACCATGTTCTTCCCGCAACTGGCGATCCTTAGCCGGGGCGCAATACAAGCTGCGCCACGTCAATGCCAGCTTATCGCGCGAACAGAACGCATGCCTCGGGCGGAATGGAAACGCTGATCTCCTGCCCACGAACGAAGGCTATGTCTGGGCGGTTCGGGCAAGCCGAGATTATCCGGTCGCCACTGGCGATGGTCAGAACGACATGCCTGAAGGCACCGAGTGTCACGACGTCGGCAACCCGTCCGGGCATGGCTCCGACACCCGGAGCGTCGGACGATATCTCGACGCTTTCCGGCCTCACGCAGATCTCGAAAATTCTCGCCGAGTTATAAAGTTTTCTGAACATACCGATGGACGCACCACCCGCATCGCGGAGCATCGGCGGATCCAAGCTATCAAGAATCGTTATATCCCCTCTCGAATTTTCGCGGTTCCAAGAAAAGCGGGCGGCGCCGATGATGATGGCAGCATCAATACCGTGGGAGCCTGCCTTGACCATTGACCAGGATTTTCTGGAGGACTTGAGAAAGCGCTTCGGCAGCGCTGCAGGCGGGGAGATGGAAGATCCGCACTTCCGCGCCGTGGCGGCGAGCGTATTCAAGGACGGCGACAGCCGCAAATGGCCCTTCGCCGATCCTGCGACCTTTCTGGACGCCCGTTTCATCGAGAACGGCTTGCGGCACGAGGTGCTTGAGGCGCTTGACGTGGCTCTGATCGGCGTGCCGATGGATCTCGGCGTCACAAATCGCGCCGGCGCGCGGCTGGGGCCGCGGGCCGTCCGGGCGATCGAGCGTATCGGTCCCTACGAACATGTTCTGCGTGTCGCGCCGATGGGAGGGCTAACGGTCGCCGATGTCGGCGACGTGCCGATGCGCAGCCGGTTCGGCCTGGCCGAGTGCCATGCCGACATCGAGGCCTGCTACCGGATGATCGCGGCAACCGGGGTTATCCCGCTGTCGGTCGGCGGTGACCATTCGATCTCCGGCGCCATCCTCAAGGGCCTGGCGGCCAGCCAGCCGGTAGGCATGATCCACATCGACGCTCATTGCGACACCGCCGGTCCGTATGAGGGCTCGAAGTTCCATCACGGCGCGCCCTTCCGCGAGGCGGTTCTGGCGGGCGTGCTCGATCCGAAGCGTACGATCCAGATCGGCATCCGCGGCGGCGGCGAATATCTCTGGGAGTTCTCCGTTGCCTCCGGCATGACCGTCATTCACGCCGAAGAGGTGGCGGAGATGGGCCTCAAGGCCGTGATCGCAAAGGCTCTGGAGGTCGTCGGCGCCGGTCCGACCTATCTCAGTTTCGACGTGGACAGCCTCGATCCGGCCTTCGCCCCGGGAACCGGCACGCCGGAAGTCGGCGGGCTTCAGCCGAGGGAGGCCCTGACCCTGCTGCGCGGCTTCAAGGGCATCAACCTCGTCGGCGGCGACGTCGTGGAAATCGCGCCGCAATACGACAACACCACCAACACCGCGCAGATCGCCGCGCAGGTCCTGTTCGAACTCCTGTGCCTCGCGATGTTCAGTCCCGCGGTCAGGACAAAGCTGACCTGAGAACCAGCTCCACAACGGCAGCGTGCCTCGTGCCCGCTGCCATCCATCACCTGTCGCACAACACGTCTCAAAAAGGGGAACGACATGACTGCTCTTATGAAATTACGCTACACTGCCACCGCGGCAATTGCCGTATTCGGCATCCTGGCAGGGGCCGCGCAGGCCGACGAACTTGCCGATATCAAAGCCGCAGGCGAGATCAACATTGGCATCTTCTCCGATTTCCCGCCCTTCTCTTCGGCAAGCGCCGATATGAGCATCAAGGGCTATGACGTAGACGTCGCCCAGAAGATCGCCGACGGGCTCGGCGTGAAACTCAATCTCGTCAGCGTTACTGGCCAGAACAGGATCGCCTACCTGAACGACGACCGCGTCGACCTGCTGATGAGCGTCGGCTATTCGAAGGAGCGCGCCGAGGTTATCGATTTTGCCGCCCCGTACGCCCCCTACTATATCGCCGTCATCGGTCCGGCTGCGCTGAAGGTGAGAGGCAAGGAAGACCTCGCCGACAAGACCGTTGCCGTCAATCGTGGGACGCTCGAAGACACGTCGCTGACGGCAGTCGCCCCCGGCTCGGCTGCGATCCAGCGTTTCGAGAACTATAATTCGGTCATCCAGGCCTTCATATCCGGCCAGACCCAGTTGATGGTCGTCGGCAACGATGTCGGTGCGCAGGTTCTGGCACGACAGGACGAGCTGAAGCCGGAGCAGAAGTTCCAGCTCCTCAGCTCCCCTTCGCACATCGCGCTCCGCAAGGGCGAGGAAGGCCTGAAGAAGGTTGTCAACGACAGCGTCGCCGCAATGATCGCCGATGGTTCGCTCGACGCTAGCTCGAAGAGCTGGCTGAAAGCGCCGCTCAACCCTGAAAACCTGAAGGACTGACGAGGGCGGCCTCCCACTCACCTGAGCGTGATGCCGAAAACTGCAGGCGATTGCAGTGGCATCATGCTTCAATTCTTTGGTTGAGAGGCGGATCGGGATTTCGGGGCGACCCGGCCCGGCTCATCCGGCTCCAAAGGACAAGCGATGAGATACAGCCTCGATTTCAATTGGCTTTGGGACGGAATGGGAGCTCTGGCTTATGGCGCAGGCACGACGCTTGCACTGACGGTCTCCACATCGGTCCTCGGGATCGTTCTCAGCATTCTCGGCGCGGCTGCGCGCCGGGGACCTTATCCATGGTTGCGCAAGGTCGTCGGCCTGTATGTGGAAATCATGCGCAACACGCCATTCCTGGTGCAGCTGTTCTTCATCTTCTTTGGCTTGCCTAGCCTCGGCATTCGCCTCGATCCGATCACTGCCGCCGTCCTTGCCATGACCCTCAACATGGCGGCCTACACGATCGAGGTGGTCGGGGCCGGGCTCGATGCCATACCGAGAGGCCAGAAAGAGGCGGCGCAGGCACTCGGCCTCAGGCCTCGGCTGGTGTTCTTCAAGATCATCCTGCCGCAAGCGATCGCCATCATTTTTCCGGCGCTGACGAGCCAGATCATCATCATGATGCTGGAATCGGCGGTGGTTTCGCAAATATCCGTCCGCGAGCTGGCGCAGGAGGCCGATCTGCTTCAATCACGCACCTTCCGCTCCTTCGAGACCTATCTGGTGGCGACGTTGATCTACCTTTCGATGTCCGCCGCACTTCGCCGGCTCCTTTTCGCCGGGAAACGCCGTTTTCTGGGAGCCGGTCTGGCATGATTGAGTTCACCTTCTGGGACATTCTGCGCAATCTTGTCTTCGCGACACGCTGGACCCTGCTGCTTTCGCTCGCAGCTTTTGCCGGCGGCGCCATCGTTGGCCTGGCGATCCTGTCTGCGCGGATATCGAAAACGCGCTGGCCGCGCAGCTTCGCGTCCGGCTACATTGCCCTGTTTCAGGGAACGCCGCTCCTGATGCAGCTATTTCTGATGTTCTTCGGCCTGCCGATGCTCGGCTTCCGGATCGGGTCATGGACCGCCGCCGTCTGCGGCCTGACGTTCTACGCCAGCGCTTATCTTGCCGAAATCTGGCGGAGCGGCGTCGAGGCGGTGCCGCGCGGGCAATGGGACGCCGCATCCAGCCTGGGCTTGCATCGTCTCCTCGAACTTCGCCTTATCATCCTGCCGCAGGCTTTCCGGATCACGCGCGCGCCAACTGTCGGGTTCTTGGTCCAGTTGATCAAGAGCACCGCACTGGCCTCGATCCTCGGCTTCGACGAACTGCTGAAAACCGCGAACGCCATCAACAACGCGACCTTCGAACCTTTCAAGGTCTACGGTCTCGTCGCGGTGATCTTCTTCGCCCTGTGCTATCCGCTGACGCAATACGCCAGATTTCTGGAGAAGAAAGCGGCGTTTGGCTGAGCGGTGCTCAATGCTCCGCATTCCGATCGCAACGAAGTGTCCAAAGGGCCGATGCCGGTTGAAAAGCTGGTGCGCCACGCAGCGGCGACGCGGCTCTCGTTCAATCACAGAGAATTCGCTTTATCCAGCAGTCAGACCTTACTGAGAGATCGCTTCAATGACCGACACACAAATCCGTATTCTCGATGCCCGGACAACGGGCGAGCTCCTCCCTTTCGGCCCGCTGGTCGCGACCCTGCGGCAAGCATTTGCCGAAGGCTGTGTCGTGCCGGTACGGCATCACCACACGATAGCCAATAGCGGCGAACCAGATGCGACGCTGCTTCTGATGCCGGCCTGGCATGAAACGCACCGGTCGGAGCGCTACCTTGGTATCAAGATCGTTACCGTCTTTCCCGGCAACACGCTGCGCGGCATTCCCGGTTTGACCTCGACTTACATGCTCTATGATGGTCGGACCGGGATGCAGCTTGCGCTCCTTGACGGAAACACGATCACAGCGCGCCGTACGGTAGCGGCATCGGCCCTTGCCGCGGATTATCTTGCTCGAGAAGACGCACGCCGTCTGCTGGTGATCGGCGCAGGCCGCGTCGCGAGCCTCATACCCGATGCCTACCGCGCCGTCCGGCCGATCGCGCATGTCGATATCTGGGATATCGATCCAGCCAGCGCCGAACGGCTGGCGCAGAGCCTCCGGCAACAGGGGCTCCAGGCCGCTGCCGTCACGGATCTGGAAGCCGCGGTGCGGCAAGCCGATATCGTCAGCGCAGCGACGCTGGCGACAGCACCGCTTATCCGCGGCGAATGGCTGCGGCCGGGCACCCATGTCGATCTGATCGGCGGCTTCACACCGGCGATGCGCGAGGCCGATGACGAGGCGCTTCGGCGTTCCTCGGTCTATATCGACACCCACGAAGCCCTTCACGAAGCAGGCGATCTGGTTCAGCCGATCAGGGCCGGCGTCATTTCTACAGATGCGGTGCGTGCGACACTTGACGAGCTGTGTCGTCGGGATGTTCCAGCGCGGACGTCCAACGATGAGATCACTCTCTACAAGGCCGTCGGAACCGCATTGGCTGATCTTGCCGCCGCGACGATGGTGTATGAAGCCGCTTTGATCGCCGGCTGACGTCTTCTGGTCCGGGCGATCGCGAATGATCGGAACGCGCCTGTCGCCCTGCGCCAGAGACAACAACTATTCGTGCTTCCTTCCCCCGACGGCGTTCCCTACAATCTCGCCAGTCCTCCCCCGAGCCTTGGAAATGAGGTTTACATGAGCACGCTTACCCGCTTCTCCGTTCAGCCGCTCTCGACCATGACTCGCCGTCTTGCGGATGTCGCCTCCGCTCGTCGCGAACCCGACCTGGTTATCCAGGGCGCACGCGTCTTGTCCACCTATTCGGAGCGCCTTCTCGACGGACGCGAAGTCTGGATTTCGGGGGGCCGCATTGCAGCCGTGAAGCCGGCCGGCAGCTACAGAGGCGGGAACGCCAAGCTCTACGACGCAAGGGGCGGCATCATCGCCCCGGGCTTGGTCGATCCGCATATCCATATCGAATCCTCGATGGTGACGGCCTGCGCCTATGCCGAAGCGGCGCTCCTCAACGGCACGACGACGATCTTCTGCGACAGCCACGAGATCGGCAATGTCATGGACGTCGCCGGCGTCGAGGCCATGCTCGGGGATGCACGGCAGGCGCCACTGTCGATCTTCCTGACCGTGCCGAGCACCGTGCCGGCGACGACGCCGGATCTGGAAACAGCCGGCGGCGACCTGACGCCGGACAAGATCGCCGCCCTGTTCGACAAATGGCCGGAAGCCGTGGCTCTCGGTGAGAAAATGGATTTTGTCCCCGTTGCGATGGGCGACGAGCGCAGCCATGCGATCCTGGCTGCGGCGCTCGGGCGTGGCAGGCCGGTGTCGGGCCATGTCTACGGACGAGAGTTCGTTGCCGCCTATGCCGCATCCGGCGTTACCGACACGCATGAGGCCATCGACCGCGACATTGCCGACGACCTGCTGGAAGCCGGCGTGTGGATCTTCCTGCGCGGCGGCCCGCCGACGACACCCTGGCATTCGCTGCCGCAGGCGATCAAGACGATCACCGAACTCGGCGCTTCCCACAAGCGCGTCGCCGTCTGCACCGACGACCGTGATGCGGAAGATCTGCTCGCCTTCGGCCTGGACTGGGTAACGCGCGAAGCCGTGAAATACGGCATGAGGCCGGAAGAGGCCTGGGCGATGGGTTCGCTGCACGGCGCGACGCGGTTCGGCATGGAAGGCGAAATCGGCGGTCTGGGCGGCGGACGGCGCGCCGACCTGGTGCTTCTCAGCGACGACCTTACGCCGGTCAGCACCTGGTATGGCGGCGAACTCGTCGTCGACGGCAAGAAGATCACGCCGATCCTCGACGAAGCCCTGTCGAAACCGTACCGCTATCCGGATGCCGCCTACCACACGGTCAAGCTGCCAAAAAATCTCAAGCTGACACCGGACCTGCCGACGGAGACGGTCGTCGCTCATACGATCAAGACAGAGCTGCCTGGCATTACCCTCGGCCATGTCACCGTCACGCTGGAGCCGGCCAATGACTGGCAAGCCCATTTCGACAAGCACGACCTCTGCTTCGTGACGGTGGTGGAACGCCACGGCAAGTCTGCCGGCAATGTCGCCCACGGACTGCTCAACGGCTTCGGGCTCAGACAAGGCGCTGTCGCATCCTCGGTCGGCCACGACAGCCACAACGTCATCGTCGCCGGCACGAACGCCGCGGACATGCAGGTGGCGCTCGACGCGATCGAGGAAAAGCAGGGTGGCGTCTGTGTCGTCATGGACGGCAAGGTGACGGCCATGGTGCCACTGCCGGTCGCCGGGCTTTTGTCCGACAAGCGCGTGCACCAGGTCGCGGACGAGGTAAAGGCCTTGAAGCTCGAATGGGAAAAGGCAGGCTGCACCATCGCCTATATGGGCTTCAACCTTATTCCGCTATCAGTCATCCCGGAAATCCGGATAACCGACAAGGGCCTGGTGCTGGTGCCGGAAATGGTGATCTCGCCGCTCTTCGAAAAGGCCTGAACGCTGGCAATCTGATGGTGAAAGAGGTGCCGATCCTTCGCCGTGACGGGGCAAGAAAACCGAGCTCGTCGCTAGCGAACCACCATCAATAACGTTAGGCATCGAGCGCACCTCTTTTGGCAATCGAGATCAGTTCCTTGAAGTGCGCAGCAATCCTACCTTCGCGGCTAGCGTCCTCCGCTTCCCAACCGAACTTCCACGCGTCGTGACGCGCAAGCCAATCCCCGAGGGCGCTGGTATCACCAGTAGGCATCCTATGGGCGGCGAGGAATGGGTTTTCGTGAGCCTTCAGGCCGAGCACCCGCGCCCTTGAGCCCGCTTCCTGCAGATCGATCAGCTCTTCAATCGTCATACGCGATCCCCCACGATGCCGGCGACGGTAGCATCGCAGTCCGCGCATGCAAGTGAATGCTAATTAATGGGTTAATTTGGGACAGTTGCGTGGCAAGTGACGCAGCATAACGATCTGATATGGCAACATAACGCTTCCTGATCGAAGCCGTTGCTTTACCGACTGAACCCGAGAAAGGCCGAACATACTCTTGGTCATAGCAATGACAAAGAGGGCAACATGTTAGAACTCAATATCATGATCATGCGGGCTCACCCGGTCGCTTCCGGCTGAGGCCACAGCATGCCTTGCTTTACTTGAGAAGGGTCGTGATCGCGAATGATCGAGTCCTGAAGTCGATCCGACCTAGGAACCGAAGCGCCACACTGTCGTCTTCTTGATTTCGCTGTCCTCCAGCGCCCGCGTTACCGGCACCTCATAAACCGCGCAGAATTCCAGCCGATCCCGAGGCAGATAGCTGCGCCCGGGATCGCCGACCAGCACCGGCTTGCCGTCGGCTGCCAGCTTGGCGAACCAGGGAACGAGCGCGTCGGCGAAAGCGCGGTCGTAGAAGACGTCGCCGGCAAGCACGATATCCGCATCGACGGCTTGCCCGATCAGATCGGCGCCGGTAAATCCGAGCGAAACGCGGTTGGCCTCGGCATTCAGCCGGACTGCGGCTTCCGCCCAGGGATCGATATCGGCGGCCGTGACTTCCCGGGCACCGGCGATCATCGCCGCAATGCCGACAAGGCCGGAACCGCTGGCGAAATCAAGCACGCGCTTGCCGCGCACCGTTTCCGGATGATCGAGAACGTAGCGCGCCAGTCCCTGCCCGCCTGCCCAGGCAAAAGCCCAGAAGGGCGGCGGCAGGCCGATTGCTTCCAGCTCCTCCTCGGTCTTCAGCCAGAGCTCATGCGCCTCGCTCGCCAGATGGAGAGAAATCTCCGGCACATGCGGCGGCGGCATCAGGCTGGTATTGGCTCGGATGAAGGCTTGTGGATCGGTCTTCAACGCGGCGGATTGTCCAATCCGCCCATCCGGCAGACTTCGAGATATTCTTCCTCGGTCACCGGCTGCACCGAAAGCCGCATCGAGGTGACGAGCGCCATCTTGGCGAGCTTCTCGCTCGCCTTGACAGCCTTCAGCGTCACCGGCTTCGGCACGTCCATGACGGCGCGGATATCGACGCAATCCCACTTCGGATCGCCCTTGGCGGAAGAATCGGGATGCGACAGGGCGCAGACTTCGACGATGCCGACGATCTCCAGCCCGTCATTGGAATGATAGAAGAAGCCTTTGTCGCCGATCTGCATCGCCCGCATGTTGTTGCGCGCCAGATAGTTGCGGACACCGGTCCATTCCGTACCCTTTTCGCCGGCAGCCTTCTGCTGCTCCCAGGACCAGGAAGCGGGTTCGGATTTATAGAGCCAATGCGCCATGCTCACGCCTCCGGTTTGTTGAAGACCCAGTTGTAGGCCTTGACGTCGACGCTTTCGAATAGTCCGGCCTTGGCATAGGGATCGGCATCGGCAAGCGCACGCGCCGCCTCTTTCGATTCCGCTTCGACGATGATCAGGCTGCCGCAGGGCTTGCCGTCGTCATCGAGAAACGGCCCGGCGATCTTCAGCGTGCCCTCGGCATTCAGCTTGTTCAGATGCTCGATATGCGTCGGACGCGTCTCCATGCGCACGTTCAGATGTCCCGGTTTGTCCTTGCAGAGAAGGGCGAAAAGCATGTCTGTCTCCTATTCGGTGGTGATCGGACGCGTCATCAGCTGCTCTATCGCCTCTGATATATCGAGCTTGCCATCGATGATGGCGGAAATGGCATCGGTGATCGGCATGCTGACCTTCAACTCTGCTGCAAGCCGCGAGGCGACAGAGGCGGCAAACGCGCCTTCCACCAGCGCACCCTGCAGGGGATCGGTCTTTTCGCCGCGCCCGAGCGCGATGCCGAAGCGCAGGTTTCGCGATTGATGGCTCGTTGCCGTCAGCACCAGATCGCCGAGGCCGGAAAGCCCACGCACCGTATCCGCCTGCCCGCCCTGGGCGACGACGAAACGCGACATTTCGGCAAGCCCGCGCGCAATCAGCGCCGCACGCGCGGAATCGCCGATGCCACCGCCTTCGACGATGCCGCAGGCGATCGCCAGCACATTCTTCAGAGCGCCGCCGAGCTGCACGCCGATCCGGTCGTTGGAGGCGTAGAGCCGGAAGGTTCGACCCGATATGGCCTGAGCGAGCCGCTCCGCGGTCTCCATGTCGGCTGCAGCAATCGCCATCGCGGTCGGCAGGCCCTTGGCGATATCGGCGGCAAAACCGGGACCGGAGAGCACGGCGACGGAATGGTCCGGCAGTTCCCGTTCCAGCATGTCGGTCAAAAGATTGCCGGTCGCCCGTTCGATGCCCTTGGCGCAGGTGACGACCACAGCATCCTTGGAGAGATAAGGGCCGTATTGCCGCGCCGCATCGGCCTGCGCCTGCGACGGCATCGCAAACAGCACGATGGAGGCACCGGTGATCGCATCCGCCTCGGCGGAAAATTCCAGCGTATCGGGCAGGAGAATGCCGGGCAGCACCGCATCATGCAGCCGTTCGGCCTTCAGATCGGCAATCAGTGACGGATCACGCCCGACGAGTGTCACAGTGCTGCGGCCGGCAAGCGCGATAACGGCGGCAAGCGCCGTGCCGAAAGCCCCCGATCCGACGACGGCGATGTTTTCGCTCATGCCTTGGCCCCTCGTTTTCCGAAACCGATCAGCGTTTCCGCATTGGAATCGAGCGGCCAGCGCGAGCGTGGCTGCACGTCGAGCGCATCCGGCGCAGCGCCGGTCGCCATCCGCTCCAGTCCCGCCCAGGCGATCATCACGGCATTGTCGGTGCAGAGTCTGAGCGGCGGCGCGACGAAGCGGAAGCCGTTCTTGTCGCACAGTGCCTGCAGCGTGCCGCGCAGTTCGAGATTGGCGGCGACACCGCCGGCTACGACGAGCGCCGGCTTTTCGCCAGTCGCTGGGCCAGTAGCAGGGAATGGCGCCGGAAATTCCGTCTTGAACCGCTGCAGGCCGCGGCCGATACGGTCCCTCAGCGTCCGCGAAACCGCCTTCTGGAACGAGGCGCAGATATCCGCCACGTCCTGATCGCTAAGCGGCGCGATATCCTGCGCCGCCTGCCGCACCGCCGTCTTCAGGCCGGAGAAGGAAAAATCGAGCCTTGCCTCGCCGACCAGCGGCCGCGGAAAATCGAAGCGATCGGGATTGCCGTCCCGCGCCATCCGCTCGACCGCCGGGCCGCCGGGATAGGGCAGGCCGAGCAGCTTTGCCGTCTTGTCGAAGGCTTCGCCCAGCGCATCGTCGATCGTGGTGCCCCAGCGTTCGTACTGCCCGACACCACGCACCAGGATGAGCTGGGTATGGCCGCCGGAGACAAGCAGCATCAGATAGGGAAAGGAAAGCCCGTCCGTCAGCCGCGCAGTCAGCGCATGGCCTTCGAGATGGTTGATCGCATAGAGCGGCTTGCCGGCGGCTCTCGCGATCGCCTTGCCGGTCATCAAGCCCACCAGCAGCCCGCCGATCAGCCCCGGCCCCGACGTGGCGGCGATGGCGTCGACATCGTCGAGCGACACATTGGCGCGCTTCAGCGCTTCCTCGATCAGCTCGTCCAGCGCTTCGACATGGGCGCGTGCGGCAATCTCTGGCACCACGCCGCCATAGGCGCTATGTTCGTCGAGCTGGGAAAGCACCACGTCCGACAGCACGTTGGAATGCCCCTCCGCATCGCGCTCGACGACCGCGGCGGCGGTCTCGTCGCAGCTCGTTTCGATGCCAAGGATGCGCAGAAAGGGAACCATGAAGCCTGTTCGTTGATTGCGATGGGATGGAAACCCGTTTACGAGAACTCCGGTAACAACGGAATAGAGCGGATGCAAACAAAACCTTTCCGGATCGGCACTCGGGGCAGCCCGCTGGCGCTTGCCCAGGCGCATGAGGCCCGCGACAGGCTGATGGCGGCGCATCATCTGCCCGAGGACATGTTCGAGATCGTCGTGCTGACCACCAAGGGCGACCGCATCACCGACCGGTCGCTGGCCGAGATCGGCGGCAAGGGCCTGTTCACCGAAGAGCTCGAACAGAAGCTTGCCGCCGGCGAGCTGGATTTCGCCGTGCATTCCGCCAAGGACATGGCGACGAAGCTGCCCGAGGGGCTTTATCTCTCCGCCTACCTGCCGCGCGAGGATATCCGCGACGCCGTCATCGGCCGCACCGCCCGAAAGCTGATCGACCTGCCGCATGGCGCCACCGTCGGTTCCTCGTCGCTCCGCCGCCAGGCGCTGATCCGCCGCATGCGGCCGGATATCAACGTCGTCACCTTCCGCGGCCTCGTCGAAACGCGCCTGCGCAAGCTCGAAGCGGGCGAGGTGGATGCGACCCTGCTGGCGCTTGCCGGCCTGAAGCGTCTCGGCAAGGTCGACGTTCTGACCGATATCCTCGACCCCGACACCTTCCCGCCGGCGCCGGCGCAAGGAGCAATCTGCATCGAAAGCCGCATCGGCGACGCCCGGGTCGACGATCTGCTGGCGCCTGTTAACGATGGCCCGACCTTCGACACCGTCTCCTGCGAACGTGCCTTCCTCGCCGCGCTCGACGGCTCCTGCCGCACGCCGATCGGCGGTTATGCCGTCTGCGAAGGCGACCTGATCCGGTTCTCCGGCCTCATCATCACCCCCGACGGCCGCAGCCAGCATGCGGTGACGACCGACGGCCACCGCCGGGATGCCGCGGCCCTCGGCACCCGCGCCGGCCAGGACGTACGCGCCAGGGCCGGCAGCGCCTTTTTCGACGACTGGCGCTGAAGCGGCCATGCGCGTGCTCGTCACCCGCCCCGCGCATTCGGCGACTAGAACCGCACAACGTCTGCGCGATATGGGCCACGAGCCCCTACTGCTCCCGCTGCGTCAGCCGCTGCACGACAGCAATGCCGCCGCAGACGCGCTCGCCATCACCAGTGGCGCAATCGCGGTGACCAGCGCCGAAGCCATCAGGGTCCTCTCCGCGCTCGGCGAGAAACTTCCCCCGCATCTTGCCCGTCCGCTTTTTGCGGTCGGCGAAACGACGGCGGAAGAGGCGCGCAGCCTCGGCTTCCGATCGGTCGCCTCATCCCATGGCAACGGCCGTCATCTCGCCGATCTCGTCGCGGCGGACAAACCGGGCATGCTGCTCTACCTCGCTGGCACCCCGCGCGCCGAGACTTTTGAAGCAAGATTGCGCGAACTCGGCATCCATTTTTCCGTCGTCGAATGTTATCGTATGCAGCCGGTCGTTCCCGGCCCGGCTGAGATCGAAGCGATTTTCTCTAGCTCTCGCCCTGAGGCCATTCTCTTCTATTCCCGGCAGACGGCCGAGGATTTCTTTCGCGTGCGGGAACTGCGATCCGCTGTGCCGGAACACAGCGAAATCCGCCTTTTCTGCCTCAGCGAGGCGGTGACGGAGGGCGTTCCGGCGGCACTCCGAAAAAGCGTAGTGATTTCGCCGATGCCGGATGAGAAAAGCCTTTTGTCGCTCCTTTGAAGGCTCTAACCGCCCAAATTTGATCTAACCTCTTCCCTTAACTGGCATCACTGTCTAGTTTCGTTGCAATGCAGAATAAAGAGGACCTCATGGTATCGGGAAACCCGCCACGCCATTCGAAGAGCGCCGACGAGCCGGTCACGATCGACCTCGATGCACAGGAATTCGCCGCTGCAGCAGACACAGAAAAACCGGTAGACAATGAAACTGCCGACGCCGACGGCACCGCCGCTGCCGATGTCGACCTGCCGCCCGAAACCGAGACTGCGTCGCATGCCGAAGATGAAGAGAAGCCTCTGATGGATGCGCCGGAGGAGGATCCGGCAGCTCCAGAACCTTCCTTCACCCCTCCTCCCGAACAGCCTGCGCCGAAGAGCGCCGGCACCTCCGGTCTCATTGCCGCCGGCATCTTCGGCGGCCTCGTAGCGCTGCTTGGCGCCGGCGCCATCCAGTATGCGGGTTACCTCCCTGGCTCCTCCACGCCGCAGACCTCACCGGAGACGGCCGATCTTGCCGGTGAGATCGACGGCCTGAAACAGGCCGTCGCCAACCTTGCTGCCAATCCGGCAAGCGCGGATGACGGCGAGCTTGCGAAACGCGTCGCTGCGCTGGAAACGGCTGCCAAGGCCCCCGCAGTCGCCGCACCGACGGATTCTGGTAACGTCGAGGCACTCAACCAGAAGATTGCGGAACTGACCAGTCAGGTCGACCAGCTGCGCTCGACGCTTGCCCAGTCATCCGAGCAGCAAACGACGAACCGCGCCGATATCGCCAAGCGCCTCGAAGAGGCCGAAAAGAAGCTGAACGAGCCGCGCGAGGACGTCGCCGTTGCCCGGGCGATCGCCGCTGCCGCCCTGAAGGCGGCGATCGATCGCGGTGGCCCGTTCCTGGCCGAACTCGACACCTTCGCCGGCGTCGCCCCCGACGATCCAGCCGTCGCCGACCTTAGAGCCTTTGCCGAGACCGGCATTCCCTCACGCACCGAGCTGGTGGGCGAGGTTCCCGATGTCGCCACCGCGATCGTCGAAGCCGTCAACCAGCCGGATCCGAACCAGAGCTGGTCTGACCGGCTGATGTCGAGCGCCAAATCGCTGGTGACCGTTCGTCCCGTCGGCAATATCGAGGGTGAAAGCGTCGAAGCCATCGCCGCCCGCATTGAGGAAAAGGTGAAGAACGGCGACCTGCCCGGCGCTTCCGCCGAATGGAACAGCCTGCCCGCCCTCGGCAAACAGGCGTCCGCCGCCTTCAAGCAATCGCTCGAAGCCCGCATTCGCGTCGAGGAACTGGTCGGCGGGGCGCTGTCGAAAGCGGTCTCCGGCACCGGCAAGGAAGGATGAGACCATGCTGATCCGCCTTGTCGTCTTCGCCCTCTTCGTGCTGCTTCTTGCCTATGGCTTCTCCTGGCTCGCCGACCGTCCCGGTGACCTCTCGCTGATCTGGGAGGGCCAGATCTACCAGACGAAGCTGATCGTCGCCGCCAGCGCGATCATCGCGCTGGTCGCCGCCGTGATGATCGCCTGGTGGTTCGTCCGCCTGGTGTGGACCTCGCCGCATTCGGTGACGCGTTATTTCCGCGCCCGCAAGCGGGACCGCGGTTATCAGGCGCTGTCGACCGGCCTGATCGCCGCCGGCGCCGGCAATGCGCTGCTTGCCCGCAAGATGGCCGCCCGCTCGCGTGGTCTGATCCGCGCCGATCAGGAACCGCTGATCAACCTGCTCGAGGCCCAGGCCGCCCTGATCGAAGGTCGCCATGATGAGGCGCGCGCCAAGTTCGAGGCCATGGCCAACGATCCCGAGACGCGCGAGCTCGGTCTGCGCGGCCTCTATCTGGAAGCCCGCCGTCTCGGGGCCAACGAGGCCGCCCGCCAATATGCCGAAAAGGCTGCCGACAACGCGCCATATCTGCCCTGGGCCGCACAGGCGACGCTCGAATATCGCAGCCAGGCCGGCCGCTGGGATGATGCAATTCGCCTGCTCGAACAGCAAAAGGCCGCCCGCGTCGTCGAAAAGGCCGAAGCCAACCGTCTGCACGCCGTCCTTCTGACGGCGCGCGCCGGCGAGAAGCTGGAAAGCAACCCGACGGGTGCCCGCGACGACGCCCTGCAGGCGTTGAAGCTTGCCGCCGATTTCATTCCGGCAGCCCTCATCGCCGCAAAGGCGCTGTTCCGCGAAGGCGGCGTCCGCAAGGCCGCCTCGATCCTTGAACAGGCGTGGAAATCGGCACCTCATCCCGAGATCGGCCAAGCCTATGTCAGGGCTCGCAGCGGCGATTCGACGCTCGACCGGCTGAAGCGCGCCGAGCGGCTGGAAGGGCAGCGCCCGAACAACGTCGAATCCCTTCTCGTCGTCGCCCAGGCAGCCCTCGACGCGCAGGAATTCGCCAAGGCTCGCGCCAAAGCGGAAGCAGCGGCCCGCATGCAGCCGCGTGAAGCCGCCTACCTGCTGCTGGCCGACATCGAAGAAGCCGAGACCGGAGACCAGGGCCGCGTGCGCCACTGGCTGGCCCAGGCGCTCAAGGCGCCGCGCGATCCGGCCTGGGTGGCAGACGGCTTCGTGTCGGACAAATGGCTGCCGGTATCGCCCGTGACCGGCCGTCTCGACGCCTTCGAATGGAAGGCGCCCTTCGGCCAGATCGAGGGTGCGCTCGAAGATGGTTCGGCCCCGGCCTCGATCGAAACGGCTTTGAAGACATTGCCGCCGCTGCGTGACGTCAGGCCGGAAAGCCCGGTCAACGATCATCGCATCATTGAGCTGGAACGCGCCGCGACGATTGCCGAGGCTGTGCGCCCCACGCCGGCACCAGCAAAACCGAAACCCGCCGAACCCGTGAGCGACAAAGCGCCGGCGCCGAGCGAGGCGAAGCCTTTCTTTGGCGGACTGCCTGATGATCCCGGCGTTCGCGATCCCAGGGTGGAACCGGAACCCAAGACACGGCTCCGCCTTTTCTGAAATGGAACGAAACCCGCATGTTCGAACGCTTTCAGGCATTCTTCCAGAAGCTCACCGCCGACAACTCGAAGAAAGGTTTCGCCCCTGATGATCCTCGCATCACAGTGGCAGCGCTCTGCATGCAAGTCATGGAGGCCGACGGTCAGATCAAAGCCAGCGAGAAGAAGCGGCTCCGCAAGCTTCTGAAGGAGCAGTATGCGCTCGACGGCAAGCAGCTCGATGCTTTGATGGCCGCCGGTCTCGAGGCCGAAAGCTCCGCCGTCGACTATTATCGCTTCACCGCCGACCTGAAGCGCCATCTCAATACCGAGCAACGGCTGGAGCTGATCGGCATCCTCTGGGACATCGTCTATGCGGATGGCGAACGCAGCGAGATGGAAGACCATGTGATCTGGCGTATCGCCGATCTGCTCGGCGTCTCCTCGCGCGAGCGCATCCAGAAGCGGCAGGAGGCCGCCGCCAGGGTGACAGATGTCCAGGTTGCGCAAGATGATGCCGACTGAGCAAAACCCGAACCGCGACGGCCGCCCGATCCTCATCGTCCTGCATCAGGAGCGGTCGAGCCCCGGCCGTGTCGGCCAATTGCTCGTCGAAAAGGGCTACCGTCTCGATATCCGTCGCCCGGTTCTCGGCAAGCCGCTTCCGACAACACTTGAAGACCATGCCGGCGCCGTCGTCTTCGGCGGGCCGATGAGCGCCAATGATCCCGATGACTTCGTCAAGAAGGAGATCGACTGGATCGACATTCCGCTCCGGGAAAAACGCCCCTACCTCGGTATCTGCCTCGGCGCGCAGATGCTGGTGCGTCATCTCGGCGGCAAGGTGCAGTCGAATGCCGACGGCTCGACGGAGATCGGCTGGTATCCGCTGCACCCGACCGAGAAGGGCCGCCTGCTGATGCACTGGCCGAAGATGGTCTATCATTTCCACCGCGAGGGATTCGAGCTGCCGCACGGCGCCGACCTGCTGGCCGAAGGCGATGCCTATCCGAACCAGGCCTTCCGCTACGAGGGCAACGCCTGGGGCCTGCAGTTCCATGCCGAACTGACCCGGGTGATGATGCATCGCTGGGTCGTGCATGGCGCCCATCGCTTCATCCTGCCGAACGCCCAGCAGGGCCGCGAACATCTCGAAGGCCGCATGCTGTTCGACGCGCCGCTGAAAGCCTGGCTGACCGAATTTCTCGACATCGTCTTTGAGGGAAAGACGGCGAAGGCGACGTCTTCCATCGCTCTTCGCGCTTAATCCCTAAATCGATTGCGCTGGGGTAGGCGCGTCGAGCGTATCGATCCCACGCAGTTTGGGGAAACTCGACGCCCAGATCGCCGCCACGACAAGCGTCCCGACTCCGCCGATGACGACCGCCGGCACCGCGCCGAAGAGCGCGGCCATCGTGCCCGCCCTGAATTCCCCGAGTTCGTTCGAAGCGCCGACGAAGACCATGTTGACCGCATTGACGCGGCCGCGCAGATGATCCGGCGTCCAGAGCGCAATCAGGCTCTCGCGCACATAGACCGACACCATGTCGGCCGCCCCCATCAGCGCCAGCGCCGCGATCGAGACCTCGGTGTTGGTCGAGACGCCGAAGATGATCGTTCCGACGCCGAACAGGGCGACACCGATGAACATGTAGATGCCGGCGCGATGTCTGAGCGGATAGGCGGCAAGGAAGATCGCCATGACGATGGCGCCAAGTCCCGGTGCGGCGCGCAGCAATCCGAGGCCCCAGGGACCGAGGGTGAGGATATCACGTGCGAAGATCGGCATCAGCGCCGTGGCCCCGCCGAGCAGCACGGCGAAGAGATCGAGCGAGATCGCCCCGAGCACCACCTTTTCGGTGCGGATGAAACTGAAGCCGCCGAGGATCATCGCCCAGCTCTTGGTCTCGCCCGTCGTCTTCTGCACCGGTTTCGGGATCATGTAGAGAAGGGCGGCACCGAGCACGGAAAAGATCACCGCCACCGTATAGGCAGTCGGCGCACTGACACCGTAGAGCAGGCCGCCGAACACCGGCCCGGTAATTGCTGCGAGCTGCCAGGACGACGAATTCCAAGCGATGGCGTTGGAGAGTGCCTCCTCCGGCACGAGATTGGGCGCCAGCGACTGCACTGCCGGCGACATGAAGGCGCGCTCGATGCCGAAGATCAAAAGCACCGCGAAGACAGGCAGCGGCGTAAAGCTTCCCATCAAAGTCATGACAAGCAGCGCCAGCGTGCAGAGCGCGCTCACCAGCGAGCAGAGGGCGGCGATCGCCCGGCGATTGTATCGGTCGGCCACCGAACCGGTGACGAGGATGAGCAGCAGCGACGGCAGGAACTGCACGAGACCGATCAAGCCGAGATAGATCGCGCTGCCCGTTTGGTCGTACATCTGCCAGCCGACCGCGACGCTGACGATCTGCTGGGAGAAGGAAAGCAGGAAGCGTGCGAAGAAGAACCGCGTGTAGGACGAATGCCGGAACGCGGCAAAACGGTCTCCGGTGGGCGAAAACGACATGGATGTTTTCCGAGGAGACGGGCGCCGGAATAGCGGCAAAGCCGCCCGTTAAACATGATTCACCGTGCGTTTCCACACGGCACTTGCCCGTTTAGTCGCCAATGTCTACATGTCTGTCAACAACGAATTGGAGACGATGATGTTTGCGCTGTTTCAAACCATTGATTTGGCTTTGAATATTTACACCTGGATCCTGATTGCCAGTGCCATTTTTTCCTGGCTCTATGCCTTCAATGTTATCAATTCCAGCAATCAGTTCGTCAATTCGGTCGGCACATTCCTTTATAATGTCACCGAACCGGTGCTGAAGCCGATCCGCAGCCGGCTGCCGAACCTTGGCGGCATCGACATTTCGCCGATCATCCTGCTGCTGATCATCTTCTTCCTGCGCACCCTGCTTTGGACCACGCTGTACCCGCTGGTCGCTTGAGCCGTCCCTGGAGCCTTTTCGATGACCATCTGCGCCTCGCCGTCCGGCTGACGCCGAATGGCGGGCGTGACGCGATCGATGGCATCGAGGCCGACGGCGAAGGTGAAGCCTTCCTGAAGGCACGCGTCGCTGCCGTGCCCGAGAAAGGCAAGGCCAACAAGGCACTCATCCTTTTGATCGCAAAATCCCTGCGCATTCCCAAATCCAGCGTCAGCCTCGTCTCGGGTGAGACCGCGTGCAAAAAAATCCTCCGGATCGACGGCGATTCGGAGGATTTGGTAAAAAAGCTCGAGATATTTTTAGGCTGAGCGATCAGCCTTTCTTCTTGGCGCGCTCGACGGCTTCGAGGATGAGTTCGCCTGCTTCCTTGGAGTCGCCCCAGCCGAAGATCTTCACCCACTTGCCGGGTTCCAGATCCTTGTAGTGCTCGAAGAAGTGCTCGATCTGCTTCAGCGTGATCTCGGGAAGATCGGTGTAGTCCTTCACCTTCTCATAGCGCAGCGTCAGCTTCGGCGACGGCACGGCGATGATCTTCTCGTCCTTGCCGGAATTGTCTTCCATCTTCAGGACGCCGATCGGGCGCACGTTGATGACGCAGCCTGGAACCAGCGGGCGGGTGCTGGCGATCAGCACGTCGATCGGGTCGCCATCTTCCGACAGCGTGTGCGGCACGAAACCATAATTGCCCGGATAGGTCATCGGCGTATAGAGGAAACGGTCGACCACCAGCGTGCCGGCTTCCTTGTCCATCTCATACTTGATGGGATGACCGCCGACCGGAACCTCAACGATAACGTTGACGTCCTCAGGTGGATTGTTGCCGATTGAAATGGCGTCGATGCGCATAAGAAACTCCCGCGAGGTTGAATGTGCTGGCAGCCAGATAATCAGTTTCATGTGGCAACGCAACATCGCACAGCGCCAATGCTTGACTGCACCGGCCCACATTCACATCAAAAGTTTCCAATAGGAGATAGGCGAACATCGACTCCAGCGCCGCGGCGTCTTTTCAGACGCCGAGCGCACTGTGGCACCTTGAACGGCCGTTCAGCTCCAGATGAAGCCGATCTTCTTCAATTGCCTGTGGTCGAAACTTTCCATGCCTTCGCAGAAATCGACGCCGCCATGATTGCGGTAGAAGTGGCTGGCGGTCTCGTTATCCTCGAGGCACCAGACGACCAGCCCGTTGCAGCCGAGCGACTTCAAGAGCCGGCGCGCTTCGCCGAACAGCATCCTGCCGAGGCCGATGCCCTGATACTCAGGCCGAAGATAGAGCTCGTAAATTTCGCCTTCCTGCGGCAGAGCGCGGGCGCGGTTGAGGCCGAGCGTCGCATAGCCGGCAACTGTTCCGGCAACATCGAGAACCAGCAGCGTTGCCGGTCCGCGCGTCGCCTTGCGCCACCAGCTTTCGCCGCGCCGCTCGATCATCTGCGTCAGCGCGCGATGCGGAATGATGCCCGCATAAGTGTGTTGCCAGGCAAGTCTGTGTGTTTCCGATATGGCTCGGGCATCTTGCGGCTCGGCCCGCCGGACATCGATCGACAACGTCTTCATAACGTTTACTCTGGTCCCGCCGAAGGCAACTAACCATATGCACAGAGGCATTGTGATCGATTGCCCACAGACTTGATATGTGGACGACGATCAAAAGTTAACGCTTTTTTAACGATTGTCACAAGACGGAATCGACGCGGCGCACAATAAAAAACCCCGGCGCGAGGGCCGGGGTTTTGAAGGATTTCTCTCCAGCGCCGCGCCTCTTTTCGAGAGACCCAAGACGCTGCAGCACTTTGAATGGCGCTCAGAGCGCCGCCTTGGTCTTTTCGAAACGCTTGCGATCGTTTGCGTCGAGATACATCTTGCGCAGACGAATATTCTTCGGTGTCACTTCCATCAACTCGTCATCCTGGATCCAGGAGAGCGCGCGATCAAGCGTCATGCGGATCGGCGGTGTCAGCTTCACCGCTTCATCCTTGCCGGCGGCGCGGATGTTGGTGAGTTGCTTGCCCTTCAGGACGTTGACTTCAAGGTCGTTGTCGCGCGAATGGATGCCGATGATCATGCCGGCATAGACCTTTTCGCCCGGCTCGATGATCATCGGGCCGCGATCTTCCAAGTTGAACATCGCATAGGCGACGGCTTCGCCGGGGGCGTTGGCGAGCAGCACGCCGTTGACGCGGCCACCGATCACACCCTTGTAGGGCTGGTAGTCGTGGAACAGGCGGTTCATGATCGCCGTGCCGCGTGTATCCGTCAGTAGCTCCGACTGGTAGCCGATCAGGCCACGGGTCGGCGCGTAGAAACGCAGGCGGAGACGGTTGCCGCCCGACGGACGCAACTCGACCATTTCGGCTTTGCGCTCGGACATCTTCTGCACGACGACACCGGAATGTTCTTCGTCGACGTCGACGACGACCTCCTCGATCGGCTCCAGAAGCTGGCCGTTTTCATCCTTGTGCATCACGACGCGCGGACGCGACACGGCAAGCTCGAAGCCTTCGCGACGCATGGTTTCGATGAGAACGGCGAGCTGAAGTTCGCCGCGGCCGGACACGTAGAACGAATCCTTGCCTTCGGCTTCTTCGATCTTCAGGGCGACGTTGCCTTCTGCTTCCTTGAAGAGACGGTCGCGGATGACGCGTGAAGTCACCTTGTCGCCTTCGGTGCCGGCCAGCGGGCTATCGTTGACGATGAAGGACATGGTGACGGTCGGCGGATCGATCGGCTGCGCCGGCAGCGGTATTGTGATCGAAGGATCGCAGAAGGTGTCGGCGACCGTGCCCTTGGAAAGGCCGGCAATCGCGATAATATCGCCCTGATGCGCTTCGTCGATTGCCGTGCGCTCGATGCCGCGGAAAGCGAGAATTTTCGAAATACGGCCGGTTTCGATCGTCTTGCCGTCGGCGTGGAGAACCTTCACGGCCTGGTTCGGCTTGATGGAACCGGAATTGATACGACCGGTGATGATGCGGCCGAGGAAGGGGTTGGCTTCGAGGATCGTGCCGATCATCGTGAACGGACCTTCGTGGACGGTCGGCTCCGGAACATGCTTCAGCACCAGGTCGAGAAGCGGCGTAAGACCCTGATCCTTCGGACCTTCCGGATTGACGTTCATCCAGCCGTCGCGGCCGGAACCGTAGAGGATCGGGAAGTCGAGCTGCTCGTCGGTCGCGTCGAGATTGGCGAAAAGATCGAAGACTTCGTTGATGACTTCTTCGTGGCGGCCATCAGGACGGTCGATCTTGTTGATCGCGACGATCGGACGAAGACCGACCTTCAACGCCTTGGAGACAACGAACTTCGTCTGCGGCATCGGGCCTTCAGAGGAGTCGACGAGAACGATCGCGCCATCCACCATCGAGAGAATGCGCTCGACCTCACCGCCAAAGTCGGCGTGGCCGGGGGTGTCGACGATGTTGATGCGGACACCCTTCCATTCCACCGAGGTCGCCTTGGCGAGAATGGTGATGCCGCGTTCTTTTTCGAGATCGTTCGAGTCCATCACGCGTTCAGCGACACGCTGATTTTCGCGGAACGAGCCGGACTGCTTGAGAAGCTCATCCACCAGGGTCGTTTTGCCATGGTCAACGTGCGCGATGATCGCGATATTGCGAAGTGACATATGTGAAATCTCTGAAGCTGGGGCGCACGCTCTAGAGGACGCGCCTATTAGTTTGGGGCGTCCATACAGTTTTTTTTGCGTTTGCGAAAGGGGGGGAACGCGCAAAAGCTGCGGCAAGGCTGTCGCCCCGCCGCATCATAGCGTGTCATCAAATTGTCTTAGGCGTCGCTGCCTGTCAATTCCTCGAAGGTCGAAAGTCCCTTTTTGACGAGCATCGCATCCGGGCTCGGCAGCTTGCCGCGGAAGGCCTTGTAGGCGTCTTCCGGATCGACCGAACCGCCGACGGAATAGATATTGTCCTTGAGCTTGCGCGCCATCTCGCTGTTGAAGGCGTCTCCCGTCTCCTCGAAGGCGGCAAAGGCGTCGGCGTCGAGCACCTCCGACCACATGTAGGAGTAATAGCCGGCCGAATAGCCGCCGGAAAAGATGTGCTGGAAGTGCGGCGTCGCATGGCGCATGACGATTGACTTCGGCATGCCGATTTCGGCCAGCACCTCGGCCTGCACCGCCATCGGATCCTCGACGGCCGTTCTCGTGTGAAACGCCATGTCGACCAGCGCCGACGAGGTGAACTCGACGGTATTGAAGCCGGCATTGAAGGTGCGGGCGGCAAGCACCTTGTCGAGCAGGGCCTGCGGCATCGGCTCGCCGGTTTCGACATGCACGGCATAGCGCTTCAGAATATCGGGCACCGTCAGCCAGTGCTCATAGAGCTGCGACGGCAGCTCGACGAAATCGCGCGAAACGCCGGTTCCCGCAACCGAGGGATAGGTGACGTTCGAAAGCATGCCGTGCAGCGCATGGCCGAATTCGTGGAATAGCGTGCGGGCATCGTCGAGCGACAGCAGCGCCGGCTTGCCTTCCGCCGGCTTGGCGAAGTTGCAGACATTATAGATGATCGGCAATTCGCCGTGGCGGCCGTTCTTCAGCTTCAGCCTGTGCTGCGATTGCAGCGAGCTCATCCAGGCGCCTGATCGTTTCGAACTGCGGGCGAAATAATCGCCGAGGAAGAGGGCGACGAGCTTGTCTTCGCGGTCCCTGATTTCGAACACCCTAACGTCAGGGTGATAGGCGGCCACGCCCTTCTTCTCGACGGCCCGAATGCCGAACAGCCGGCCGGCGACGTCGAAGCAGGCCTCGATGATCTTCTCGAGCTGCAGATAAGGCTTGAGCTCGGCCTCGGAGAAATCGAACTTCCGCGCCCGAATCTTTTCGGCATAGTGGCGCCAGTCCCAGGGCATCACCTCGTGGTTCCGGCCTTCCTCGGCAATCAGCGCCGCGATATCGATCTCCTCCTCGCCGGCGCGTTTCACCGCCCGCGCCCAGACGGCCTTCAGCAGGCCGTTCACCGCATCCGCCGTCTTCGCCATCGTGTTGTCGAGTTTCAGCTCGGCGAAATTGCCGTAGCCAAGCAGCGTCGCCACTTGGTGGCGCAGCGCCAGCGTTTCCTTGATGACAGCGCGGTTGTCCGTCTCACCGTCATTTTCGCCGCGCGCCACCCACGCCTTGAAAGCCTGCTCGCGCAGATCGCGGCGCTCCGAGAATGTGAGGAAGGGCTCGATGATCGAGCGTGACAGCGTCACCGCATATTTGCCCTCCTCGCCGCGTTCGCGCGCTGCCCCCGCCATCGCGTCGCGAAGGAATTCCGGCAGGCCCTCGAGCTCGGCCCTATCAGAAAGGACCAGTGCCCAGGCCTTTTCGTCGGCCAGGACGTTCTGGCCGAACTGCGTCCCGAGGCCGGCGAGCTTTTCATCGATCACGGCGAGTTTTTCCTGCTCGGCCTTATCAAGCTTGGCGCCCGATTTGACGAAGCCTTTCCAGTGGCGTTCCAGCACGCGTGTCTGTTCGAGCGTCAGGCCAAGGCTCTCGCGGTTCTCCCAGAGCGTGTCGATGCGGGCAAAAAGCGCTGCATTCATCCCGATCTTCGAATAGTGGCGCGACATCTTCGGCGAGATCTCCCGCTCCAGAGCCTGGATCAGGTCATTGGTATGGGCGCCTGCCTTGTTCCAGAACAGCGCCGAAACGCGCGACAGCGCGTCACCGGCAATCTCCAGCGCCACGACCGTATTGTCGAATGTCGGCGCATCGCCGTTTCCGGCGATTTCGTCGATCTCCTTTTCATGCGCGGCAAGTGCGGCTTCGAAGGCAGCGGCGAAATCGCCGTCATCAACAGCATCGAAACGCGGCAGGCCGTGAAGACCGTCCCAGGTCACCAGCGCCGGATTGAAATCATGTGGAGAAGGCATCGGAGAATTCCTTTTGGCATGCAGATGGATCGTCAATATAGGAGGGCTGTCGTAGAATTGGTATGTTGCCGGGAAGGACCTTTTGCCCCGCCTGCCAAATTTTGCGGGCGCCTGCCAAATCTGGTGGACAACAATTGATACGTGAAAATTAACCAATCGTTAACGATTGACGCGAATCACGCGCAGGCGCTAGTTTTCCGATGTTCTTCTTGTAAGGGGACATGCGCCATGGAAATTTTTTCTGTGCGGTCTTCTCAGAGTCTTCTTTTTAAAAACGATCCTAATAACGCAAAAAGTTCGAAGACCTCTGATATTCAAATCGAGACCAGAGCTCCCGCCCCGGCCTCGTTCCAGATCGAAGACGATGTTGGCGAAGGCCCGGATTTCACCGCGGTCAGCCCTGGAGAACTGCGTAATTACGCGCGCCAGGGTTTCGACAGTGGCCTGATCGACCAGAACACCTATGCCGCGATCTCCGAACCGCTGCCGATGCATGCGATCGATCCGCTCGGCAACATCATCGATCTCTCCAGCGTCACCGACGGCACCAGCTTCAATTTCCTCGACTATTACAAGAACCAGCTACAGATCGCCATGTCGATCGGCGAACCCAATGAGGTCCAGACGCTGAAATCGATCGTCAATTTTCTGGATGGCTGATCGGACCATGATGCCCGAAATTCTAGGTCAGGCCTTGCGCCAGCCGAGCAGGCCGGGCGTTGCGTGCCAGAGCGCCTGAGCGGCAAATCCCATGAAAAGCACACCAGAGCAGCGCACGATCAGCCGCTCATGGGCACGATAGAAGCGCCGCACCGTACCGGCGCCGATGATGCCGATCAGGATGATGTCGGCAGTGACGAAACCGACGAACGACACGACGAGCAGCACCGGCAACGCCTCGAAATCGAGCGCGCCGGCCGAGCCCGCAACGAGTGCGGTGAAGGTGGCGAGCGCCACCGGATAACCCTTCGGATTGGTGACGCCGAAGATCAGACCGCGCCGAAACGGCCGCTCGACCATAACAAGCGCCTGCCCCTCCGCTTTCGGCTTTGCATTGACGGCGCTCCAGCCGATCCAGGCGAGGTAGAAGCCGCAGGCAAGGCCGAGCAGGTCGAAGACGAAGGTTCCGATCGTCTTTGCCCCGACGATCGCGATCAGCGCCAGAGACGACCAGATGAGGTCCCCGACCAGATGCCCCATCATGAAGAAGGCGCCGGCCTTGCGCCCCTGCCCGGCGCCGATGCCGAGCAGCTGCAGGAAGGCGGGTCCTGGAATGAGCACGTAGAAGAGCGCCGCCAGAAAGGCGCCGAAGAGCAAAGACTGCGTCATGGAAATGCTCCGAAGGATGATGTTGCAGACTAGGCGATCACGGCCATCCGTCAAGGGTGGTGCACTGTCATGAAGAGTGGGATCAGGTAGCAAACGCTACCGGGGGCGGCTTTCGGGCCGAGGCGGACATCTGTTCGTTGTTGAAGGATGCGGCTGCCGCGATGATCTACAAAGCGACGGGCAATCTTCGAGCAATCCGGATCCTGCTCGGACATACCAAGATCGAGAACACGGTCAGGTATCTTGGTGTGGACATCGAGGATGCGTTGGAACTAGCGGAGCATGCAGAGATTTGACAGAGTGCGGGGCCGTGCCTCTTAGGGAAAACATTTCCGGTTTTAGCAGTTCGATTGAGCGGCTATGCGCCAAGAGCGGGCATCGGCTTCTGCAGGAGTGCGTGCCAATTTTCCGGCTGGGTGACGAGTCTTCGTTGCTGGGCTGTATCCGTCAGAACCACTCGCCTTCGATGGTTCAAGCCCTCATCCGGGGGGTTTTGGCAAACACACTAAGACCGAGCCATTCCTGCATGTCGCGCGCGAGGACCCTGTCCCCTTCAAGTTTCAGCGTTTCTGCATCGGTTTCCTGACGTATGGTCGTGAGGCCCATCCAAATTGCGGTCATCGAACGGAGCGACCCTTCAACGAGAAGGTCTACATCATAGCCCGGATCGAAGTTGCAGAGATCGACTTTTCCGTTTTCGACCACAAGCCACCAGCTCTTTTGCGCGGCCGAAAGTTCCGGGTACAGAAACCGTATCGTACAACGGCGGGTCGGAAGTCTTCTTGTATCGAGGCTCCGCCGCATGTCCCACATGAGCAGAGAAGGGTCGAGATTCTTCAAGGAAAGTCGCGATTCCATCCACCGTTGAGCCCAATTTCCGAGACCTATGATCAGAGGTCTCAATTCTTCGCCCGCTACCGTGAGTTGGTAATCGGTAATGCCGTTCGCACTCCTTGTCACCGTGATGACGCCCGATTGTTCCAGTTCTTTCAGTCGTTTTGATAGGAGTGCCGGAGACATTTTTGGTAGACCGCGACGCAACTCATTAAAGCGCGTCGATCCGCAAAGGAATTCGCGGACGACCAAGGTCGTCCACCGCGAGCAGAGGATTTCCGACGCCATTGATACTGGACAGAATTGCCCGTAGCCGTCACGCTCTACCATAAGGACCTCCACCGGTCTGGATCAGGCACAATATTGCAAAACAACCGGCCCGCCAAATGCTCCTTGCCTGGCCATACGGCGGCGGGGTTCAGTACAGTTCGTGTACTAGCCGCAATTGTGAAACGAGCGCAGAGTCTCAATCCTCACGAGATAGGAGGCATTGATATGCTCGGGCTTACAGAACCAAAACAGAACCTTGCCGGCGGTCGGACCATTATCGAACTAACCAATTCGGTCCTGCCCACCATCGCGCAACGCGCCGCATCGATCGACGAGAGCGACACCTTCGTCGGCGAGAATTACGCGCTTCTAAAGGAATCTGGACTCGTGCGGGTAGGCGTCCCAATCGAATTGGGCGGGCTGGGCGCGGAAGTGCCCGAACTTTCTGAGATGCTCAAATCCATTGCTCGTGCATGTGGGTCCACTGCGCTTGCCTTTTCCATGCATACCCATCAAGTCGCCATCCCCGCCTGGCGCTGGCGGCATCAAAAGGTGGCCGCGGTGGAGCCGCTCCTGAGACGTGTTGCATCGGAGCAAATCATATTGCTCTCGAGCGGCGGATCGGACTGGATCGGCGGATCGGGCAAGGCCATGAAAGTTGATGGCGGATACCGGATCACCGCGCGTAAACGCTTCACTTCCGGCGCGGCGGCAGGAAACATCCTGATGACCGGTGCTGTTTATGAAGAACAGGACGGCGCGCGCTCCGTCATTCATTTCGGCGTTCCGATGGCATCGCCAGAGGTTTCGATAGAAGATACGTGGCGAACACTTGGAATGAGGGGAACCGGGTCAAACGATATCATCATCGAAAACCTCTTCGTGCCGGATGCCAGTGTCGCATTTTCCAGAAGCGCGGGGCAATGGCATCCAGTATTTCAAGTCATCGCCATGATCGCGTTTCCTCTGATCTACGCGGTCTATCTTGGCGTCGCCGAGAGCGCCCGCGACATCGCAGTCAAGATGGTCCGTAGCAAGGCCAACAGCGATCATGTGATCGGGTTGGTCGGGCGCATGGAAACCTCTCTGAGGGCCGCACAGATCGCGCATCGCTGGATGTTAGAGGTAGTTGCTCGAAACGAACCGTCCGCGGAAACCGTCAACGAGGTTATGATCGGCCGCTCCTTGGTCGCACGGCACGCTATCGAGGTGACGGAGCTTGCAATGGAGGTCGCAGGCGGCGCGGCATTCTATCGAGAGAACGGGCTGGAGCGCTGCTTCCGTGACATACAGGGCGCTCGCTATCATCCGATGCAGCCCGGAGCCCAGGCGCAATACGCGGGTTCATTCGCGCTCGGACTTCCCACCGAGAAGATTTTCTAGCGCCTGGCGCAACGACGAACTCCGCGGAATCATAGACTAGTTTCCGTCCATAAACGCTGGTTTTCTTGAGCTTGCAGCGCACTTGGGTTCCGCTTGGTGGCCGCTTTGAAGCCATGCGGTGTGGCTCATGGGTGCTAATTGCGGCGGCCAGGATTTCTGGTGGACATGCGCGCATTGGCAACTGCCGGCGTCACGCCGGTCCGGTTTTGGCTGGCGACATGGGATGTCAGGTCGGCCTGAGGCGGGCGAAGAGGGCGAGATTGTATGCGACCACCGAGGACCAGACATAAGCCTTGAAGTGGTCGAGCCCACGCCAGGTGCAGCGCCCCAAGCCGTAGGCGCGTTTGAGGCAGGAGATGCCGGCCTCGATGCCGGCGCGGAAGTTGCGCAGCTTGCGATAGACCCAGCGGCTCTTGACCATGTCTTCGATCCTGAGGCCGCACTTCTTGTGGAAGGCCATGTCGCAGATGCCCCAGGCTTTGGCTCGGCTCAAATTATCGCGGCTGGCATAGCCGCCGTCGGCCGCCGCCTGACGCGGCGCCTCGCCCCAGATGCCGATGTGGCGTTCCAGCATCGGCAGCAAGCGCTCGCTGTCGGCCGGGTTGCCGGTTTCGACGACGAGGTCGAGGATCAGCCCGCTTGTGCCGGTGGTCAAATTGATCTTATGGCCATACTCGACGTCGCGGCTGCCTTTGACGATGATGTCGGCATGCGGCTCGAACAAACTGACCAGCTTGTCGCCAGCCGGCACCGCCTCGCCGGCCAGGACCCGCCGCTCGGTCTGGGCGATGATCCGTTCGATCAGCGGCTTATAGTGGCGGAGTTGGGCCTGCCAGAGTTCGACCGCCGGGCCCGCCGCCAAGGGCAGTTGCGCCGCCGCCTGTTCGAGATAGCTCAAGGTGGTGCGCGTGATCCTGACCAGCGCGCGATAGTGCTGAACTCGTTTCGGACGACCGCGGGTAAATTGGATCGCCCGGGATCGCTTCTTCGCCGCGCGGCAGTGATCGTGCCATGAGATGGCGCTGCCCAAGGAAGCCGCCTGCTGCAACAGCCGCACCATCACCCGCACGCAGTCCCACAAAAGACTACTGTCGCTCGGTTCGTGCATCAGCGCCGAAGTGACGGTGCTGTCGATGCGCACGACCTTGCCGCGTTCCACCTTGTCCTGCCGGGCGCTCGTCAACAGCACGCGATTGATCGCTTCAAAGGTCCCGGCCCGGATCGCGCTGATCGTCTTGTGCAAGACCGACTTCTTCGGGTTCCACCCCCACGGCAGCCGGGCAAAGGCCCGGAACGAGGCGGAATCTTCCAGATGAAAGGCCAACTCCTCATAACTCAACTGACGGTGTTGTTTGAGCAGGGCGCAACGCAGCACGGCCTCCGCCGGCAGGCCCTCGCGGCCGGTCTCCTTGACGCCGTGGCGGCGCAGGTCCTGCGCTACCAGCCCGAGCAGATCACGATGCTCATCCAGCCATTGCGACATGGCTTTCAGCTCGCGGCCGATCTCGTGTTCGGCGAAAAGATCGAATATATTGGCTTGGACGGTGCGTTCTTGGCGCATTGTCGGCTCCGGCGGTTGCGGGTTTGTCTTTAGAATCAATGGCTTGATCTAAAGTATACCTGAAACCGCCGGGCTTTGCCCGTCGCAATATCGCTATTCCTCCAATAATTTCAGTGGTTTACCGTTTGTGGACGGGCACTAGACTAGGTGGGTCGTTTGACGTCCAGAATTCGAATGGACGAGCCCCGCCAGCAGGGACGACAGAGCAACCTCGTGTGCGCTTTGGGCCGATATGCGACCTCTACCACGGCAGCAATGCGCCTCATAATGGTCATCGAGCCACCCCGTCGCTGTAGCTGCAAAGCGGACATGACGCAGTGACAACGCGGCTCGCAGTTGCGCCAAAAGCCGCCATTCCGCCCATGCGGGTGACTAGAGCCTTTCCGGGTTAGATTGAAGCATTCTGCCGGAGCAGATTTTCGTCAGGACAAAGGCGATTGGCGACGGGCATACCCCAAGGTACGTCCGAGCCGATCGCCTTTGTCCTGGCGAAAAGATGCCCGGCCCTTCGGGTTGGCTGAAACGGGCCGGCTGATCGACCGGCCATCCGACTCCGTTTGAGCCAACAGAATGCTTCAATCTAACCCGGAAAGGCTCTAGATCACGAATTCCTCCTGGTACGTATGTGGCTCGGGAACGACCGTAACCTCCACTGGAACGATCCAATTGGCCGCATAGCTCTCGCAGTCGGAACGCTGGAGGTCGGGCTGCACGCACCCCGCCCCATCGATTGCGCGACATCGCAGCATATATCGCCCCACTTTTTCAGGGGTCCACATGTACTCCCACAAGCGCCATGCAAAGGGACGTTCTGTTTCGAGGAGCCTTCCCTCGCGCCAGCCCCTACCATCTCCGGTGCAGACCTGCACCGGCCGGAACGAACAACGAGCGCCGAGCGCCGCATCTGGGCTTTCGCGGTCGGTGAAACGAAGGTCGCGTCTCGGACCCTTCGAAGCGTTTGTCATCTGTGGCTGCTCGTCAACGCGATTGCGGCGAAGCACACTCCGGCAGGCGCAACGGCTTCTTTAGCGTCGTGAGCTCTTCCGCTTTGGCGCAATCAGGAAAGCCGACGAGCTGCATGGTTTCGATCAACCGCTGGCGCTCCGCTTCGTTGAATCCGGGAATATTGACAAATCCCTCGACGGTCAAATTGGGAAACCGCCTGAGTGCGTCCGTTACCGAGACCTTCGCCTCTTCAGTTCGGCCAAGAGCCGCAAGCGCGCCAGAACGCATAACCCAGTGTTTCCTTCCATAGTTTTCCGGCGTCAAGCGGTCCAGCATCCGCAGGGCATCCTCATACCGGCCCGCCATGAAATAGGCATGAGTGAAAATCCTGGCACTCCACATCGGGAAACCGGGGTTGAGACTGACCGCCTTGTCGACCAGTTCCGCGGTGCGCTCTGGCTCGCCGAAGGTCGAGGCCCCATCGATATAGAAAGTCAGAACTTCGAACTGGCCGGGAGCGAGGCGCAGCGCGGTGTCGAACTCTGCCTTGGCGCGTTCGAATTCGCCTCTATCGCCTAAAATCATGGCATAAACAGCATGCGCTTCGGCATCGCTCGGGTCGAGCTGGACGGCGCGCTCGGCAGCCTCGGCAGACAGAGCCCGGTTCTTGTCGGCTTCAACCCCAAAACCGATCAAGACACCATGGGAATGGCTAAGTTCGACCCAGGCGCGGGCAAGGCCGGGGTCCAGTTCAACCGCCCGGGTGAGCAGCCTGACGGCCTCTTCGACATCCGCCTGATTGACTTGCTCGAGTTTTTCGGTGCCGAGCAGATAAAGTTCGTAGGCGTTGAGATTCTCGGGTGGCTTTCGGTGGGCGGTGATGCGGCCTGCCTCCTGGACCAAACCTGCGCCGCCGCCGAGGCGGTTCGAAATCTGCTCGGAAATTTCAATCTGGATTGCGAACAAATTCTCGTCCGGCCGGTCCCAGCGCTGCGTCCAAAGATGTTTGCCCGTTTTGGCGTCGATGAGCTGCGCCGTAATTCTAACGCGGTCAGACTGACGCTGGATGGAACCCTCGACCACAAATCCCGCACCGAGCGCCTTACCCACTTCACTCGGCACGGCTGGTTTGTCCCGGTATTGTTCAGTCGAGTTACGGGCGATCACGTGGAATTCAGGAAACCCCGCCAGATCGGTGATGATGTCCTCAGTGAGGCCATCGGCGAGGCGTCCGGTCGCCTCGTCGCCGCCATAGTTGTCGAACGGCAGCACCGCTACCGACGGCTTGCCGCTTACTGTCGCGGTCGGCCAGAATTGCCAGACCGTCCCGGCCAAGACCAGAATAAGGACTGGCACGGCTGCTGCTGCCCAAACCCAGCGCGAAGGCGATGACCGCCCTGGTTGGCGTGGGGCTTGTCCCTCAAGGAGGACGCGGAAGGCCTGTACCGGTTCGGCGATATTCTTCACCTTCTGCTCGCCCATCGGCTCGAAACCGAAAGCCAGCTTCTTCTCAACCTCCCTGGCGACCTTTCCCGAGACACAGATGCCGCCAGGGTCTGCCAACTGCTGAAGCCTGGCCGCGACGTTGACGCCCTCGCCATACCGGTCCTCGCCCTCAACGATCACCTCGCCGAGATTGATCCCGATCCTGACCCTGATCCGCTGGTCCTCGGGAACGGCGGCATTCCGTTCCGCCAGCCCGCGCTGCAGCGAGACGGCGCATTCCACCGCGTCCACCACGCTGCCAAATTCGGCGAGCATCCCGTCGCCCATCAGCTTGAAAATCTGGCCGTGATGACGAGCAATATCCGGCTCAAACAGTTCCTTGCGTCCCGCACGAAGGCGCTCGAATGTACCAGCCTCGTCGCGCTCCATCAGCGCGGAATAGCCCACGACATCAGCAGCGAGGATGGCGGAAAGCTTGCGGTCCATTGGTTCGGCCTCACCCGCCCTATTATAGGACTGGTCGCACGTAAATGAAACGACCGACCTCAACAGCGCTTCAGGGGAACCCGCGTTTCATCCAACACTTCCACTGCACGCCGCAGGCTGTCCCTCGGTGTGGAATGCCCGCCCGATTGTTCGTGTGCCTACCGCAGCAATGTGAGGGCCGGCGTCGAACGCAGCCCCACTGTCCGGAGTGGGCGGCGAAGCGGCGCATAACCTAGTTTCCGTCCATAAACGCTGGTTTTCTTGAGCTTGCAGCGCACTTGGGTTCCGCTTGGTGGCCGCTTTGAAGCCATGCGGTGTGGCTCATGGGTGCTAATTGCGGCGGCCAGGATTTCTGGTGGACATGCGCGCATTGGCAACTGCCGGCGTCACGCCGGTCCGGTTTTGGCTGGCGACATGGGATGTCAGGTCGGCCTGAGGCGGGCGAAGAGGGCGAGATTGTATGCGACCACCGAGGACCAGACATAAGCCTTGAAGTGGTCGAGCCCACGCCAGGTGCAGCGCCCCAAGCCGTAGGCGCGTTTGAGGCAGGAGATGCCGGCCTCGATGCCGGCGCGGAAGTTGCGCAGCTTGCGATAGACCCAGCGGCTCTTGACCATGTCTTCGATCCTGAGGCCGCACTTCTTGTGGAAGGCCATGTCGCAGATGCCCCAGGCTTTGGCTCGGCTCAAATTATCGCGGCTGGCATAGCCGCCGTCGGCCGCCGCCTGACGCGGCGCCTCGCCCCAGATGCCGATGTGGCGTTCCAGCATCGGCAGCAAGCGCTCGCTGTCGGCCGGGTTGCCGGTTTCGACGACGAGGTCGAGGATCAGCCCGCTTGTGCCGGTGGTCAAATTGATCTTATGGCCATACTCGACGTCGCGGCTGCCTTTGACGATGATGTCGGCATGCGGCTCGAACAAACTGACCAGCTTGTCGCCAGCCGGCACCGCCTCGCCGGCCAGGACCCGCCGCTCGGTCTGGGCGATGATCCGTTCGATCAGCGGCTTATAGTGGCGGAGTTGGGCCTGCCAGAGTTCGACCGCCGGGCCCGCCGCCAAGGGCAGTTGCGCCGCCGCCTGTTCGAGATAGCTCAAGGTGGTGCGCGTGATCCTGAGCAGCGCGCGATAGTGCTGAACTCGTTTCGGACGACCGCGGGTAAATTGGATCGCCCGGGATCGCTTCTTCGCCGCGCGGCAGTGATCGTGCCATGAGATGGCGCTGCCCAAGGAAGCCGCCTGCTGCAACAGCCGCACCATCACCCGCACGCAGTCCCACAAAAGACTACTGTCGCTCGGTTCGTGCATCAGCGCCGAAGTGACGGTGCTGTCGATGCGCACGACCTTGCCGCGTTCCACCTTGTCCTGCCGGGCGCTCGTCAACAGCACGCGATTGATCGCTTCAAAGGTCCCGGCCCGGATCGCGCTGATCGTCTTGTGCAAGACCGACTTCTTCGGGTTCCACCCCCACGGCAGCCGGGCAAAGGCCCGGAACGAGGCGGAATCTTCCAGATGAAAGGCCAACTCCTCATAACTCAACTGACGGTGTTGTTTGAGCAGGGCGCAACGCAGCACGGCCTCCGCCGGCAGGCCCTCGCGGCCGGTCTCCTTGACGCCGTGGCGGCGCAGGTCCTGCGCTACCAGCCCGAGCAGATCACGATGCTCATCCAGCCATTGCGACATGGCTTTCAGCTCGCGGCCGATCTCGTGTTCGGCGAAAAGATCGAATATATTGGCTTGGACGGTGCGTTCTTGGCGCATTGTCGGCTCCGGCGGTTGCGGGTTTGTCTTTAGAATCAATGGCTTGATCTAAAGTATACCTGAAACCGCCGGGCTTTGCCCGTCGCAATATCGCTATTCCTCCAATAATTTCAGTGGTTTACCGTTTGTGGACGGGCACTAACCTAGCTTTAGACCAAGTCCATTTCCGCAAGTTTCGCGATATTCGAACTTGCCTCCCGTTATGTCATTGCGGGCCTTCATAATTTATAAAACGCCGTCCGATTTGGGCCAAACCCTGACCTTGGCGGCAAGAACTCTAATGTCCGTTTTTTGTGTCGGGCGTCCTCGCCGCGGACGGTCGGCTATCGGGCCCCGTAGCGGTCGTCTATCCAAGCCGAGCCGACGTCCGTTGTTGTTGCAATCCGGCCATCCAGAACGCTCTAGAGTTTGGTGGCGTTTGCTACCTCACTCCACGAAAAAGCCCGCGCGGCAATGCCGGCGGGCTCACATCCGGTTCGAAGGCGAACCGTGATTATTTCACGAGGTTGCGCTTGGCGAGCGTGCGCAGGCGCAGCGCATTGAGCTTGATGAAGCCGGCCGCATCCTTCTGGTCGTAGGCGCCCTGATCGTCCTCGAAGGTGACGAGCTTGTCGGAATAGAGCGACTTTTCGCTTTCGCGGCCGATGACCATGACATTGCCCTTGTAGAGCTTCAGCGTCACTTCGCCTTCGACATGCTCCTGGCTCTTGTCGATCAGCGCCTGCAGCATCTCGCGCTCCGGCGAGAACCAGAAGCCGTAATAGATCAGCTCGGCGTAACGCGGCATGATGTCGTCCTTGAGATGGGCAGCACCGCGGTCAAGCGTGATCGATTCGATGGCGCGATGCGCCGTAAGCAGGATCGTGCCGCCTGGTGTCTCGTAGACGCCGCGCGACTTCATGCCGACGAAGCGGTTCTCGACGAGGTCGAGACGGCCGATACCGTTGTCGCGGCCGTAATTGTTGAGTGTCGCGAGCAGTGTTGCCGGGCTCATGCGCACGCCGTTGATCGAAACCGCATCACCCTTTTCGAAGCCGACCTTGATGGTCGTTGCCTTGTCGGGTGCAGCCTCAGGCGAAATGGTGCGCATATGCACATATTCAGGCGCCTCCTGGGAGGGGTCTTCGAGAACCTTGCCTTCGGAAGAGGAATGCAGAAGGTTGGCATCGACAGAGAATGGCGCCTCGCCCATCTTGTCCTTGGCAACCGGGATCTGATGCTGTTCGGCAAAGGCCAGCAGATCGGTGCGGCTCTTGAACGCCCAGTCGCGCCAAGGCGCGATGATCTTGATGTCGGGGTTCAGGGCATAGGCGGACAGTTCGAAACGGACTTGGTCGTTGCCCTTGCCGGTCGCGCCGTGGGCGATCGCATCAGCACCCGTCTTGCGGGCGATGTCGATCAGATGCTTGGAAATCAACGGACGGGCAATCGAGGTGCCGAGCAGGTAGACGCCCTCGTAGACGGCATTGGCACGGAACATCGGGAAGACGAAATCGCGCACGAATTCCTCGCGCACATCCTCGATATAGATCTCCTTGATGCCGAGCATTTCGGCCTTCTTGCGCGCCGGCTCCAGCTCTTCGCCCTGGCCGAGATCGGCGGTGAAGGTGACGACTTCGGCGCCGAGCTCCGTCTGCAGCCACTTCAGGATGATCGAGGTGTCGAGGCCGCCGGAATAGGCGAGAACGACTTTCTTCACGTCTTTGTATGATGCCATGATGATGAGGTCCGTTGCATAAAAGGCCGGCAAAACCCGGTGTCGCGGCACTTTTAGCGAGATTGGCGCGTGACGCAAGGGCAAGCCGGACCGCACAAGCCCAGTTTAGAGATGAGCCGCGATATTCATGCGCCGATGCAGGATGCGAATAACCGTCAACACTTTTTCGGTCTCAGCGTAAATGACGAAATGCGAGCGAAACGCCAGGGCGGTGTAGCCGCTCCTCAATCCAATGATTTTGCGGCCATGCTTTGTCTGTGCTGCAAGCGCCTCGCAGTAACCCCGGAGCGCAACGATATAGTCCTCCGCTTGACCTTGGCCCCATTTCTCTTCGGTATAGTCATAAATCCTGTCGATATCATCGACAGCGGCTGGCGAGAGAACAAGCGCTTTCATTGGCGGCCGCGTCGCGCTCGCTTTCCCTCGATAAAAGCATCAAAATCAAAAGGCCGTGGTTTGCCAGATTTCTCACCTTCGATAATGGCTGCCTCGATTGCCGCAAGCTCTGCCTCGCGCTGCAGAAGCCTCAAGCCGGCGTCGATCACCTCGTCTGCGGAGCCATAGGCTCCCTGATCGAGTTGATTGCCGATAAATTCCTCCATGTGGTCATCGATTCTGATGGACACGACCTTGGCCACGCGCGGGTACCTCGCAGGTTTGGCTTGCACTGCGAAACTACCATATTCGGCAGCGTCCGAACAATGCTCCGAAGAGAGGCCAGTCCCGTGACGAATATTCAGGACATTTTCAAGAAATCGAATGTTGCCGTCATCACCGGCGGCGCCTCCGGCATCGGCCTTGCCGCGGCGAAATATTTCGCCGGACGCGGCATGAGCGTCGCCATCGCCGATCTCGGCGGCGATCGGCTGGCCGACGCCGCCAACGAACTCAAGGCCATCGCCGGCGAGGAAAATGTGATGGCGGTCGAGACCGACGTCGCCAGCAGAGAATCGCTGGAAGCGCTCGAGCGCGCCGTGCTCCAGCGTTTCGGCCGTGTGCACGTGCTGATGAACAATGCCGGCATCGGCCCGGAAACATCGATCTTCAGCCCGCAGGCGAACTGGGACAATATCTTCGCCGTCAACCTGATGGGCGTGATCAACGGCACGCGCACCTTCGGCCCGAAGATGCTGTCGCATGGCGAGCCCGGCCTGATCATCAACACCGGCTCCAAGCAGGGCATCACCACGCCGCCCGGCAACCCCGCCTACAACATCTCCAAATCAGGCGTGAAAGTCTTCACCGAAGCCTTGCAGCATGAGCTTCGCAACACCGAAGGCGGAAAGATCTCCGCCCATCTTCTGATCCCCGGCTTCGTCTTCACCGGCCTCACCAAGGGCGACAGCGCGGAAAAACCGGCTGCCGCCTGGACGCCGGAACAGACCGTCGATTTCATGGTCGAGAGCCTGGAACGCGGCGATTTCTATATTCTCTGCCCCGACAATGATGTGGCGCGTCCGGTCGACGAACGCCGCATGGCCTGGGCGGCCGGCGATATCATCGAGAACCGCCCGCCGCTGTCACGCTGGCACAAGGATTATGCCGACAAGTTCAAGGCCTTCCTCGAACAGAAGTAATCGGCGCCAGAGCATGATGCCGAAAAGTGTGCGCGGTTTTCGGATGACATCATGCTCTACTTCTTTGACTTGGATTCGAATTGTTTTAGGCCGATCAGGCCTAAGATCATTCGAATCTGGAAGTTTGATTGGTAATTTTCTGAAAGCCGGGTAAGAGATCCGCAGATCCTTTCCCGGCTTCAGAGTGTGTCATGGATTTCCTGCCCAGCCTGCCGACCCTTCTCGCCTTTGCCGCCGCGACGCTGCTGCTTGCGGCAACCCCAGGCCCCGATATGACGCTGTCGATCAGCCGTGCGCTGGCCCAGGGCAAGAAGGCGGCGCTCTTCGTTGTCGTCGGCACCAGCCTCGGCATCGTCGTCCACACCATGCTGGTCGCTTTCGGCATTTCGGCGCTGATCACCGCCTCGCCGACCGCCTTCCTGATCCTGAAGACCGGGGGTGCCGCCTATCTGCTCTGGCTGGCGGTACAGGCGATCCGTTTCGGCTCGAAGCTCACCGTCGCCAAGGTCGAGGAGCAGAAGGGCACCGCCCTTTCGAACATCTCGTCAGGCTTCTGGGTCAATCTTCTGAACCCCAAGGTCATCATCTTCTTCATGACCTTCCTGCCGCAATTCGTCAGCGCCGGCGATCCAGCCGTCACCCACAAGCTGCTCTTTTTCGGCTTCTGCTTCATCCTGATCGGCATGCCGGTCAATGCCAGTGTCGTCTTTGCCGCCGACTGGCTGGCCTCATGGCTGCAGAACAACAAGAAAGTGCTGCGCGGCATGGACTACACCTTCGCCGGCGTCTTCTCGGTCTTCGCCGCAAAGATCCTGCTCACCCAGGCGAGATAGCCGCAGTTGCGCAGCAATCCCGCGGTTGCGCAGCAATCCGCCCGCGGTCGGTTGATCGATCCGCTCGCGGTCGTGAAACGATCCGCCGCCGCCAACGACACAACATTCGCGGGACGCCACGCCGGAGCAGGCGGTGACCGCGAATTTCGTCGTCTTCCAAAATTATTCCATGCCTTTCGCGCGATTACTTGTGATCAACATATGATCGTAAGTCGGCAATTGTGGCTAGGCCACGCCACCTTCGCTGCCCACATATCCTTTACGGCTCACGAAGAGCTACCTTGAAATGATAAGTCCATGATTAGGTTCCGCAATATCATAACGGCAGGAGTTGTTGCGCTGACGTTTGCCGCCACGTCCCTTACAGCGACAACACCTGCCTTAGCTCACGGCGGCGGAGGCCATGGCGGTGGCGGCTTCTCGCGTGACGGCGGCCACTTCGGCGGTGGTGCGAATATGGGCGGCGGCAATTTCGCCGATCGCGGCTTCGGAGCGCATTATTTCGGCGGAGCCGGCCATTTTGGCGGACACCGCGACGGCCGTTTCGCCTTCCATGATAGAAATCGTCTGTTCTTCGGCGATGACGACTATGACCCGCAACAGTGCCAGCCGGAATGGCTCAACCAGTACGGCCATCGCGTTCTGGTGGAAGTCTGCTCTTGATGACGGTCCCCCTGGCCTCTGAGGAGTCGTGAAACGATCAGCTGTCCGCTAACCGATCAGCAACGCATCGTCATCCAGCGTCTGGCCGCGCATCTTGCGGAACATTGCGATCAGATCCTCGACCTGCAATGTCTTGCGGCTGTCGCCGGCGACATCGAGCACGATCTCGCCGCCATGCAGCATCACCGTTCGGTGGCCATAATCGAGCGCCTGGCGCATCGAATGCGTCACCATCAGCGTCGTCAGCTTGCGCTCGGAAACGATTTTCTGGGTCAGGCCCATGATGAATTCTGCCATGCCGGGGTCAAGCGCCGCCGTATGTTCGTCGAGCAGCAGCACCTCCGAGCCGGCCAGCGTCGCCATGACGAGCGAGACCGCTTGGCGCTGGCCGCCGGAAAGCAGGTCCATGCGGTCCTTCATGCGGTTCTCCAGCCCGAGATTGAGCTCGGCGATCCTCGCGCGAAAATGGTCGCGCCGTTTTGCGCCAAGCGCCGAAACAAGTCCGCGCCGCTCGCCGCGTCGCGCCGCAAGCGCCAGGTTCTCCTCGATCGACAGCGCACCGCAGCTTCCGGTCAGCGGGTCCTGAAAGACACGGGCGACGAGCCCGGCGCGCGCCGCCGTCGTCTTGCGTGTGACGTCGGCATTGCCGATCAGCACCTGCCCTTCGCTCGCCAGCACATCGCCGGCGAGCACGCCGAGCAGCGTCGATTTGCCGGCGCCGTTCGAGCCGATGACGGTAACGAAGGAGCCTTCCTCGATCGTCAGGCTGACACCCGAAAGCGCCTGCTTCTGCAGCGGCGTACCGCGCCCGAAAACGACCTTGATGTTCTTGAGGTTGATCACGACGCGGCACCTCCACGCAAACGGGGAAGGATGAGCGCCACGGTCACCAGCACGGCCGTCACGAAATTGAGATCGGACGCCTGCAGGCCGATGACGTCGCTCGAAAGCGCCAGCTGGATCGCGATGCGATAAAGGATCGAGCCGAGCACGCATCCAACAAGCGCGATCAGCAGACCGCGGCGCCCGAGCAGCGTCTCGCCGATGATGACGGCAGCGAGACCGACGACGATCGTGCCGACGCCTGAGGTGACGTCGGCAAAGCCGTTCGTCTGGGCAAACAGCGCGCCGCCGAGCGCCACCAGCGCATTGGAGATCGCCATGCCGAGATAGATCTGCCGGCTGGTATCGACGCCCTGCGCCCGCGCCATCCTTGCATTGGCGCCGGTCGCCCGCATTGCCAGCCCGGCATCGCTTTCCAGGAAACGCCAGACCAGGATGAGCGCGATGACGACGAGAACACCGACGAAGAGTGGCCGCACGTAGAAATCGCGAAGGCCATGGCCGAAGAACGGGCTGATCATCGTGTCGGCATTGATGAGCGCGACATTGGGTTTGCCCATCACGCGCAGATTGACGGAAAACAGTGCGATCATCGTCAGGATCGAGGCGAGCAAATTGAGGATCTTGAAGCGCACGTTGAGCAGCGCCGTCACCATGCCTGCGGCGGCACCGGCCGCCATAGCGATCAGCGCTGCAAGCCAAGCATTGACGCCGGCAATAATCAGCACGGCCGTCACCGCCGCGCCAAGCGGAAAGGAGCCATCGACCGTCAGGTCGGGGAAATCCAGAACACGGAAGGCGAGATAGACCCCAAGGGCGACGAAGGAATAGACCAGTCCGAGTTCGACGGCCCCCCAGAATGCGATTTGGCTCAAGGCTTCCGCCCCTCTTCTGTCCGTTTCCGCTCCGCGCCTTGCGCGAAACATCAGGCTTTTAATACCATCAGCCGCTCCCGTGTGGAACGGGAGCGGCTGCAAACTCGATCAGCGACGGCAGTCGCCTTGTTTATTCGATGACTTTGGTAGCGCGGGAAAGCACGCTCTGCGGCAGGGTGACCCCCATCTTCTCGGCCGCCGCCTTGTTGACGACGAGATCGCTGCCGGCGGCAGTCTTGACGGCGATGTCGCCCGGGTTCTCGCCCTTCAGCACACGAACGACAATGTCGCCGGTCTGCTTGCCGACATCATAATAGTTGAAGCCGAGGGCGGCGATCGAGCCGCGCGAAACCGAATCCGTATCGGCGGTAAAGAGCGGCAGCTTGCTCTCCTCGGCAACCGCGACAGCGCCTTCAAGCGCGGAAATGATCGTGTTGTCGGTCGGAATGTAGATCGCATCGGCGCGGCCGACGAGTGCGCGTGCAGCTCCCTGGACCTCGGCCGATTTGGTGGCGGCCGATTCGACTACCTTCAGGCCAGCCTTTTCGGCTTCGGCCCTCAGCACGGCGAGCAGCGAAACGGAATTCGCCTCGCCGGAATTGTAGAGATAGCCGATGGTTTTCACATCAGGCAGGATTTCCTTGATCAGCGCCAAGTGCTCGGCGACCGGCGACATATCGGAGAGGCCGGTGACGTTGCCGCCGGGCTTGTCCATGTTCTTGACGAGCTGGGCGCCAAGCGGATCGGACACGGCCGTGAAGACGACGGGAATGTCACGCGTCGAGGAAACGACGGCCTGGGCCGAGGGCGTCGAGATCGGCACGATGACATTGGGCTCGTCGCCGGCGAACTGGCGGGCGATCTGGGCCGCCGTCGCCGGATTGCCCTGCGCCGATTCGAACACGAATTTCAGGTTCTCGCCTTCCTTGTAGCCCGCAGCCGTCAGCGCATCGAGAACACCCTTGCGCGCCGCATCCAGCGCCGGATGTTCGACGATCGCCGTCACGGCAACGGTGACGTCATCGGCCTTTGCGGGCAGGGAAAGGGCCAAACTGGCGGCAAGAGCGAGCAAAATCGGGCGCATGGGGATCCTCCTGAATGATTTTGGGGGCACTTTTAGGAAAAGCGCCCCCTGAAATCAATCGCGGAGAATTGTAGCGAGGATCAAACTTGCTGATCAGTCGTCGGCGCCGTGATTGGCGATCATCATCGCCTCGAAGGCGAGCCGCTCGGTCTTGCGCATGCGTTCGGATTCCGATTTCAGCTGGCCGCAGGCGGCAAGAATGTCGCGGCCGCGCGGCGTGCGGATCGGCGAAGCATAACCTGCCGAATTGATGAAATCGGCGAACTTCTCGATCTGCTCCCAGTCGGAACACTGATAATTGGTGCCGGGCCAGGGGTTGAACGGAATGAGGTTGATCTTCGCCGGCACGCCCTTCAGGAGCTTGATCAGCCCCTTGGCGTCTTCCAGGCTGTCGTTGACATCCTTCAGCATCACATATTCGAAGGTGATGCGCCGCGCGTTCGAAAGACCAGGATAGGACCGGCAGGCCTCGATCAGCTCCTTCAGCGGATACTTCTTGTTGATCGGCACCAGAAGGTCGCGCAGATCGTCACGCACCGCATGCAGCGAAATCGCCAGCATGACGCCGATTTCCTCGCCAGTGCGGAAGATCTCCGGCACGACGCCAGAAGTGGAAAGCGTCACGCGGCGCCTAGACAGTGACAGGCCGTCACCATCCGTTGCGATCAGCAATGCCTGCTTGACGGCATCGAAGTTATAAAGCGGCTCACCCATGCCCATCATGACGATGTTGCTGACCTTGCGGCCCTCGGCAGGCATGATCGTACCCTGCGGCGCTTCACGGTCCGGGAAGTCCCCAAGCCGGTCGCGGGCAAGCAGCAACTGCGAAAGAATTTCCTCCGCAGTCAGGTTGCGCACCAGACGCTGTGTCCCGGTATGACAGAAGGAACAGTTGAGCGTGCAGCCGACCTGGCTCGAGATACACAGCGTGCCGCGGCCCTCTTCCGGAATGTAGACGGCCTCGATCTCGACGGGACGCCCGGCGCCGCGCGGGGGAAAGCGCAGCAGCCACTTGCGCGTGCCGTCGTTGGAGACCTGCTCCTCGACGATCTCGGGACGTTCGATGGTGAAATGCTGCTTCAGCATCTCCCGCATGTCCTTGGCAACATTCGTCATATGGTCGAAGTCGGAGACCCCGCGCACATAGATCCAGTTCCAGAGCTGCGAGACGCGCATCTTGATCTGCTTCTCAGCCACACCCTTTTCGCGGAGTGCCGCCCCCATCTCCTCGCGCGACATGCCGATCAACGACGGCTTCTCGGCGCCGGATGGCGCGCGCATCAGCGGCTTGGTCACATCTATCGCATCCATGACGGACATAGGCATTCATCCCGAATTCAAACATGTGGCTGCTCCTCGCAACCCCGTGGACTTCAGCGGTGAGCCGGAAGACCTGCGGGCGCATGACAGCACATCGGCAGAAGTTGAATGGCGGAACGGCGACTGAAATCGCGATCTGTCCGCTGTTGGCGCCGGCTTTAGCATCATTTTGCCCGCGCGTCACCATAGATGGAAACGGCATGGGCCGGCGCAAGGCCGGCCCATGAAATTCTTCGGCCTAAAGGACCGCTTACTTGCAGGTTTCGATCTGCTTCAGCGCAGCCGAGATACCCGAGAGCGAATAGCTGTAGGAGGTGCCGGTGCCCTTGCGCGAAACGGCATTGACCGTCATCGAATGACCGGTCTTCATCGCGGCGACGAGGGCCGGCTCCTGCGCCGCGTTCTCGACCCAGCCGGCCTTGTCCTTGGTGAACATCACAAAGGTCTTGCTGTCGATGACGACGTTGATCTTCGAATTTTCCTTGACCGTGTAGCCCATCATCGCCTGCGGTTCGTAGGAGATGTTCTGGCCCGGACGCTGGGAGACGATGAAGAAATTGTCGCCATGGTCGACGCTTGCCGGCTGCTTTGCCGTCGGAACGGACAGCACGTAGCAGACGGTGCTGTTGCCCGACTTGTAGGAGTAGGCGCCCCATGCCTGGAACTGCTGGATGCGGTTCGGCGCGGCCTGCTGCGCTGTCGCAACTCCGGCCATAACAAGGGTGAGTGCGAGAGCGGATACGATACTTTTTACAAACATGGATTCCTGCCGGTTCTTGCGATTCAAGGCCCGAAGCGATCATAGCGGGCGCCGCATAATCACGATCTGCTTTATTTTGACTTAATTCAGGTTACCAAATGGTCAACAATAGCTGCGATTTGTATCTGCCTGTGTCATTTCAGCTCGGGTGTCAATTTTCGTCCCTTTGACGGTATCGGCCGCGACACCGTGCCCCAATGGCACTGGCCCTCCGTTCGGCTGAATTTAAGACACAAAGATTCAGGCAAGAGTTTGACCTTTCCCAAATCCGTTGTACCTCAGTAAGACTTGGAAATCCGGGACGAAATTATTGTCGCAGGGGGCTGGTGAGGAGATATGGATGCCGAGGAAAGACAGCGTTTCGCTGCCCTCGCGAAGGCCGTCGCGGACGATCGCGACCAGCAGGCTTTCTCCATCCTGTTCGACTATTTCGCACCCCGCCTGAAGGCCTGGCTGATGCGCCAGAGGATGACATCAGGCGAGGCTGAGGAACTGGTCCAGGAGATCATGATCGTGCTCTGGCACAAGGCAGAGCTCTACGATGCCACGCGATCTTCCCTCTCGACCTGGCTTTTCCGTATTGCCCGCAACCGCCGCATCGACATCCAGCGCCGCGCCAATACCCGCATCTTCGATGAGACTGATCCGGCCCTACAGCCGCCGGCCGATATCGGCGCGGAAGAAATCATCGCCAATGACGATCGCGACGCCAAGATACGCGCCGCCGTCGGCCAATTGCCGGAGGAACAGCGCGACATGCTGCGCGCCGCCTTCTTCCTCGGTCAATCGCATTCGGAGATCGCCGAAGCGACCGGTCTGCCGCTCGGCACGGTGAAGTCACGTATCCGGCTTGCCTTCGGCAAGCTCCGCAAGGTGCTGGAACGCGAAATCGCCTGACGCATGTCGCCCAAAAGTGTGCAGCGGACGCGCTTTAGATCGTCTTCATTGCTTCTTCCGGCCGATCGGCGAGAACGCGGTCGGCCGCTTCGTAGTGGCCCGGCCGGATGTGGCCGCGCACCATGGCAAAGGCCGCCGAGAGCACGGCGATGTCGTCGGAAAAGCCGATGACGGCGAAAATGTCCGGGATCATGTCGACCGGCATGACGAAATAGGCGAGTGCTGCAAGCAGCACGCCGCGCACCTTCGTCGGCGTCTGCGGATCGAGCGCGCAATAGAAACCGGCAACGACATCGCGCGAGAACGGGATCTGCCGCACCGCCCGCCGGAAAGTCGGCCAGAATTTCTGCCTTACGGTTTTCTCGCGCCGGCTCTGGGTGTCCTCGTCGCCCGGCAACAGGATTTCCCCGAATTTGACCTCGTCCATCCCTGCATCCCTTTCGTCCAAGCGAACATATGGTGATGGCGCCCAGTCTTTCAATCGGCCCCTTTCAATCGGCCCGGCTTTCAATCCATACGGCGCGCCGCAGCCTTCTCCATGGCTCTGGCGAGCTTGAAATCCAGCTCCGTCAGCCCGCCGGCATCATGCGTGTTCAGCGTCACATCCACCTTGGAATAGACATTGAACCATTCGGGATGGTGGTTGAGCTTCTCGGCCGCGAGCGCTGCCTGCGTCATGAAGCCGAAAGCCTCGATGAAATTTGCGAACTTGAACGTCTTCGATATCGAAGAGCCCGCATCATTGAGCGCCCAGCCTGCAAGCTCGGCCAGTTCCGCCTCGGCCGCCGCCCGTTCCAGTCTTTCCCGTTTCATGCCATGCTCCTCTTCTCTGTCGACAGGTTACCGATGAAACGCATCAGCATCCTCTTCGTTTGCATGGGCAATATATGCCGTTCTCCGCTCGCGGAGGGAATTTTTGGCCATCTCGTCGCCGAGGCAGGCTTGACCGGCGATTTTACGATCGATTCCGCCGGCACCGGCGGCTGGCATGAGGGCGAGCCGCCAGACCGGCGTTCGATCGCCGCCGCGAAAAGCCACGGAATCGACATATCGGGACAGCGCGCCCGGCGCGTCCGCCCGGGAGATTTCGGGGATTTCGATCTGATCCTTACCATGGACCGCGACAACTTAGCGGCGCTCGAAAAGAGCGCGCCGCATGGGGCGAATATCCACCTTTTCGGTGATGCTGCGCTGGGAACGGGAGAGGATATTCCCGATCCCTATTATGGCGGCCCTGATGGTTTCGAGCTGGTCTACACCAGGCTCTTGACCGGCTGCTGCAGGCTGCTCGAAACGCTGGGCGCCGAGCGCACCTCGTGAAGCGGGAACACTTCCTCGGTGAGGTAAGGCCCGCCGCCGACCGATTCGCGTGACGAAAGCAGCACGAAGCGCGGTGCGGTGAAGGTTGCGGTGTGGAAGTTGCCGCGTCCGGCCAGATATTGCACGACATCGTCGAGCCGCGAGGATTTGAGCCGCGCCAGCGTCACATGCGGCATGAATTTGCGGGGATCCGGCGGCAGGCCGATGCGCTGGCAGATGCGCTCTATCTCGCCCTGCAGGGCATGCATTTCAGGCGATTGCGAGACGCCGGCCCAGACCGAATGCGGTTTCTTCGAGCCGAACGAACCGATGCCTTCAAGCCGGAACTGGAATTCCGGCCGGTCGATGCGGTCGAGGCGTTCAACGATTTCATCGGCCGTCCGGCCGTCGACATCACCGATGAAGCGCAGAGTGATGTGGTAATTTTCCACATCGATCCATCGTGCTCCGGGGAGGCCACCGCGCAGCAATGAAAGACTCATCGCCGCATTGCGCGGAATTTCGAGGGCGGTAAACAGTCTCGGCATCACGAGCACTCCCCGAATCTTTTGCAGGTGCTCACACGGAATCATGCAATCAACAACCGCGCAAGCCCCTAATTCTTCACAGAAGAAATCGTTTCGACGAAATTTGTGACAGCAGGCTCCATCTTTTCGACCATGACGTCGATCCCTCTCGCATTTGGATGCATGCCGTCGTCGAGCTTCAACCCCGCCTCCAGCGCAACGCCGTCGAGGAAGAAGGCATAGAGGGGAAGCCCATGTTTTTCAGAAAGTTTCTGGTAGATCGGGTTGAATCGTGCGGCATAATCCGCCCCCATATTCGGCGGCGCTATGATACCGGCGAGCAGCACGGCAATGCCACGCTCCTTTAGCCGGGTAATCATCTGATCGAGATTTTTCTCGCTTTGTTCCGGCGGGATACCGCGCAGCGCATCATTGGCGCCAAGCTCGAGAATGACGCCATCAGTGCCGTCGGGTACCGACCAGTCGATGCGCGCAAGGCCCCCTGCCGTCGTGTCGCCGGAGACCCCGGCATTGGCAATGGTTACGTCGAGGCCCTTCGCTTTCAGGGCCGCCTGCAGCTTTTCTGGAAAGCCGTCGCCGGGCGGCAACTGATAACCCGCCATCAAACTGTCCCCAAAACCGACGAGGTTGATTGTCCGGGCATTGGCTGCAGTGGCAAGGATCAGCGAGACGGCGATGACGGTGAATTGAAGGGCGGCAACTTTAAATCTCATTCCAGCTTCCCTAGATTGGCGAAGTGCCGTTATGCGGCCATTCGATTACCGACTTATATAGGGCGATTTCTGTTGGCAAAAACCATTATCGAGTTGAAGGGCGCCGATCTGACCCTCGGCAGCGCAGCCGCCTCCGTCCATGTGCTGAAGGGCATCGATCTCGATATCGCGGCCGGCGAATCCGTCGGCATCGTCGGCCCTTCCGGTTCCGGCAAATCCACCCTGCTGATGGTGCTTGCCGGGCTGGAGAAGCTCGATAGCGGCGAGATCAACATCAATGACACGCCGCTCCACAGCCTCACCGAGGACCAGGTCGCCGATTTCCGCGGCCGCAACATCGGCATCGTCTTCCAGTCCTTCCATCTGATCGCCAACATGACGGCGCTGGAAAACGTCGCCGTGCCGCTCGAACTCGCCAATGTCGGCAACGCCTTCGAGATCGCTCATCGCGAGCTGAAATCGGTCGGCCTCGGCGAACGGCTGAACCACTATCCCGGTCAGCTTTCCGGCGGTGAACAGCAGCGCGTGGCGATCGCCAGGGCGCTCGCCCCCTCGCCCGCCCTGCTGATCGCCGACGAGCCGACCGGCAATCTCGACACCGAGACAGGCCGCCAGATCGCCGACCTTCTGTTCTCCAAGCAGGCCGAACGTGGCACGACCCTGCTTCTCGTCACCCATGACGTCTCGCTCGCAAACCGATGCTCGCGCCAGATTCGCGTCCGCTCCGGCCGGATCGAAGGCGACAGCGCCGCCCGCCGCAGCGAAGCGGCGATCGCATGAGGATCATCACCCCACGCGTCTCGCTCGCTTTTCGCCTGGCGTTGCGCGAGCTGCGCGGCGGCGTCCGCGGCTTCTACATCTTCCTTGCCTGCATCGCGCTCGGCACCGGCGCGATTGCCGCCGTCAATTCCGTGTCGCAGTCGATCACCGACACGATCGCCTCGCAGGGGCAGGAACTGCTGGCCGGCGACGTCCGCTTCGAACTCAACAACCGCGAAGCCACGCCTCAGGAAATCGGTTTCCTCGAAGGCCTCGGCACCGTTTCGGTGTCGACAGGCCTGCGCTCGATGGCCCGCAAGCCTGACGGTTCCGATCAGGCGCTGGTCGAGGTCAAGGCCGTCGACGACGCCTACCCACTCTTCGGCAAGTTCGTGGCCGAGCCGGACTATCCGCTTGCAGCACTGCTTTCGGGCCAAGGCGGCACCTATGGCGCGGTCGCAGCGCCACTGCTTCTCGATCGGCTCGGGCTTGCGGTCGGCGACGAATTGCTGCTCGGCAACGTCAAGCTCAGCATCACCGGCACGGTGAAAACCGAGCCGGATGCGCTGTCGGAAGGTTTCGGCTTTGCGCCGCGTCTGCTGCTCAGCCGCCAGGCGCTCCAAGCCTCCGGGCTGATCCAGACCGGAAGCCTGGTCGAGCATGCCTACAAGATCCGGCTGGACGACAAGGGCGCGATGTCGGGCATCCAGGCGCGCGCCTCCAAGGAGTTCCCCTCCGCCGGCTGGGCGATCCGCACAAGCGACCGCGCCGCGCCCTCGCTCACCGAAAACATCACCCGCTTCTCGCAGTTCCTGACGCTGGTCGGCCTCACCGCGCTGATCGTCGGCGGCGTCGGCGTCGCCAATGCGGTGCGCGCCTTCCTCGATTCCAAGCGCACCACCATCGCCACCTTCAAATGTCTCGGCGCGCCGGCGCAGGTCGTCGTTCTGATCTATCTCTTCCAGATCGCCATCATCGCTCTCGGCGGCATCCTGATCGGCCTCGTCATCGGCGCCCTGTCGCCGATGCTTGCCGCGCAGTTCCTGGCGCAATTCCTGCCGGTCTCGACCGCGCCGACCCTCTATCCCGGCGCCCTGCTGCTCGCCACGCTCTTCGGCATCCTGACGACGCTCGCCTTCGCCATCCTGCCGCTCGGCCATGCCCGCGAAGTGCCGGCGACCGCACTCTTCCGCGAGCAAGGCTTCGAGGCCCGCCACCTGCCCTCCTGGCCCTATATCCTGCTTGCCGCGCTCTTCATGGCCGCCCTTGCCGGGCTTGCCATTCTCACCGCCTATGACCGCTTTATCGCCGTCGTCTTCGTCGGCGCGATCGTCTTCGCCTTCGTCGTCCTGCGCCTGGTCGCCGCGCTGATCGCCTGGCTCGCGCGCCGCAGCCCACGCGTCAATTCGCCGGCATTGCGGCTTGCGATCGGCAACATCCATCGTCCCGGCGCACTGACGCCCTCGGTCGTGCTCTCGCTCGGCCTTGGCCTGGCATTGCTGGTGACGCTGACCTTGATCGACGGGAACCTGCGCCAGCAGCTGACCGGCCGCATGAACGAGGGTGCGCCGAACTTCTTCTTCGTCGATATCCAGAGCGCCGAGGTCGGCGCCTTCCGCAATCTCGTCCAAGGCCAGGCACCGAAGGGCAAACTCGTCGAAGTGCCGATGCTGCGCGGCCGGATCATCGCCTTCAACGGCGAGGACGTCACCAAGATGAACGTGCCGGCGGCCGGCCGCTGGGTGCTGAACGGCGATCGCGGCATCACCTATGCCGAAACCCTGCCGGAGAACGCTGCCCTCACCGAAGGCAAATGGTGGGGCACGGATTACAGCGGCGAGCCGCTCGTCTCCTTCTCCTCGGAAGAGGCGCATGAACTCGGCCTCAAGATCGGCGATAAGGTGACCGTCAACGTGCTCGGCCGCAACATCACGGCGAAGATCGCCAATCTGCGCCGCGTCGAGTGGGAATCGCTGTCGATCAATTTCGTCATGGTTTTCTCGCCGAATACCTTCCGCGGCGCCCCACATGCGTGGCTGGCGACGCTGACCGATCCCTCCTCGACACCGGCCGAAGATGCGGCGATCCTGAAATCGGTCACCAACACCTATCCGACGATCACCAGTGTGCGCGTCAAGGACGCGATCGATATCGTCAACCAGCTGGTCGCACAGCTGGCGACCGCAATCCGCGCTGCGGCCTCGGTCGCCCTGATCGCCTCGATCCTCGTCCTTGCCGGCGCGCTTGCCGCCGGAAACCGGGCGCGCACCCACGACGCGGTGGTGCTGAAGACGCTCGGTGCCACGCGCGCCATGCTGATCCGCGCCTTCAGCTACGAATATCTGATCCTCGGCCTCGCGACTGCGATCTTCGCGCTGATCGCTGGCAGCGCCGCCGCCTGGTTCATCGTCGCCCGCATCATGCGTCTGCCCTCGGCCTTTCTGCCCGACGTGGCGGGACTGACGCTTGTGACCGCGCTCGTCCTGACCGTCGGCATCGGCCTCATCGGCACCTGGCGCATACTTGGGCAGAAGGCAGCCCCCGTCTTGCGCGAGCTTTGACCGGGCAGCGGCACCCAAACCCTTCACCTTACGGCGATTTAACCGACCGAGCCTATGCAAGCCTCTTGTTTGCAAAGGGCGAAAGCCTCATATTATCCGCAGGCATGCTGGAGCTCCGCAGCGGCGCCCGGGTCGAAAACCCCGACACCGTATTTCCATCGGAGCTTGTAAGAGGAAACTATGGCTGATCTTCGTAACTATCAAAGCCGCGCTCAGACCGGCGAGATGATTGATCAAGGCCTGCGCACTTATATGCTCAAGGTCTACAACCTGATGGCGCTGGGCCTGGCGATCACCGGTGTGGCCGCATATCTGTCGTTCCAATTCGCCTTCGCCAATGGCGAGCTGACCGCTTTCGGTCAGGCGATCTATGTCAGCCCGCTGAAGTGGGTGGTCATTCTGGCGCCGCTGGCTCTGGTGTTCTTCCTGAGCTTCCGGATCAATACCATGACGGTGGCCGCCGCCCAGACGACCTTTGCGGTCTACGCCGCGCTCGTCGGCCTGTCGCTCTCGTCGATCTTCCTGATCTACACGGGCCAGAGCGTCGTTCAGACCTTCTTCGTCACCGCCGCCTCCTTCGGCGCGCTGTCGCTTTACGGCTACACGACGAAGCGTGACCTGTCGGCGATGGGCTCGTTCCTGATGATGGGTGTCTTCGGCCTGATCATCGCTTCGCTGGTCAACATCTTCCTGGCGTCGTCCGCCGTGCAGTTCGCGATCTCGGTACTCGGCGTGCTGATCTTCGCAGGCCTCACCGCCTACGATACGCAGCGGATCAAGGAATTGTACCTGGAAGCCGATGACGTCGCCGTCGCCGGCCGCAAGGCGATCATGGGTGCGCTGACGCTCTATCTCGACTTCATCAACCTCTTCATGTTCCTGCTGCAGTTCATGGGCAACCGTAAATAAGCAGGACCGACTGAGATCGAAAAGGCGGCTTCGGCCGCCTTTTTTGTTGCGTAGGCTTCCACGGAATGGTTTTAAAAAAACCTTGCCGCCCTTATGGATCTGCTGCTGAAATGTCCTTCCTCCTGCGCGATGCTTCGAATGCCGATATTCCCGCCATTGCCGATATCTATCGCGAATCGGTCCTGAACGGCGTAGCGAGCTATGAGATCGTCCCGCCCTCCGAGGCCGAGATGGCACTGCGTTTTTCGGCGATCGTCGGCCAGCAATATCCCTATATCGCAGCCATCGGCGCGGACGGGACTCTCCTCGGCTACGCCTATGCCTCGGCCTTCCGCACGCGTCCCGCCTATCGCTGGCTGGTCGAGGATTCGATCTATCTGGCGCCTGAAGCCCGTGGCCGCGGCATCGGCAAGGCGCTGCTCGCCGAACTGATCATCCGTTGCACCACCCTCGGCTTTCGGCAGATGGCGGCCGTCATCGGCGGCGCCAGCCCCGCATCGATCGCGCTCCATCGCACGGCCGGCTTCGAGGAGGTCGGACTGATGAAGGGCACCGGCTACAAGCACGGCCGCTGGCTGGATACGATGTTCATGCAGCGCGCCCTCGGTGACGGCATGAGCACCGATCCGGACCCGTCGACCTATCCCGGCGTGCTGTTTAACGGCTGATATGGCTTATCTGTCGACGAGCTTCAGGGCCTTGTCGAAGACCTTCAGCACCTGGTTCAGCTCGTGACCGCGCTTCAGGATCGTGCCGTTGACGCTGATCACGGAATAGGCGCCCTGCTTGGCGGCGAGCTTCGGGTTTTTCTCGATGCGGAAGAGCGGCATTTCGCCGGAACGCTTGAAAACGGAAAAGACCGCCCTGTCCTTCAGGTGATCGATGGCGTAGTCGCGCCACTCACCGTCACCGACCATGCGGCCGTAGATCCAGAGGATCGCGTCCAGTTCGCGCCGGTGGAAGGTCACCGGAAGCGGGTCCTTGCTTTGTTTGTATTCCCTGAGATCGACGACGACTGAGGAACTATTGTCGACGGAGCGGCTTTCGCCGTGTCGCAAATCCGGCTGATCTGTCATCAGTCTCCCGAGGCCTCCGCTTGTGACAGGAGGGTGACAGTTTGCCCGAGCCGCCGCAAATTGCAAGAGTGCCAGCCGTCACATTCCGCCGCACTGCAGCGCCGCACGTCTCTCGCGCAAGGACGCTGTAGCACTTTGAGTTAGTGCATCATGCCTTCCGAAAGTTGGGTTCGATTTTCGGAAAGCATGATACGTTGGACAGGTCCACGCTTTCTCCGCAGCGCCGCATTTCAGTCAAAACAGCGCCTCATTTGCAGGAGATTTATGAATTCCGGTTTGGCGCCAGCGCGCCAAAGGGCCCGGCGGAGCGTATCGACCTTAACCCCAGCCCCGAATACGCTCGGCCGGGCCGCCCGGCACTTCATCCGGAACCGGATGGAATCTCATATATTTTTGCCAGCCATCACCACGGTCGCGCCAAGGATCGCAGCCGGATCGCCGTCTGCGGTTGCCGATTGCAGCAGGATGGCGCAGCCCTCGAGCTGCGGCCGCTGCAGGACGCTGGCCGGCAGCGTCAGACTGGTTGCCTTACCGTCCCACATGCCGACGGTTTCGACATTGGTGACGCTGTGCAGATAGGAGATCTTCTGGCCGCTGTTCTCGCCCTTTTCGACGTCGATCGTCTTTTCCTTATCGAAATAGACCATCACGACATTGGCTCTGCCCTGTCCCGCGCCGATCTTGATCTCCAACTCGTCGCCGCGCATCGCGGCACTGATCGGAACGGTCAGCCCGTTGCCTTCGCTGCTATAGGTATCGATCTTGCTGTTGATGCCATTCAGATCGGCGCCGGCCAAATGGTCACGTCCGTTGACGATGGCTTGCGGCGTGTAGACGTTGCTGCGGCCCATCGTCTTGGCATAGCCATACTGTCGCTCGGTATTTTCCTTGGAGCTCAGCGTATCGGCCCAGCCGAGATAGTTCCAGTAATCGACATGATAGGCGAGCGCGATGACATCGCCCTGGTTCACCAGCTTGCGAAAAGCGGCATCAGCGGGAGGACAGGAGGAGCAGCCCTGCGACGTGAAGAGTTCGACAACACCTTTCGGCGTGCCGTCGTCGGCCTGCAGCGGGCCCGACAGAACAACGCTGGCGATTAGCGGAAGCAAAAAACGGGGGGACATTCACCTGCACCTCTTTTTCAGCGCCGACGGCATGTTTGAACCGGCGGCCCTGACATATGAACGTACGAATAATCCTTCCAGGTCCAAACGAAAAGTCACGAACGGGTGAGACGAAGCTCGACAGGAACTTGCGTGAAACAAATCATCGTGAGCCCCGTTTGAATACTGCCGCCGCAAAGAAAAAGCCGCCGGAAACTGCTCTCCGGCGGCCATTATCATGCGAGTTTCTTAAAAATCAGGCGGCGAGATCGCGCAGAACCGTCTGCAGGATGCCGCCATTGTTGAGGTAGATCACCTCGTCGAGCGTATCGACGCGCGACAGCAGCGGAACCTCTTTCACGGTGCCGTCGCCATAGGTGATCCTGGCAATCTTCCTCTCGCGCGGCTTGATTTTTTCCAGACCTTCGATGGTGACGAGTTCGTCGCCCTTGAGGCCGAGGCTCTGCCAGGTCGTGCCCTCTTCGAAGACGAAGGGAATGATGCCCATGCCGACCAAATTCGAGCGATGGATGCGCTCGAAGGACTGGGCGACCACCGCCTTGACGCCGAGCAGGTTGGTGCCCTTGGCAGCCCAGTCGCGCGAGGAGCCGTTGCCGTATTCGACACCGGCGAAGATGACGAGCGGCACGCCTTCCTGCTTGTACTGCATCGCGGCGTCGTAGATCGAGGTCTCTTCCTTCGACGGATAATGGATGGTGTAGCCACCTTCCTTGCCGTTCGGGCCGAGCATGTGGTTGCGGATGCGGATATTGGCGAAGGTGCCGCGCATCATCACTTCATGGTTACCGCGGCGCGTGCCGTACTGGTTGAAGTCGGCAACGGCAACGTCATGGCCGATGAGGTAGGCGCCGGCCGGCGATGCCGCCTTGATCGAACCAGCCGGCGAGATGTGGTCGGTGGTGATCTTGTCGCCGAACAGGCCGAGAACGCGGGCGCTCTTGATGTCGGAGACGCCGGTGCCCTTCTTGCCCATGCCGACGAAGTAGGGCGGGTTCTGCACATAGGTCGAATTGTCGTCCCAGGCATAGGTCTGGCCCGGCGGGACCTGAACGGCCTGCCAGTTGACGTCGCCCTTGAAGACATCGGCATATTTGCTTTCGTAGAGTTCGCGGGTCACGTATTTCAGGATGAATTCCTGGACTTCCTTAGAGGTCGGCCAGATGTCCTTGAGATAAACAGGATTGCCGCTCGGGTCCTCGCCGATCGGCTCCTTGGTCAGATCCATCTGCACCGTACCGGCAAGCGCATAAGCGACGACGAGCGGCGGAGATGCGAGGTAGTTCGCCTGCACGTCGGGCGAGATGCGGCCTTCGAAGTTACGGTTGCCGGAGAGAACGCCGGAAACGATAAGGCCCTTGTCGTTGATCGTCTTCGAGATCGGCGCCGGCAGCGGGCCGGAATTGCCGATGCAGGTGGTGCAGCCGAAGCCGACGAGGTTGAAGCCGAGCTTGTCGAGATCGGCCTGCAGGCCCGATTTGGCGAGATATTCGCCGACGACTTGGCTTCCCGGTGCCAGCGAGGTCTTCACCCACGGCTTCGTCTTCAGGCCCTTGGCAACAGCGTTGCGGGCAAGAAGGCCGGCGGCGATCAGCACTGACGGGTTGGAGGTGTTGGTGCACGACGTGATGGCAGCGATCGCCACGTCGCCGTGGCCGAGATCGAAGTCGGTGCCTTCAACCGCATAGCGATTGTTCAGCTGGCCGGGCTTCTTGTAGTCGGCATCCATCGAGCCGGCGAAGCCGGTCGCGATGTTCTCGAGCGAAATGCGGCCTTCCGGACGCTTCGGGCCGGCCATTGACGGCACGACGTCGTTAAGATCGAGTTCCAGCGTGTCGGTGAAGACGAGCTCGGAACCATCGCCCTCGCGCCACATGCCTTGCGCCTTCGAATAGGCTTCGACGAGCGCGATCCGGTCATGCGTGCGGCCGGACATGGTGAGGTAATTGATGGTTTCGCCGTCGACCGGGAAGAAGCCGCAGGTCGCGCCATATTCCGGACCCATGTTGCCGATCGTCGCGCGGTCGGCGAGCGGCATGTTGTCCATGCCGGGGCCGAAGAATTCGACGAACTTCGAAACGACGCCCTTCTTGCGCAGCATCTGCACGACGGTGAGAACGAGGTCGGTCGCCGTGACGCCTTCCTTGAGCTTACCGGTCAGCTTGAAGCCGATGACTTCGGGAAGCAGCATCGAGACCGGCTGGCCGAGCATCGCAGCTTCCGCTTCGATACCGCCCACACCCCAGCCGAGAACGCCGAGACCGTTGATCATCGTCGTGTGGCTGTCGGTGCCGACGCAGGTATCCGGATAGGCGATCGTCTCGCCGTCCTCTTCCTTGGTCCAGACGGTCTGGCCGAGATATTCGAGATTGACCTGATGACAGATGCCGGTGCCGGGAGGCACGACGCGGAAATTCTTGAAAGCCTGCTGGCCCCACTTCAGGAAGCGGTAGCGCTCGCCGTTGCGCTGGTATTCCAGCTCCACATTCCTGGCGAAAGCCTGCGGCGTGCCGAATTCGTCGACGATGACGGAGTGGTCGATGACGAGGTCGACGGGAACGAGCGGGTTGATCTTCTCCGGATCGCCGCCGAGCGACACCATCGCGTCGCGCATCGCGGCAAGATCGACGACGGCGGGAACGCCGGTGAAGTCCTGCATCAGCACGCGCGCCGGGCGATAGGCGATTTCGTTTTCGACCGCACCCTTATTGTTCAGCCATTCGGCAACGGCCAGGATGTGCTCCTTGGTGACCGACTGGCCGTCTTCGAAGCGCAGCAGGTTTTCGAGCAGCACCTTCATCGAATAGGGAAGCTTCGACACGCCGGCCAGACCGTTTGCCTCAGCCTTGGGCAGGCTGTAATAGACATAGTCCTTCCCGTTGACGGAAAGCGTGGAACGACAATTGAAACTGTCAAGAGATTTAGACACGAGATACCCCGTTTCTGATAGCCAACACAGTCGTGCGAACGCCTATGCACTTAATGCACATCAGGATGCGGGTACGGCCATTTCCGCTGTCCGCACGTGGAACAGACGCTCCAAGTTCGGCGCAAGGATGAAATTCACGCCGACCGCTGGCGTGGTTGCAGGTCTTATAGATAATTTCCTAAAAACTTGCCATACCCGAGCACAGTCAAAATCGGACATTTTTTGACCCCGCCGCAAGCCGAAACCAAGAAAGAGCCGACGCATGCATCTCACCGCCGAAAATCTGGCTGCAAGGCGCGGTGAGGATCTCATTTTCGTTAACATTTCCTTTCACTTGGCGGCCGGCGAGGCGCTTGTCCTGACCGGAAAAAATGGATCGGGAAAGTCCACTTTGCTGCGTGTCGTCGCCGGCCTCCTCAGGCCGGAAAAAGGCACTGTCATATTTCACGGCGAAGAGAGCCCGGGAGGCAGGCACCCCGGCGAGGTCAGCCACTACCTTGGCCACCGAAATGCGATGAAGAATGAACTTACGGTTGCAGAAAATCTCGATTTCTGGCGCACCTTTCTCGGCAATACAGGCTCCGCCGCCCTCTCCGTCGAGGACGCCACTGACGCCGTCGGTCTTTCCGGCATCACCCACCTTCCCTTCGGTTATCTCTCCGCCGGCCAGCAGCGCCGGATAGCTTTCGCCAAACTGCTCGTCGCCCACCGCCCCGTCTGGATCCTCGACGAACCGACCGCCGCACTCGACGCCAGCGCCGACCGGCTGTTTGCCGATTTGATCATGACGCATCTGGAAAAGGGCGGCATCGTGCTGGCGGCAACGCATCAGCCCTTGGGGCTGAGGAATGCGCAGGAATTGAAGATGACGGGCTTTGCCGGAGTCGATGCGGGGGTGTGGGGGTGATGTATCTCGGTGTGGCTACCCCCCTCTGCCCTGCCGGGCATCTCCCCCACAGGGGGGAGATCACAAGCTGCTTAGCTTTCCCGCCTCGCAACCGGATTGCCGATTTGGATGGCCGATTGCTTGGGGAAGCGAGAGCATCCAGCCGATCTCCCCCCTTGTGGGGGAGATGCCCGGCAGGGCAGAGGGGGTGCCTCGTCCACCGCACATGCAGAGAGCCGCCCCGCATGACCGCCCTCTTCCTCCGCGACCTGAAACTCTCGATTCGCACCGGCGGCGGTGCGCTGATCGGCGTTCTGTTCTTCCTGACCATCGTCGCCGTCATTCCCTTCGGCGTCGGTCCCGATCTCAAACTGCTGTCGCGCATCGGCCCCGCCATCGTCTGGATCGGCGCGCTGCTTGCCGCCCTTCTCGGCCTCGACCGGCTGTTCCAGGCCGAGCGCGACGACGGATCGCTCGACTTGATGCTGATACAGGAATCGCCGCTCGTCCTCACCGTGCTGGTCAAATGCTTCGCCCATTGGACGGCCACCAGCCTGCCGCTGGTCATCGCCTCGCCGCTGCTCGGCCTCTTCATGAACATGGACGAGACGGCGATCGGCGCGACCATGCTGACGCTGCTGGTCGGCTCGCCCGCCATCACCTTCATCGGCGCCGTGGGTGCTGCCGTTGCCGTGGCGCTGCCCCGCGGCGGCCTGCTGGTCTCGATCCTCGTGCTGCCGCTGACCATTCCGGTGCTGATCTTCGGCGTCAGCGCCACCTATGCCGCAATCGAGGATCCCGCCCCCTTCCTGCCGCCCTTCCTGATCCTCATTGCGCTGACACTCTTCTTCGCGGTCATCGGCCCGGCAGCCGCCGCCCTGGCGCTGCGAAACACAGCGGATTGATGGGCCATTCGATTGCGGGAAAAGCCGGATCAAGGTAAGGAAGCGGACATGAGCGAAACGAGCCTTGCCATCAGCAAATTCAGTGATCTCGCCAATCCGACGCGGTTTCTGGCGCTGGCGGCGCGCGCCATTCCGTGGCTGGCCGGCATCACCACCCTCTGTTTCGCGGCCGGCCTCTATCTGAGCTTCGCCACCGAAGGCGATTACCAGCAGGGCGAGACTGTGCGCATCATGTATGTGCATGTGCCCTCGGCCTGGCTTTCGATGATGTGCTATACGATCATGAGCGTCTCGGCGATCGGCACGCTGGTCTGGCGCCATCCGCTGGCCGATGTCTCCGCCAAGGCCGCAGCCCCGCTCGGCGCCGCCTTTACCCTGCTTGCACTCGTCACCGGTTCGCTCTGGGGCAAGCCGATGTGGGGTACCTGGTGGGTCTGGGATGCGCGGCTCACCTCCGTCTTCGTTCTCTTCCTGATGTATCTCGGGCTGATTGCGCTCGGCCGTGCCATCGACGATCCGTCGAAGGCCGCGCGCGTCAGCGCCGTGCTCATCCTCGTCGGCTTCGTCAACATCCCGATCATCAAATTTTCTGTGGAGTGGTGGAACACGCTGCACCAGTCGGCAAGCGTGCTGCGCCTCGACGGCCCGGCGATCGATCCGGAATTCCTGCGGCCGCTCTTTGTCATGGCGATCGCCTTCACCCTGCTCTTCTTCACGCTGCACATCATGGCAATGAGGAACGAGATCTGGCGCCGCCGCATCGCCGCCCAGCGCCGTCTTGCCGCCCGCATGGCGAGCCGGGAGGATTAATCGTGACACATGCCTTTTACGTCTACGCTTCCTATGGCTTTGCAGCCCTGGTGACGATCGCCGTAACGGCCTGGACGTGGGCCGACGGCCGCGCCCGCCGCACGGAACTCGCCGCCCTTGAGGCTGCCGGCATTCGCCGCCGTTCGGCGCGCCCCAAGGACAGTGTGGGGGATGGCGAATGAACGACACGCCGGAAAACATCGCCGCCAAGCCGCGCGGGCTTGGCCGTTACGCATTGGCGCTGCTGCCGCTCGTCGTCTTCGGCGGCATTGCTGCCACGGCCGCAAAGATGCTCTACGACCAGGATTTCCATGGCAAGAACATCGCCGAAATTCCCTCCGCCCTGATCGGCACCAAGGCCCCGGCGCTGAACCTGCCGCCGCTCGACGGCGCCAACCTGCCGGCGCTGACCGATGCGGCAATCAAGGGCAAGCTGACCCTCGTCAACGTCTTCGCCTCATGGTGCCTCCCCTGCCGGGAAGAACATCCGATACTGAAAGAACTGGCGAAAGACGGACGGCTGAACATCGTCGCCATCAATTACAAGGACCAGAGCGACAACGCCCTGCGTTTCCTCGGCGAGCTCGGCAACCCCTTTCGGGCGATCGGCATCGATCCGAACGGCAAGGCAGCGATCGACTGGGGTGTCTACGGCATTCCGGAAAGCTATCTGGTCGGGCCTGACGGCACGATCCTCTACAAGCGCGTCGGCCCCTTCGACGATATCAGTCTGAAGGAAGGGCTTTTTCCAGCGATGGAAAAGACGCTCGGCAAGCCGACTTCCTGAGTGATCCACAAAAGACCCCTCCCCAACCCCTCCCCACAAGGGGGAGGGACTTAACGTGCGGCTCTTGCCGTGCGTCCTATCGAACGTCCAGTGTGCAGTTGGTCTGGTTTGCGAGGCGGTGCCACGAGTTAGTCCCTCCCCCTTGTGGGGAGGGGTTGGGGAGGGGTTTATCGGGACAAAGAAGCCCTACACCCCACCCTGCCAGACCTTGATCGCCTCCACCGGCCAGATCAGCATCACCACGTTGAGCGTCAGGTTGTCGCGGATCACGTAGCCGGTGAAAATCTCGAAGAAGATGGCGATCGCCACCGTCAGCGCCACCGGTGCGCGCCGCGCGAAGAAGAAGCCGACGCACATGAAGACGGTGTCCATCGCCGAATTCAGGATGCTGTCGCCGTAATAATCGAGCGCGATCGTCGCCGTACGGTAGCGGTCGATGATGAGAGGTGAATTTTCAAGCAGCTCCCAGCCGGATTCGATCACCAGCGCCAGCAGCAGCCTTGCCGCCAACGGCTTGCCGCGCAGGATGAGATGCGCGAGCCCGTAGAACAGGAAGCCGTGGATGATGTGCGACGGCGTGTACCAATCCGTCAGATGCTGCGAATTGCCGCTGGTATTGACCCCGCCCTCCCACAGCTTGACAGTGCCGCAGGCGCAGATCGGCACGCGGCCCATCATATATTCGGCGACGATCTGAATGATCAGCACCGCAAGGCAGGCGATAAACCAGAAGTTCTGGTGTCTTACGCGAGTTTCTACGTCGACAGCGCTCACTTCTCGCCTTCCGTTTCCAGGTTGACGCTATGTTTCAGCACCAGCGGCATCTGCGCCAGCGTGAAGATGATGGTGATCGGCATCGTGCCCCAGACCTTGAAGGCGACCCAGGTACTGTCGGAAAAATTGCGCCAGACGACTTCGTTCAGCACCGCGAGGAAGAGAAAGAAGATGCCCCAGCGGATGGTGAGCTTGCGCCAGCCCTCGGCATCGAGCTGGAACGCGGCGTTGAAGACATAGCCGAGCAGCGACTTGCCGAAGGCCAGCCCGCCGAGCAGCGCCACCCCGAAGAGCGCGTTGACGATGGTCGGCTTCATCTTGATGAAGGTCTCGTTCTGCAGCCAGATCGACAGCGAGCCGAAGATGACGACGACGATGCCCGATACAAAAGGCATGATCGGCAGATGGCCGAGCACGATCTTCGAAACGATCAGCGAGATGATCGTCGCCGCCATGAAGAGGCCGGTCGCAACGAACAGCGGTCCGCCCAATTCGGAAAGAGCAGGAAACGTCTCCACCAGCCACTGACCGCGCAGATTGGCGAAGAAGAAGATCATCAGCGGCCCGAGTTCCAGCGCCAGTTTCAACAGCGGGTGATGCCGGTCGGCAGCAGACGGGGTGATATCGCTCTCGGTGCTCATGCGTTCTTCAAACCTGTTTTCCTGGAAACTGTTTCCGGCCGTGCCCTGCAGGCTTTCGGCGGCATATCTGTGGCATCATTGCCCAAGTCCGGCAATGGCATGGGCAAAATCCTCGGCCTCGAACGGCTCCAGATCCTCGACGCCCTCGCCGACGCCGATGAAATAGACCGGCAGCTTGTGCTTGGCGGAGATGGCGACGAGAATGCCGCCGCGGGCCGTGCCATCGAGCTTGGTCATGATCAGCCCGTTGACACCAGCGACGTTGCGGAAGATCTCGACCTGGCTGAGCGCGTTCTGCCCCGTCGTGGCATCAAGCGTCTGCAGCACGGTATGCGGCGCATCGGGATCGAGTTTGCCGAGCACGCGGACGATCTTCTCGAGCTCGGCCATCAGCTCTGCCTTGTTCTGCAGGCGGCCGGCGGTATCGACGATCAGCACGTCGCATTTTTTTGCCTTTGCCTGTTCGAAGGCATCATAGGCAAGGCCGGCGGCATCGGCGCCGAGCTTGGTGCCGATGAATTCGGATTTCGTCCGGTCGGCCCAGATTTTCAGCTGCTCGATCGCCGCCGCCCGGAACGTATCGCCGGCAGCCAGCATCACCTTCAGCCCGGCGCCGGAAAGCTTTGCCGCAAGCTTGCCGATCGTCGTCGTCTTGCCGGTGCCGTTGACGCCGACGACGAGGATGACATGCGGCTTGTGCGAGAGGTCGAGCTGCAGCGGCTTGGCGACCGGCTTCAGGACCTTGGCGATTTCCGACGCCATGATCCGGCTGACATCCTCGCCGGTGACATCCTTGCCATAGCGCTCGGAAGCAAGCGTGTCGGTAACGCGCATGGCGGTCTCGACGCCGAGATCGGCCTGGATCAGCAGATCCTCGAGATCCTGCAGCGTCTCGTCATCGAGCTTGCGCTTGGTGAAGAGCGCGGTGATCTGGCCGGTCAGCTGCGAAGAGGTGCGTGCAAGGCCGTTGCGCAGGCGCTGGAACCAGCTGAGTTTCGGCTGCAGGACAACGGGCTCCGGCTCGACGACCTTCGGGCCGGTGGCAAAGCCTCTGGGGAGGATGGGAGAGCCGGTCTCCGGTTCGGCCGCGGGGTTGCCCCCCTCTGCCCTGCCGGGCATCTCCCCCACAGGTGGGGAGATTGGCTGGGAGGGCGAATCCAGCCCTGCGTCATCCTCAGTCGGAATCTCTTCCGGCTCGGTCGGAATCTCTTCCGGAGGCTTTTCGACGCTCTCTTCGAGGTCAGCCGGCTGTTCCAGCGCTGCGGTCTCCCCAGGATCTGTCGCCTCGTGCGGGAGATGTCCCAGAGGGACAGAAGGTGGTTGTTCCGTAACGGTTTCGGCGGCCGCCTGGCTTTCAGTCTCCGCCTCCGCTGCTGCCTCGGCTTCCAGCAATGAAAGCGGCACGACACCCATATCGCTCAATTGGTCGGCGGCGGGCAGGATTGCGGATTCGACATCATCGTCAGCAACCGGCGCCTCGACCCAGCCCTCGTCAATATCTGCAGCGGGCCCGCCGGCAGTATCCATTTCCTCGGCCAGCACTGGATCGTCAGCAACCGGCAGATCTTCGTCGCGCGAACGCGGCTCCAACTCCTTTTCCACGGCCGCAGGCACAGGTTCTTCAGCCGGCTTGCCGAAGGTAAAGACCTTTTTGATGAAACTGAGCGCCATGGGGATTCCGTGAAAGTCAGGCCGCTGCTGCGGCCGTCAATTGCATGTCGAGATGCTTGCCATTGTGGCCGGTGATCGTGACCGGCACAAGTTCACCGGGACGAAGGCCGGGGGCAGCGACCAGCGTGAAGTTCTCCGTATGCGCCAGGCCGTTGTTTTCAACAAGCAGCCATTGCCGGGTTCCGATCATCCCATCGAGATGGGATTGATGCAGCATATGTCCAGCGGCGCGTAGCCTTGCGGCGCGATCCTTGACCAGCGACCGGTCGAGCTGCGGCATGCGGGCGGCCGGTGTGCCGGGACGCGGACTGTAGGGGAAGACATGCAGATGGGCGATGCCAGCCTCTTCGGCCAGCCTCACGGCATTCTCGAACATCTCTTCGGTTTCGGTGGGAAAGCCGGCAATCATATCGGCGCCGAAGCTCATCTCGGGGCGGAGGCGGCGCGCATCCTCGATGAAACGCAACGCATCGGCGCGTAAATGCCGGCGCTTCATGCGCTTCAGGATCATGTCGTCGCCATGCTGCAGCGACAGATGCAGATGCGGCATGAAACGTGGCTCGTCGGCAATCAGATCCATCAGGTGGGCGTCGGCCTCGATGCTGTCGATCGAGGAAAGCCTGAGCCGGCGGATATCGGGGATCTGCTTCAGCAACGTCTTCGCCAACAGCCCGAGCGTCGGGGCGCCCGGCAGATCGCTGCCATAGCTGGTGGCATCGACCCCGGTCAGCACGATCTCGCGATAACCGCCGTCGACGAGATTGCGGGCCTGATCGACGACGGCTCCCATCGGCACCGAGCGGGAATTGCCGCGGCCATAGGGAATGATGCAGAAGGTGCAGCGATGGTCGCAACCATTCTGCACCTGGATGAACGCACGCACATGGCCGTCGATGTGCCTGACCATCTGCGGCGCCGTCGCCTTGACGCTCATGATGTCGTTGACCCGCAGCTTCTCTTCGGCCGAAACGCCGAAATCCGGCAGGCTGCGATAGGAGGCGCTCGTCAGCTTCTCCTCGTTGCCGAGCACGGCATCGACCTCCGCCATCGCGGCGAAGGTCTGCTTTTCCGTCTGCGCGGCGCAGCCGGTGACGATGATGCGGGCATGCGGATTGTCGCGCCGTGCCCGGCGGATCGCCTGGCGGGCCTGGCGCACGGCCTCGCCGGTCACGGCACAGGTATTGACCAGGATGGCGTTGTTGAGCCCGGCCTTCTCAGCCTGCGCCTTCATCACCTCGGATTCATATGTGTTGAGGCGGCAGCCGAAGGTAATGACCTCGATGCCGCTCACTGCGCCTCCGCCTCTCGGATACCATCGCGCGCCCAGAGACCGGTCGACGGATCGAGCCTGCCCGACCATTCCCATTCGGCCGGGCCGGTCATGATGACATGATCGTCGCGCTCGCGCCATTCGATGGAAAGCGTGGCCGGCGGCTTGGCGCTTGCCACATTGATCGTCACCGTGCGGCCGGTGCGGCCGGTGCGCGCGGCACTGACGGCAGCAGAACAGGCAGCCGAGCCGCAGGCAAGCGTCAGTCCCGCGCCGCGCTCCCAGGTGCGCGTCGTCACCGATGTCGGCGACGTCACCTGCGCCAGCGTGATATTGGCGCGCTCGGGAAACATCGGATGGTTTTCGAGCAGCGGTCCGAAGCGGGCGAGATCATAGGACATCACGTCCCTGTCCACCCAGAAGATTGCATGCGGATTGCCCATCGACATCGCCGACGGCGAATGCAGCACCGGCTTGTCGATCGGGCCGATCTGCAACTCGATGCGGCTGGTGTCGTGGAATTCTTCCGCCAGCGGGATCCTGTCCCAATCGAACACCGGCCGGCCCATATCGACCGAGATCGTCCCGTCCTCGTGCTCGACGGCGTTGAGGATGCCGGCGACCGTCTGGAAGGTAAAGGCCTTCCGGCCGGTCTCGGCGGCAAGCGCCTGCACGACGCAGCGCGTGCCGTTGCCGCAGGCCTGCGCCTTCGAGCCATCGGAATTCAGGATATCGATGAAGGCATCGGTGCCGTCGGCCTTCGGATCATGGATCGCCATGATCTGATCGAACTCAGTCTGCGGATCGGCATTGAGCGCGACCGCCGCCGCCGGCGTCACCTTGTCCGGCCGGCCGCGCATGTCGACCACCAGGATCTTGTTGCCAAGCCCGTTCATCCTCGCAAATTCGACCGTTGCGCTCATGGGTATCATTCCGTCTGTCTTTCCGGTGTATATGGCGGAAATGCGAAGGAATTACCAGTGGGTGAGTGCCGGGCAGACGTTGCGGCCCGCTGACCCCTTCGAGGCAGCAGTTCGACTTTTACCGCTGTGCACCGTCAGGATCGAAAGACGCAGCATGGGCTTCGACAATGGCTGCGGTGATGACCTTTCTCAGCTCGTAGACCAGCGAGCGGGACCGCTTGCGATCCAGATCCTGTGCCGCCTTCGCAAGATTCAGGCCTTCATTCAGGACAATATGATGGGCCCGCGCCAGCGCCCAGCTCTCAATATCAGCATTTAGCATTCGATATCTCCGCCGATTCATTCGGCATCAAGGATATTCACGAATCATTTTACAGGACGCACTTAAGTAGAAAGTAGAATCATAAGCAGAATAATTTGCAACTGGCATTGACAGCGAATTCGGCCGCCGGGGTAGCAATATTTATCGGCAAACCTGAAACCCTGGCAGATTGCGCAAGCCAATACATCACATTGTTTGAATATGTACTTTCGCCGCAACCACTGAATGAAACACTGCCGCTCTCTTTTCAAACGGCTTCTTAGAAGTCGGTCATGCGGTCATTTGTCCGCATTGCCTTGACTTTCGCGCGGCTTTCCTGTTTATCGCGCCCAATCCGCGACGAGCCACATGACTCCGAGCCGCCGACCGGGACTTAGAGATCCCGGAGGTCAACACCCGACAGCGCGATGCGCCCTCGGGTGCTTTTTGGCTTTGCGTCTTGTTTTCGTCAAGGAAAAGCACGACGTTTCCGGGCAGGTAAGAACCCGCCCGAAACGTATCAAGGAAGAGCCGATGTTTGAAAACCTCCAGGACCGTCTTGGATCCATTCTGAATGGACTGACAGGCCGTGGCGCGCTTTCGGAAGCCGATGTTTCCGCAGCGCTGCGCGAGGTTCGCCGTGCGTTGCTGGAGGCCGACGTCGCGCTCGACGTCGTGCGTTCCTTCACCGACCGCGTGCGTGAAAAGGCCGTCGGCGCCGAGATCCTGAAGTCGATCAAGCCCGGCCAGATGGTCGTCAAGATCGTGCATGACGAACTGATCGAGATGCTGGGCGGCGAAGGGGTCGGCATCGATCTGCATGCACCGGCGCCCGTCGTCGTCATGATGGTCGGCCTGCAGGGCTCCGGCAAGACGACGACGTCGGCGAAGATTGCCCATCGCCTGTCGACGCGCGAGAAGAAGAAGGTGCTGATGGCGTCGCTCGACACGCGCCGTCCGGCAGCCCAGGAGCAGCTTCGCCAGCTCGGCGCGCAGGCCAATATCGACACGCTGCCGATCATATCGGGCCAGTCGCCGACCGATATCGCCGCCCGCGCCGTGCAGGCGGCCAAGCTTGGCGGCCATGACGTCGTCATCCTCGATACCGCCGGCCGCACGCATATCGACGAGCCCCTGATGGTCGAGATGGCCGACATCAAGAAGCGGTCGAACCCGCATGAAATCCTGCTGGTCGCCGACAGCCTCACCGGCCAGGACGCCGTCAACCTCGCCCGCAGTTTCGACGAACGCGTCGGCATCACCGGTCTGGTGCTGACCCGCATGGACGGCGATGGCCGCGGCGGCGCCGCCCTTTCGATGCGTGCCGTCACCGGCAAGCCGATCAAGCTGATCGGCGTCGGCGAGAAGATGAGCGAGCTGGAGGAATTCCATCCCCGCCGCATCGCCGACCGCATCCTCGGCATGGGCGACATCGTCTCGCTCGTCGAGCGCGCGTCCGAAAACATCGACGCCGAGAAGGCGGCCGCCATGGCCGCCAAGATGGCCAAGGGCAAGTTCGACCTCGACGACCTGGCCGACCAGCTGCGCCAGATGCAGAAGATGGGCGGCATGGGCGGCATCATGGGGATGATGCCCGGCATGGCCGGCATGAAGGACAAGATGGCCGCAGCCGGCCTCGACGATAAGCTTTTCGGTCGCCAGATCGCCATCATCCAGTCGATGACCAAGGCCGAGCGCACCAATCCCGACCTGCTCAAGCATTCGCGCAAGAAGCGCATCGCCGCCGGCTCCGGCACCGATGCCGCCGCCATCAACAAGCTTCTGAAGATGCACCGCCAGATGGCGGACATGATGAAGATGATGGGCGGCAAGGGCAAAGGCGGCATGATGAAGCAGATGATGGGCGGCCTTGCCGGCAAGATGGGGCTCGGCGGCGGCATGGGCGGCATGGGTGGCGGCATGCCCGATCTTTCGAATATCGATCCCCGGCAGCTCGAGGCCTTGCAGAAGCAGGCGGAAGCGGCGGGGCTTGGAAAACCGGGTGGGGGCATGCCCGGTCTCGGCGGTCTGCCGGGTGGTTTGTCGGGCCTCGGCGGCGCCAAGCTGCCGGGACTTGGCGGTGGTTTCCCGGGATTGCCCGGATTGCCGAAGAAGAAGTGAAAGGATCGCTTGCCCCATGATTGATCCAGACGTCAAAGCCCAGCTCGCGAGCTATCGTCAGTCGATCGACAATATCGATGCCGCTCTCGTGCACATGCTGGCCGAACGCTTCCGCTGCACCAAAGAGGTCGGCGTGCTGAAGGCCAAATACAATTTGCCGCCGGCCGACCCGGCGCGCGAGGAATACCAGATCGAACGCCTTCGCCAGCTGGCGAAAGCCGCCAATCTGGACCCGGATTTCGCCGAGAAGTTCCTGAACTTCGTCATCAAGGAAGTCATCCGGCATCATGAGCAGATCGCTGCGGATCACGCTGAACAGAGCGCTGCAGCCCGATAACCGTACCGCTCAAGAAAGCGGTCAAGAAAAGCCCAAGGAGTAAAGAACATGGCACTAAAAATTCGTCTCGCCCGCGGTGGTTCCAAGAAGCGCCCGTATTACCACGTCGTTCTCGCCGATGCGCGCAGCCCGCGTGACGGCCGCTTCCTCGAAAACCTCGGTTCCTGGAACCCGATGCTTGCCAAGGATGACGAGAAGCGCGTTCAGCTGAACGCCGAGCGCATCAAGCACTGGATCGAACACGGCGCCCAGCCGACCGACCGCGTTCTGCGTTTCCTCGATGAGGCCGGCGTTGCCAAGCGCGAAGTCAAGAACAACCCGGTCAAGGCAAAGCCCGGCAAGCGCGCCCAGGAACGCGCCGCCGAAAAGGCTCAGAAGGTCACCGACGCCGCCGCTGCTGCTGCAGACGCCGCGGAATAATCGCGATATCCCTTAGAGCGGGCGGCATGGCGACATGCCGCCCGTTTTCGTTTCCAATCGCACGCACTTCGTTTATGAGAAACCTGTCTTTCGGCTTCACATGAAGGAACCCATGACAAAGCTTGAAAACCCCGTTCTGATGGCGACGATCGGTGGCGCGCAAGGCCTTCGGGGCGAGGTGCGCGCCAAGGCCTATACGGCCGATCCCGGCGCGCTTGGCGACTATGGCCATCTGCACAGCATGGACGGCCGCAGCTTCGAAGTCCTCGAAATCCGCGAGATGAAGAATGTCGTCGTCGTCCGTTTCCGCGGCGTCAACGACCGCAATGCCGCCGAGGCCCTGAACGGGCTTGAGCTCTATATCGAGCGGGACAACCTGCCGGACGAGGAGCTGGACGAAGACGAGTTCTACTATGCCGATCTCGAAGGGCTCGAAGCGCGCGACGACAAGGGTGTCAGCTATGGCACCGTCACCGGCGTCTTCGATTTCGGCGCTGGCGACCTCTTGGAACTTAAAGGTCCGGGCAAACGTCCGGTGCTGATCCCCTTCTCGGAAGCCTCGGTGCTGGAGATCGACCTCGAGGCCGGCACGCTGCTGATCGATCCGCTGGCGGCGGGGCTGGTCGACGATCCCGAAGAGCTTTCGAAATTCACTCCCGACAAGCCGAAAAAGAAGAAGTAATGGCTTTCCGGGCGAGCGTGCTGACACTTTATCCGGAAATGTTTCCGGGGCATCTGGGCTTCTCGCTGGCCGGCAAGGCGATGGAGCGGGGGCAATGGTCGCTGGACACGGTTCAGATCCGCGACTTCGCCACCGACAGACACCGCACCGTCGACGACACCCCGGCCGGCGGCGGCGCCGGGATGGTGCTGAAGGCCGACGTTCTTGCACGTGCGATCGACAGCGCCTCAGAAAACGATACCCGCCCGCGGCTGCTGATGAGCCCGCGCGGCCGGCCGCTGACGCAGGAGCGTGTGCGCGAGCTAGCGGCGGGTGACGGCGTCATCATCGTCTGCGGCCGCTTCGAGGGCGTCGACCAGCGGGTGATCGAGGCGCGCGGACTGGAAGAGGTCTCGATCGGCGACTACGTCCTATCGGGCGGCGAGCCGGCGGCGCTGATCGTGCTCGATGCGATTATCCGCATCCTGCCCGGTGTCATGGGCAACGATCTTTCCGGCCTGCACGAAAGTTTCGAAGGCGGACTGCTGGAACACCCGCATTATACCCGGCCGCAGGAATGGGAAGGCCGCGAAATCCCCGCGATCCTCACCTCGGGCAACCACGGCGCCATCGAAAAATGGCGGCATCAGGAAGCGGTGCGGCTGACGCGGGAGCGGCGGCCGGATCTGCTCGAAAAGGCTGGTGCATCGCCCGGAAAATCGGGATCGAATTTCGGAAAGCACGATGCATAGATTCAAAGTGTCACAGCGTCCTTTGCGCGTCTGAAAAGGTGCGCGGCGCTGTAAAGTGAGAAAAACGGCTGATTTCGCAGCCCTTTTCACAAAAATGCCGTCCAAGGGATGACAAGCCCTGGCCTTTCGTGTATTGGCGCACGCGGAAATGGGGTTTATCCCCGTCTGCCAGCAAACAAAGAATGGCGAATCCGCTCCCGCCCTTGACGGGCAAAGTCCTGAGGCCAGTTCCGAAGGATCAGTGTTGAGCGCTCTGGCTGTTTCAGAAGAACCAAAGGTTAAGACGATGAACATCATTCAGCAGCTTGAGGCCGAACAGGCCGCCAAGATCGAAGCCAAGCGCACGCTTCCCGAATTTTCGCCGGGCGACACCGTCCGCGTCAACGTGAAGGTCACGGAAGGCACCCGTACCCGCGTTCAGGCCTATGAAGGCGTCTGCATCGCCCGCTCCGGCGGCGGCCTGCAGGAAAACTTCACGGTCCGCAAGATCTCCTACGGCGAAGGCGTCGAGCGCGTATTCCCGATCTACTCGCCGATGATCGAAAGCGTCGACGTCGTTCGCCGCGGTAAGGTCCGTCGCGCCAAGCTCTATTACCTGCGCGACCGTCGCGGCAAGTCTGCCCGTATCGTTGAAGACACCGGCGTCCGCGCCCGCAAGCTCAACGACGCCGAGCGCGCCGCCATTGCCGAGGAAAAGGCACGCATCGAAGCTGAAAAGGTTGCAGCAGCCCAGGCGCTCGCCGCCGAGAAGGCAGCAGCAGAAGCTGCGGAAGCCAAGGCCGCTGCGGAAAAGGCCGCCGCTGCAGCGGAACCGGCAGCAGAATAAGATCTGCGCCACGCAAAATTCTTTTGCTTGGAAAGGCGGCCTTCGGGTCGCCTTTTCTATTTTTTGCGCGGGCACGCAGTGGCGGCCTTGCCTCGGGCCTATCTTCCGTGACAGTTTTTGCCGTTCAATTTGGGGAACCGTTCAATGTTGTTTCGTCGTACCGTTCTTGCGAGCTTCGCCGCCCTTGCTCTTCTACCCCTCGCCGCATCGGCGGCCGAGCTGCCCGATCTCGACGGCAAGAGCGTCGTCGTCGTCACCGAGAATGCCTATCCGCCGCTGCAATTCGTCGATCCGAAATCCGGCAAGGCGATCGGCTGGGAATATGATGCGATGAACGAGATCGCCAAGCGGCTGAATGTCAAGGTCGAATACCAGAACACCAGCTGGGACGCGATGATCCAGGCGGTGTCCGACGGCCAGTACAACATCGGCATGACCGGCATCACCATCAAGGATGACCGCAAGCAGAAGGTGGATTTCTCCGATCCCTATATGCGCTCGCAGCAATTCATGCTGGTGCGCGGCGATGAGAAGCGCTTCACCGACGCCAAGTCCTTCGGCGAATTCAAGGACGGCCTGGTCGGCGCGCAGCCCGGCACCACGCCCTTCTACACCGCAGTCTACGAAGTGCTTGATGGCAACGAGCAGAACCCGCGCATCAAGCTCTTCGAAACCTTCGGCGCCACCGTCCAGGCGCTCAAGGCCGGCGACGTCGACGTCGTGCTGACCGACGGCACCGCCGGCAAGGGTTATGTCGATGCCTCGAACGGCGCCCTCAAGCTGATCGGCGAACCGCTCGGCACCGAAGATTTCGGCTTCATCTTCCCGAAGGGGTCCGAGCTCGTCGCCCCTGTCAACGCCGCCATCGCCGCACTCAAGGCCGACGGCACGCTGGATGGGCTGAACAAGAAGTGGTTCCTCGACTACAAGATGGGCGAATGACGCCGAGCAACTGCTGATGGCCCTGCGACCATCTCCAGACAGACACGTCAAGGACGACTATCCCTGGTGGCTGGTCGCCCTCGTCACGATCGGCATCGTCCTTGCCGCCGTCATCGTCGCCAACGATATCTATGCCCAGGTCTTCCGCACCGTCGTCAACGGTGTCGGCGTCACTGTCTTCGTCACGCTGGTCGCCTTCGTGCTCGCCACCGTGCTTGGCCTCGGCATCTGCCTGCTCGGCATGGCCGACAGCCAGGTGTTGCGTCAGATCGCGCGATTCTACATCGAGATCATCCGCGGCATACCGATCCTCGTGCTGCTGTTCTACGTCGCCTTCGTCGGCGCGCCGGCTCTGGTCGCAGCCTATAATTTCCTGATTTCGCCGCTGGTGACATCCGGCGTGACCGAGCCCATTCTGGTGCGCGACCTGTCGCTGATGTGGCGGGCGATCATCGCGCTGACGGTCGGTTATTCCTCCTTCATCGCCGAAATCTTCCGGGCCGGTTTCCAATCGGTCGATCTCGGCCAGATCGAGGCGGCCAAGGCGCTTGGCCTGTCGCGCTACCGGCGCTTTCGCTCCGTCGTCTTCCCGCAGGCGATCCGGGTGATCTTCCCGCCCCTCTCCAATGATTTCGTCTCGATGGTGAAGGACAGCTCGCTCGTCTCGGTGCTCGGCGTCGCCGACATCACCCAGATGGGCAAGGTCTATGCCGCCGGCTCCTTCCGCTTCTTCGAGACCTATTCGATCGTCACCTATATCTATCTGATCCTGACGATCGGCCTGTCGCTGGCGCTGCGGCGGACGGAGAAATGGATGAAGTCGCGGTGAATGCATCAACTTTTTGCTTGCATTTCCCCAAGAGCAATTTTTAGGTTGCATAAATCTTGGAGCATTTTTGAATGACAGCGCCCATCTCCCTTTTCTTGGCGGCCTTTGTTCTTATCAGCACGATATCATTTTCGACCAAGGCTGCCGAACTGCCCGTCTTCCAGGGTTACTGTGAAGAAGTGTCGCAACATCCGATCAAGCCCGCCCAGCGTTTCCTTGCCTATATGCAATGCAATAATTTCGAAAATCGCTTCAAGGAGCAATTGCAGAAACATTGGTTCCTGGTCACCGACGATGACATGAAAATCTGTATGAAATACAAGGGAACCAAGAACGAAACGAAATCATATCAGCAGCTTATGGGCTGTCTTTCGCAGGCTGTCGGCGAAAAATGCTATTCGGGAAAGCTGACCTGTCGCGGAAAAACGCTATGAGAATATCATTCTTGGAATTTTCGGTCGCGTCGCTTCTTTTGGTAACCGTTGTTGCAACACCGAATTCTCTGCAAGCGGCAGAGTTGCCTGAATATGACGGCTCGTTCTGTGTCCGGCTAACCTCAAAGATGCTGAATGCGGATGAAAAAAACGTCGAGACAAACAAGTGTCTTCAGGATGAAGCCGACGCAAAGAAAAAGCTCGCTGAGCACTGGGCGATCGTCTCGGAAAAATCACTTACTTACTGCCGCACTTTAGGCCAGGGATCTTATCGACCACTCCTACGCTGCTTGGCAAGCAATGTCGGCTATCGTTGCTTTCAAGACGAACTAAGCTGTAATTGGAATTGAGGCCGACAGTTCGCCTGAGAAATATTCGACTCTGTCACCCGCTCTATCCATTGGCCCATGTGACTTTGCAGAACATTGCCCAGGCGGCGGAAAGTTGGTATATGCAGGCCATGGAATCCAAGTTCAGATGCATTGGTGCGCATATTTTCGTGCTGCAGGACCATTATCGCCTGCCGGCACGGTTTTTTGCGTGCGTGTCTGGTGCGCTCAACAGCCGACTTCGTTGATCGAATGACGGCCGGCGGAGCCTGATCCGCCATTTCTCGATTTTCCAAAAGCTTTAGAAAAACGGACTTACCGCCATGAGCGCACCGCGTACCCTCTACGACAAGATCTGGGACGATCATCTGGTCGACGAACAGGCAGACGGAACCTGTCTTCTCTACATCGACCGCCACCTGGTCCACGAAGTGACTTCGCCGCAGGCGTTCGAAGGCCTGCGCATGACCGGCCGCAAGGTTCGCGCGCCGGAAAAGACGCTCGCCGTCGTCGACCATAACGTTCCGACCTCGCCCGACCGCCATCTCGGCATCAAGAACGAGGAAAGCCGCATCCAGGTGGAAGCGCTGGCGACCAATGCCGCCGAATTCGGCGTCGAATATTATTCGGCAAGCGACAAGCGCCAGGGCATCGTCCACATCGTCGGTCCGGAACAGGGCTTCACCCTGCCCGGTATGACCATCGTCTGCGGCGACAGCCACACCTCGACGCATGGCGCTTTCGGCGCGCTGGCGCACGGCATCGGCACCTCCGAGGTCGAGCATGTGCTGGCGACCCAGACGCTGATCCAGAAGAAGGCAAAGAACATGCTGGTGCGGGTCGACGGCGTGCTTCCGCCGCATGTTACCGCCAAGGACATCATCCTTGCCATCATCGGCGAGATCGGCACGGCCGGCGGCACCGGCCACGTCATCGAATTTGCCGGCGAAGCGATCCGCGCGCTGTCGATGGAAGGCCGCATGACCATCTGCAACATGACGATCGAAGGCGGCGCTCGCGCCGGCCTGATCGCCCCTGACGAAAAGACCTTCGAATATATCAAGGGCAAGCCGCGCGCGCCGAAGGGCGAGGCGCTGGAACAGGCGATCGCCTACTGGAAGACGCTGCAGACCGACGAGGGCGCTCATTACGACCGCGTCGTCGTGCTCGACGCCGCCAGCCTGCCGCCGATCGTTTCCTGGGGCTCCTCGCCCGAGGATGTCATCTCGGTCCAGGGCATCGTTCCGAACCCGGACGACATTCCGGACGAAACCAAGCGCACCTCCAAGTGGCGCGCGCTTGACTATATGGGCCTGAAGCCGGGCACGAAGATGACCGATATCACGCTCGACCGCGTCTTCATCGGCTCCTGCACCAACGGCCGCATCGAGGATCTGCGCGAAGTCGCCAAGGTCGTCGAAGGCAAGACGGTTGCCCCAACTGTCGACGCGATGATCGTGCCGGGCTCCGGCCTCGTCAAGGAACAGGCGGAAGCCGAAGGTCTCGACAAGATCTTCAAGGCCGCCGGTTTCGACTGGCGCGAGCCGGGCTGCTCCATGTGCCTTGCGATGAACGACGACCGCCTGAAGCCGGGCGAACGCTGCGCTTCGACCTCGAACCGCAACTTCGAAGGCCGCCAGGGCTTCAAGGGCCGCACGCACCTCGTCTCGCCGGCAATGGCCGCTGCAGCCGCTATCGCCGGTCACTTCGTCGATATCCGCGAGTGGAACTGATCCGTCAAAACAGATGACAATCAAAAGCCCACCGATGCCGCTGCGCATCGGTGGGCTTCACATTTTATGCCGCCCGCCCTCGGTCGTCTTTTACAACGGACACCGCAGGCGGTCTTTTGCGGGACGACCTTGGCTTGGCGATAATCGAGACGACGATCAGAAGGTTGCCGTCATCGGATCAGGCCCCATGCGGGCGTTTGCGTTGTCGAGCTTGGCGATCGCGGCCATATCATCGGCGTCGAGCTTGAAGTCGAACACCTGGAAATTCTCCTCGATACGCGACGGCGTCACCGATTTCGGGATGACGACGAGGCCGGTGTCGATGTGCCAGCGAATAATGACCTGAGCCGGTGTCTTCTGATGTTTTTTGGCGATCGCGCCGATATCGGCGTTCGAGATGAACTTGCCCTGGCCGAGCGGGCTCCAGGATTCGGTGGCGATGTCCAGTTTTTTGTGAACCTCCTGCGCCGCCTTCTGTTGGAAATCGGGATGCAGCTCGATCTGGTTGATGGCGGGAACGACGCCGGTTTCGCCGATGATGCGCTCGAGATGTTCAGGATTGAAATTCGACACGCCGATCGAGCGGGCGCGGCCCTCTTCCCGGATGCGGACGAAAGCCTTCCAGGTCTCCGTATAAAGGCCGCGATGCGGCGACGGCCAATGAATGAGATAGAGGTCGACATATTCGGAGCCGAGCTTCTTCAGGCTGCCGTCAAAGGCGCGCAACGTATTGTCGTAGCCTTGATCGGTATTCCTGAGCTTGGTGGTGACGAAGATGTCCTTGCGGTCGAGGCCGGAAGAGCGGATGCCTTCGCCGACGCCCTCTTCGTTGTCGTAGCCGGAAGCCGTATCGATATGACGATAGCCGGCGGCGATCGCCGTGCGCACGGTGGGAGCGGCAATATCCTGCGGCGTCTGCCAGACACCGAGGCCGACTTGGGGAATGGAATGTCCGTCATGGAAAGTAATGATGGGTTGAGCGGTCACAATCTATCTCCGGGAGCTTGGAAGAATTGGACGAGGCATGAATTGCGCCCGCGCTTGCGGACGTCCCAGAACGCATTTCAGCCGGAGCGTTCGGTCACCGGAAGCATATAGGCGGCCGCATCCGGAAGACAATCAGACGACGCGGACAATCGTTCCCTTTCGAAGGTGGGGCAACAGGCGGCGCATGTCGCGCAGGCTCACCGCCACGCAGCCCGCCGTCGGCTCGTAGCCCGGCCGAATGAGATGGAAGAAGATCGCCGAGCCGCGATTGCGCGCACGCGAGGAGATGTTCCAGTCCATCACCAGGCAGATATCGTAGAGCCCGTCGCTGCGCCGCATTTCCTCGTGACTTGCACTGAACGGCGCCCTGACGAGGCGGTTGTAGCTGGCACTGTCAGACTGATCGCACCAAAGCATGTCGGGGCGGATGCTGCGGATGGGCAGTGGAGTGACGAGCCGGCCGTTCCGCTCGCCGCGCCGGAAGCCTGATATCAGCTTCATCGAAGCGATCGGCGTGGCGCCGTCGCCCTCGCGTTTCATCACTGTGCGGCCGGAGCGGCCGATCGCAGCAGGCACGGTGATGGTGCCGAGCCGGACGATCGCCCGGCTCTTGCGCCCCGGCGCAGGACGCACCACCATCGTCGACGGCGTCATACCCCGCCTCTGCCTTGCTTTTTCCATTTTTCTCGCATGTCGTGCCTTGTCTGGGGCTTCGATTGAAATCATATCAAAACCGACCCGGCAACAGCCCGCTGCCCGATCCTTGCCAAACCAGGAATTTGGCGTAGGACTAGGGAACTTAACATGAGGACGCAAACGGCATGACCGCACGCACCATTCTTCTGGTGGATGACGACAATGACCTTCGGCAGACGCTGACGGAGCAATTGTCGCTGTATGAGGAATTCACGGTTCTGCAGGAAGCCAATGCCGGCAAGGGTGTCGCGACCGCCCGTTCGATGCCGATCGACCTGCTGATCATGGATGTCGGCCTGCCCGATATGGACGGCCGCGAGGCGGTGAAGCTGCTGCGCAAGGGTGGTTTCAAGGCGTCGATCATCATGCTGACCGGCCACGATACCGATTCGGACACAATCCTCGGCCTCGAAGCCGGCGCCAACGACTATGTCACCAAACCTTTCCGCTTCGCCGTGCTGCTCGCCCGCATCCGCGTGCAGCTGCGCCAGCATGAGCAGAGCGAGGACGCGACCTTCACTGTCGGCCCCTACCTCTTCAAGCCGAGCCAGAAGCTCCTGACCACCGATAACGGCCAGAAGATCCGGCTTACGGAAAAGGAAGCGGCGATCATCCGCTATCTCTACCGCGCCGAACAGAAGGTTGTTACCCGCGACGTGTTGCTTGAAGAGGTCTGGGGCTATAATTCCGGCGTGACGACGCATACGCTGGAAACCCACGTCTATCGCCTGCGCCAGAAGATCGAGCGAGATCCCTCCAATGCCGAAATCCTCGTCACGGAAAACGGCGGCTACAAGATCATACCCTAGTATTTCCGTTTTTCTCCGAATGACGGAAATGCCTATCTCTTTGTTTTCACGTAATTCCGGACGCAGAACCGGACGCACTTCTGCTGGAATTTCTCTAAGGCGAAAAGCCCGCATGGCGCTGACCGACGACATCCACATGCTCGCGCAGCTTCCTCTGTTCAAGGACATGAACGAGGATCAGCTGCGGTTGATCGCCTTCGGCGCCGACCGGCGCATGATCGCTGCCGGCCAGATGCTGTTTCGCCAGGGCTCGCCCGCCGAGAGCGCCTATGTCATCCTCAGCGGCAGCCTGGAGCTGAGCGCGACGAGCAACGACGGTATGCAGAGGACAGAGGGGATCGCCGGCCCCGGCACCCTGGTTTCCGAGCTGGCGCTGGTGACGCTGGTGGAGCGCAAGTTCACCGCGGTAGCGCGCGAGGACACCAGCATCATCCGCATCACCCGCGCCCTCTTCCACCGGCTGATCGAGGAATATCCTGACGCAGCCCGGCTGATCGAGAACCGCATCCGCGACAATCTTGCCGAACTCGCGGCAAAGGCCGCAAGCCAGTTCTACCGCTTCAGCTGATCCCAGTTCGCGATAAGGATCCCTGCGCTTCGACGAAGCTGCACCGCTTAGAAATCGAAATGTGCCGTCACCGGTACGTGGTCGGAGGGCCGGTCCCAGCCGCGCGCCTCCTTCAGGATTTCTATCCGCTTCAGATGCGGCCCGAGATCCGACGACGACCATATATGGTCGAGACGGCGGCCGCGATCGGCGGCTTCCCAGTCCTTGGCGCGGTAGCTCCACCAAGTGTAGAGTTTCTCGCTTTCAGGCACATGCTGGCGCATCAGATCGAGCCAGGCACCGCGCTTCATCACCTCGAGCAGCCCCTCGGTTTCGACAGGCGTATGGCTGACGATCTTCAGAAGCTGCTTGTGCGACCAGACGTCATGCTCCAGCGGCGCGATGTTGAGGTCACCGACGAGGATGGCTGAGGTATTGGCCTCGCCATCGGCTTTCAGCAGCTTCATCTCCTCGATGAAATCGAGCTTGTGGCCGAATTTCGGATTGATCGTGCGATCCGGCTCGTCGCCGCCGGCAGGGACATAGAAATTGTGCAGCCGAACGCGGCGATTGCCGTGCTCGAAGATCGCCGAGATGTGGCGCGCATCGCCGACGCCGCAAAAATCCTGCCGGTGATCCTCGGTCAACGGAATGCGCGAGGCGATCGCCACGCCGTGATAGCCCTTCTGGCCATGGATGATGATGTGATTGTAGCCCATCGCCCGGAGCGGTGCCGCGGGAAACAGATCGTTCGTCACCTTGGTTTCCTGCAGGCAAAGGATATCGGGCCTGTACTTGAGAACGAGCTGCTCGACGATGGGCATGCGTAGCCGCACCGAATTTATGTTCCAGGTGGTGATCGAAAAACCCATGCCCATACCCCTTCACGCTTTCATGAAAGGGCTTTAAAACAAAGGCGGACGCGAGGGAACCGGCCGCTTGTAAAAGGAGCGGCCGATCAACCGAAAAGGTTCAATCGCGCGATTGAGGCGTGCCTGGAATGGTCTCATAGGGCACGCGGAAGACGCGATCGTCGAACTGCATGCCGGTTTTGACGTTGAAGATCATCACCGAGGTGTCCTTGCCCTGATTGTCGGTGATCGTCCACTGACGCAGGTCGTAGGTCTTCGGGTCGAACATCATGGTAATGGTCGAGTTTCCGAACACCGTATTGTTGCCGAGTGCGATCGTCGTCAGGTCAGACTCTTCCTTCACGCCCTTCACCATGCCGGCCGACAGATCGATGCGCTGCGCCAGGAGCAGGCTGAGCGGGGTCTTGGACAGCGGATAGAGATCCCAGGTCTTGAGCTTCATATTGCCGATGGCGACGTTCCTGCCGTCGGCGATCACCCGCATCGGCGACGGATCATCATAGTTGAAGCGCAGCTTGCCGGGGCGCTGGATGAAGAACTTGCCGCCGGTCTGTTCGCCGCGCGGGCCGAACTGCACGAATTCGCCCTGCATCGTCGTGACGCCGGAAAAATGATCGGCGATCGCCTGCGCCGTGCCGGAGGCGGGAGCTGCCGCCTGCGCATAAGCGCCAAGGGGAATGGCGCTCGCTATCGCAGCGACTGCAAAGGCGCGGAGAAGGTCGCGGCGCGTTACCGTCAGGCCGGAGAGGAAGGTATCGGAGTGACTCATCTAAATCTCCTTTATGCGATCTGCATGCTGCCGAAAGGCGGCGTCTTCAAGGCGTTGCGATCGGCCTGCGAGAGGTAACGGCTTCGATGCTATCAGGTTTCCGCAAAAGCGGCTGCATCGGAAATATATGCCTGTTATGTCAGCGGTCGAGGATGTCGCCTTCGGTCGGAACCAAAATTTCGCGTTTGCCGGCATGGTTGGCCGGTCCGATGATGCCCTCCTTCTCCATGCGCTCGACGAGCGAGGCGGCACGGTTGTAGCCGATGCCAAGTCGGCGCTGCACGTAGGAGGTCGACGCCTTGCCGTCGCGCAGCACGATGGCGACCGCCTGGTCGTAGGGATCTTCCGATTCGGAAAGATTGGACGTGCCGGCCGGGCCGCCGCCACCGCCGCCATAATCGCCGTCTTCGTCGTCATCGGCGGTTATCGCGTCGAGATATTGCGGCGAGCCCTGGGTCTTCAGGTAGGAGACGATCTCTTCCACCTCGACATCCGAAACGAACGGGCCGTGCACGCGCTGGATACGCCCGCCACCCGCCATGTAGAGCATGTCGCCCATGCCGAGCAACTGTTCGGCGCCCTGTTCGCCAAGGATGGTGCGGCTGTCGATCTTCGACGTCACCTGGAAGGAGATGCGGGTCGGGAAGTTTGCCTTGATCGTGCCGGTGATGACGTCGACCGACGGACGCTGTGTCGCCATGATCACGTGAATGCCGGCCGCACGCGCCATCTGCGCCAGACGCTGGACGGCGCCTTCGATATCCTTGCCGGCGACCATCATCAGGTCGGCCATCTCGTCGATGATCACGACGATATAGGGCATCGGCCGCAGATCGAATTCCTCGGTCTCGTACATCGCCTCGCCGGTATGGCGGTCGAATCCGGTCTGCACCGTGCGCGAGATCGCCTCGCCCTTCGACAGCGCCTGCTCGACGCGGCTGTTGAAGCCGTCGATGTTGCGCACGCCGATCTTCGACATCTTCTTGTAGCGCTCTTCCATCTCGCGCACGGTCCATTTGAGCGCGACGACGGCTTTCTTCGGATCGGTGACGACAGGCGAAAGCAGGTGCGGGATGCCGTCATAGACGGAGAGTTCGAGCATCTTCGGGTCGATCATGATCAGTCGGCACTGTTCCGGCGTCATGCGGTAGAGCAGCGACAGGATCATCGTATTGATGGCGACTGACTTGCCGGAGCCGGTGGTGCCGGCGACGAGCAGATGCGGCATCTTGGCAAGATCGGCGATGACGGCTTCGCCGCCGATCGTCTTGCCGAGCGCCATGGCGAGCTTCGCCTTGCTGCCTTCGAAATCCCGGGAGGCGATGAGTTCACGCAGATAGACGGTTTCGCGCGTCTGGTTCGGCAATTCGATGCCGATCGCGTTGCGGCCGGGCACGACGGCGACGCGGGCGGCAATCGCGCTCATCGAGCGGGCGATATCGTCGGCAAGGCCGATGACGCGCGACGACTTGATACCGGGCGCCGGCTCCAGTTCGTAGAGCGTGACGACGGGACCGGGACGGACATGGATGATCTCGCCCTTGACGCCGAAATCTTCGAGCACGCCTTCGAGCATGCGGGCATTCTGCTCCAGCGCATCGGCCGAAAGCGTGGAGTCGCGCACGACGTTCTTCGGTTCGGCGAGCAGATGCATCGACGGAAGCTGGAAACCCTCGGGACGGATGAACGAGCCCTGCGCCTCCCGCTCGATGCGGGCGCTGGGCTTCGGACGTGCGACGACGGGAACGACGCGCGGTTCCGGCTTGCCGGCCGCTTTTGCCGGTGCGCGGATCATCCAGTCGTCGTCATCGTCGTCGGGCAGGATATCGGCCGGGCGCGGCGGCATGTCGTTATCGAAGGGCAGGTCGTCGTCATTTTCATCATCGTCATCGATGGACATCGACGGCGCGGAGACGATACGCCGCGGCGAAGCCGTTCTTGACCCCATCGATGGCTCCATCGACGGTTCCATGCGCTCGCCGCGGACGGTCGACGCCTTGGCGCGGACGGGTTCGTTCAGCGTGCCGAACTCGTCATCGTTGAAATCATAAGGTGATTCGTAATCGCCATGGCGCCGCTTGCGCGGCCCCATGCCGAAGAGCCGACGCAGTCGGCCCTGGCTCATGTACCAGGCATGCGTCACGGCGCCGCTGAGAGCGACCCAGCGGGATTCGTCCTCCTCCTCGTCCTCGTCTCCGACGACGCGGGCCTTGCTGCGCGTATCGACGTAGTCCTCCTCGATCTCCTCGTCGACGTCGCTGCGGCCGACAAGGCCTGATGCAAAGAGCATCAGCCAGGCGGTCGGCGCGGCGAAGATGCAGCCGACGACCATGGCGAAGGTGCCCGTCGGATAGGCGCCGACGAAGAGTGCGGGAAAACGCAGGATCATGTCGCCGATGACACCGCCGATGCCGTTCGGGATCGGCCAGGTGAGCGGCGGCGGAAAGCAGCCGAGGACGGCGCAGGAAAGCACCGAACCGCCGAACCAGGCGCCGGCACGGGCAGGAATGCGGCTGAAGCGGCGGCCCGAGATCAGCGTCAGCGCCCAGGCGACGATCGGCAGCATCGAAACGACGCTGGCAAGCCCGAGGAACTGCATGACGATATCGGCAAAGGCAGCCCCGCTGTAACCGAGAATATTCGTCGGCAGGTTGGCGGTCGCATAGGAATAGCTCGGATCCGCAACATTCCATGTCGCCAGTGCCGCGACGCAGAACGCCAGCAGCAGAAAGATCGCAAAGCCGATGAGCGCCTGGATCTGCCGCAGCATGAATGCCGAGAAGGAAAACCGATCCGGACGGCCATCCATCGCCGGCGACGTGCTTCTTGCCATGTGTCTAACCCGTCCAATGCCTGAGGACACGCGAATCGCTGAAGCTTCGGTGCCAAAATGCGTCCGCTCTACCTAATCAGAGCCGGGTTAAAGCGATGTTAACCATGCATGCCTGGACGTGCATTCCGAACCGGGAAATGAAAAAAGCCCGAACCTTGAAAGGTCCGGGCCAAATGCGGTCTATGGTTAGATAGGCCGCGACGGGCCGTGAAGCGGCGCCCTTCTGCCGGGCGCCGCAAACCCTGTGATCAGGAAGAGTGGTAGGCGGCTTCGCCGTGGGTCGAAAGGTCGAGACCTTCGCGTTCGGCTTCAACGGTGACACGCAGGCCGATGACGACGTCGACGATCTTGTAGAGGATCGCCGAGCCGATACCGGACCACAGCAGCGTCGTCAGCACGCCCTTGGCCTGGTTCCAGACCTGGGTTGCCGTGCCGGCATAGGAGGCTGCGAAATCGGCGGTCGAATAATCGACGATGCCTGCACCGCCGAGCGCCGGGTTGACGAGGATACCGGTGCCGAGAGCGCCGATAATGCCACCGACGCAATGGACGCCGAAAACATCGAGGCTGTCGTCGTAGTTGAACTTGTTCTTCACGACGTCGACGAAGAAGTAGCAGGCCGGCGAAACGAGGAGGCCGAGAACGATCGAGCCCATCGGGCCGGCAAAGCCTGCCGCCGGAGTGATGGCAACGAGACCGGCAACCGCGCCGGAAGCGCCACCGAGCATGGAAGCCTTGCCGCGGGTGAGGGTTTCGACGATGCACCAGGACACAGCGGCGGCAGCCGCTGCAACGAAGGTGTTGATCATAGCGAGAGAAGCGTAGGCATTGGCTTCGAGGTTGGAGCCGGCATTGAAGCCGAACCAGCCGACCCAGAGCAGCGAGGCGCCGACCATGGTCAGCGTCATCGAATGCGGAGCCATGATTTCCTTCTTATAGCCCGTGCGCTTGCCGAGCATGATGGCGCCGACGAGGCCCGCGATACCGGCATTGATGTGAACGACCGTGCCGCCGGCAAAGTCGATTGCGCCGTAGGAGAAGATCAGGCCGGCCGGCGAGGTGTAGGAGCTCGGACCGCCCCAGAACCAGACCATGTGCGCCATCGGGAAGTAGATGAAGGTGACCCAGAGCACGACGAAGAGCATGACGGCCGAGAACTTGATGCGCTCGGCGAACGCGCCGACGATCAGGCCGGGCGTGATGCAGGCAAACGTCATCTGGAACACGATGAAGGTGTATTCCGGAATGGCGACGCCCTTCGAGAAGGTTTCTACGAGCGACGAGGTGTTGACGCCGGCGAGGAAGGCCTTGGAGAAGCCGCCGACGAAGCTGTTCAGCGAACCGCCATCGGTGAAGGCGAGCGAATAGCCGTAGGTCACCCAGATCAGCGCCACGACGGCCGTGATCATGAAGACCTGCATCAGCACCGAGAGCATGTTCTTGGCGCGAACGAGACCGCCGTAGAAAAGCGCAAGGCCGGGGATGGTCATCAGAAGGACGAGCGCCGAGGAGACGAGCATCCAGGTATTATCACCCTTGTCCATGGTGAGAGCAGGAGCAGCAGCGGCAGTGGCGGCTGGCGCAGCCTCCTGCGCGAAAGCGACGGCCGGCGCCAGAAGGGCGGCCGAAGCTGCGCAAAGCCGCGCAAAGGTGGAAGAAAACTTCGAAATTGACATTGGAAAAAGCTCCTTGATCTGCCGTTCTTACAGCGCTTCTGAATCGGTTTCGCCCGTACGGATGCGCACGGCATGGTCGATCGAATAGACGAAGATCTTGCCGTCGCCGATCTGGCCGGTCTTGGCCGCTGCCGCGATGGCCTCAACCGCCCTGTCGACGAGTTCCGATGCAACCGCGATTTCGATCTTGAGCTTCGGCAGGAAGCTGACTGCATATTCGGTGCCGCGATAGATTTCGGTGTGCCCCTTCTGGCGCCCGTAGCCCTTCACCTCGGTTACGGTCAGCCCCTGAATACCGATCGCCGTAAGGGCTTCGCGGACCTCATCGAGCTTGAACGGCTTGATAATGGCCATCACAATTTTCATCTGGTTTCCCATCCTTCGTTATCCTCGGCGCGGAGCCGACTCTCCTTGCCGCTGACGTTCCTGAACAGCGACCGGCCAATACACATTCAAGGGACGTGCCAGATTCGAGGCAAGACGTAAGTCATTGAAAAGTAAAGGTTATAATAAATAGTGCCAATAAACAGGCAAATGATTGGCCAATAAGCGCACAAATAACGCGCAAATTTGTAAAGTTGCACATTATTTATTCATTTGCCCTTTTCCGAATCAGGCCTTCCTGCGCGACCGATGCGATCAGGCTACCGGATCGTGTAAATAGGCTACCCCGGGTTAATCCTCTGGCGCCTGAAGCCGACGGACTGTCCTGCGTATAAAGCAGCCAGTCGTCGAGTTTGCAGGGTCTGTGGAACCACATGGAGTGATCGAGGCTCGCCACCTGCAGGCTCTGGTCGAAGATGGACGTTCCGTGCGCATAGAGCGACGTATCGAGCAGCGTCATGTCCGAAAGATAGGCAAGCACTGCCGCCTGGTAGAGCCGGTCGTCGGGGACCGGGCCGGTGGCGCGCACCCAGACGTCCTGCTTCGGATCGAGCTTCCTGTCGGAAAAATAATGCGTCAGCGAGACGGGGCGGATCTCGATCGGCCGCTCACGCTGCCAATATTTCCGGATCGCTTCCGGCGCATGGGCGAGATACTGCTCCTTGATCTGCTGCTCGCCGAGCAGCGCCTCCGGCATTTCAACCTTAGGCATCGCGATCTGGTGCTCGAAGCCTGGCTCCTCCACCTGGAAGGAGGCCGACAGCGCGAAGATCGCCTTGCCATGCTGGATGGCGACGACGCGCCGCGTGTTGAAGCTCGACCCATCGCGGATGCGCTCTGCCCGGTAGATTATCGGCACCGTGGGATCGCCGGGACGCATGAAATAAGCATACAGCGAATGGACGAAACGCTCGCCCTCGATGGTGCGCTGTGCCGCCATCAGCGCCTGGCCGATCACCTGGCCGCCGAAGACCCGCTGCCAACCGACCTTGGGGCTGCGGCCGCGGAAGATATCGACCTCGATCGGCTCGAGGTCGAGCGTCGAAAGCAGCGTCTCCATCGCCGAAGGCCCTGATGTCTCGCCCGTCATTTTCTATGTCTCCCAGCGGTAGGAAGTGAAGTTGCGATGATCTATATAGAGCACATCTGAGGCATAAGGTACGGGAGCGGCGCGATGCTGGACATGCTGGTTGTGGGCGGGGGTTATGTCGGCCTTTCCGCCGCTGTCGCGGTCAAACAGGCAGCACCCCATCTGAATGTCGCGGTCGTCGAGGCGGCTCCCGAACATGTCTGGAAAAACGATACGCGCGCTTCCGCCATCATCGCGGCGGCGGCGAAGATGCTCGAGGTCTTCGGCATCTGGAACGAGATCGAGCCGGAAGCCCAGCCGATCACCAAAATGATCGTCACCGACTCCAAGACCTCCGATCCGGTGCGTCCGGTGTTTCTGACCTTCGACGGCGAAGTGGCCGACGGCCGGCCCTTCGCCCACATGATCCCAAATGTCGCGATGGTCGCAGCCCTGCGCGGTGCCTGCGACCGGCTCGGCATCGATATCCGCCATGGGCTCAGCGCGACGGAGCTGAAGACCCACGATACCCATGCCACCGTCACGCTTTCGGACGGCAGCGCGCTGGAAACCCGGCTGCTGGTTGCCTGTGACGGCGTGCGCTCGACGCTGCGCGATCTCGCCGGCATCAGGACCGTCACCTGGGACTACGGCCAGTCCGGCATCGTTGCGACCGTCGAACACGAGCGGCCGCATGACGGCTGCGCCGAGGAACATTTTCTGCCGGCCGGCCCCTTCGCTATCCTGCCGCTCAAGAACAACCGCTCCTCGCTCGTCTGGACGGAGCGGACGCCGGATGCCAACCGGCTGGTCGCCGCCGATGACCTGATCTTCGAGGAAGAGCTCGAGCGCCGCTTCGGCCACAAGCTTGGGAGCCTGAAAGTGATCGGCGAAAAGCGTGTCTTCCCACTCGGCCTGACACTCGCCCGCGCCTTCGTCGCGCCGCGTTTCGCGCTGGCCGGCGACGCCGCCCACGGCATCCACCCGATTTCGGGTCAGGGGCTCAATCTCGGCTTCAAGGATGTGGCGGCACTTGCCGAAACCATCGTGGAGGCCGATCGCCTCGGCCTCGATATCGGCTCGATCAACATTCTCGAGCGCTACCAGACCTGGCGGCGCTTCGACACTTTCCGCATGGGGGTGACGACCGACGTGCTGAACCGGCTCTTCTCCAACGACGCGACGCCGATCCGCATCGCCCGCGACGTCGGCCTCGGCATCGTCGACCGGCTGCCGCGTCTCAAATCCTTCTTCATCGGCCAGGCGGCCGGAACGACGGCAAAGGACAATCCGCGGCTGCTTGCCGGCCAGACGATTTAACCTTTTACGCAATACGCGGCAAAAGCGCTTCCTGGAATTGCTTCAATCGTCGAGGCGGCGGGCTTCGGACACCAGCATGATCGGAATGCCGTCGCGGATCGGATAGGCAAGCCGCGCCTTTTCCGAGACGAGCTCATTGTGCTCGCGATCATAGGAAAGCCGGCCCTTGGAGAGCGGGCAGACCAGGAGATCGAGCAGCTTTGGATCGACGCGGCTGAGTTTTTCGTCCATGGCTGAAGTCTACTGCAGAACCGTGTCGGAGTCACCGAAGACGCGCGCCAGCACGATCTCTGTGATGGCGATCAACGTCTCGGCCCGTGTCTTCAGGTCGGGAGCCTCCAGCAGCGCCTGTTTTTCCGCCGGCCCGAAGGGCGACATCATCGCCAGCGAATTGACGAGCGTCAGATTGCTCGCCCGCTCGACGCTCTCCCAATCCGCCTCCAGCTTGTTGGCATCGAGATAGGCCTTGAAGGCGGTCAGGAGCGCAGCGCGGTCGACCGCCTCCTCCTCGTTCTCGGCCGAGAGGTCGGCGATAAAAGGGGCGATGCGGAAGGTGCGGAAGGGGTCGCTGGTCGCTTTCTCCTCCAGCAGCCGGAAGCGGCAGACGCCGGTCAGCGATACGATATAGCGCCCGTCGCCGGTCTCGGCGAAGGAGGTGATGCGGCCGAGGCAACCGACAGCAGCAAGGTTGGGCTCGCCGCCCTTGTCCTCGTGTTCGCCGAGCGCCGGCTGCACCATGCCGATCAGCCGGTTTCCGGTCAGTGCTGCATCCAGCATCGCCAGATAACGCGGCTCGAAAATGTTGAGGGGAAGCTGCCCGGCCGGCAGAAGGAGGGCGCCGGTCAGGGGGAAGACAGCGATCGCATCAGGCAGATCGCCCGGCTTCAGGTATCTGGCATTCCCGACTTGCATGAAACCGTCCCGCATTCTTGTAACGGGCATGCCCGTCTTCACGAGAATGTGGTGCCCTCGTCCGAAAACGCAAGGGCAGATGCTCGAAACTTACAGCGCCGCACGTCTTTTTAGACGCGCAAAGGACGCTGTAACACTTTGAATCACTGTATGATTTAATCCCTAAATCGATTCCGATTTAAGGAATTATGCAGTGGCGAATACCTCGAAAATCGGAATCGATTTTCGAAAAAGATCATGCACGGATTTTAATGCGATAGACCATCCGTGGCATGTCCTTCGAACGCGCGGCGCCCTACGAGAACAGCATCGCCGAAAGCTTGCGCCGCGCTGCAACCGTCGCCGGATCCTTGAAGCCCCAGACCTCGAAGAACTGCAGCAGCTGGCGGCGGGCGCCGTCATCGTCGAAGGCACGGTCCTTGCGCATGATCAGCAGCAGATGTTCGGCCGCCTCGTCGCGCCGGCCTTCGACATTGCGGATCTTGGCGAGCTTGATCCGCGCCTCGTGGTCATCGGGATTGGCAGCCAGTTCGCGCTCGAGCGCAACGGGATCGCCGAGCTTGCGGGCCTCCTCGATCTGGTCGAGTTTCTTCAGCGCAGCCTGGATGCCGGCGTCTTTCGCCAGCTCGTCCGGCAGCGCCGTCAGTATGTCGCGCGCCCGCTGATGCTGGTTTGCGGCAATCATGCATTCGGCCATGCCGGCAATCGCCTTTGCATTTTCGGGATCGGCCTGCATCACGGCGCCATAGAGCTGAGCGGCCTCGTTGATATTGCCGGCGGCAAGCAGTTCCGCCGCTTCCGTGAGTACGGCTTCGATTTCGGCCGCCTCGTCGGCGCCGGCCGGACCGGCGATCCGGTCGATGAACTGCTGGATCTGGCTTTCCGGCACCGCGCCCATGAAACCGTCGGCAGGACGGCCGTTGACGAAGGCGATGACGGCGGGGATCGACTGGATGCCGAGCTGGCCGGCGATCGAGGGATGGTCGTCGATGTTCATCTTGACCAGCCGGACACGGCCCTTGGCTTCGTTTATGACCTTCTCCAAGACCGGCGTCAGCTGCTTGCACGGACCGCACCAGGGCGCCCAGAAATCGACCAGCACCGGCTGCTTGCGCGATTCCTCGATGACGTCCTTGGCGAAATTCGCGGTCGTCGTCTCCGTGATGTAGCTGCCGGCCGCAGCCGCGGGTTCCGGCGTAGCACTGAAGCTTGTCGTCGCCGTCATCTGATTTCCGAAGGAAGCGTTATAGGGGTTGTCGCTGCCGCTCATAGGTATCTCCCGCCGCGCCGATCCTGCCGGCGTCTTTGCTAAAGCATGTCGCGCAAAACTGTGTGGCGGTTTTGCGATAAAGACATGCGCAAAACCAAAGACTAAAGCGCGGCAAGCGAATCTAAAAGATCGCGACGCGCTTTAGCGCTAAAATCGTATGTCAGGACGTCAGTTTCAAGACAAGCGGCTTATGTCCGGTCGCTTCCATGAAACGGATAAGGTCGCTGCTCGCAATCGAGGTCGTCGCATCATTGGATAGCGGATGGCAGTTGACGATCTCCTCGCGCATCAGCTCGGCATCGAGCACGAAGGTGACATTCTCTGCGGTATCGTTGATCGCGCCGAAGGCCGTTACCGAACCCGGAGCAACGCCGAGATATTCCATCAGCTTCTCCGGTCTGCCGAAGGAAACCCGGCCGGACCCGCCGATGGCATTATGCACCTGCTTGAGGTCGACGGCAGCATTTTCCTCCACGGTCAGCAGAAAATACCTGTCCTTCTTGTCTTTGACGAACAGGTTCTTGGTGTGACCGCCGGGGATTTCATCGCGCAGCGCCACCGATTCCGCCACAGTGAAGACCGGCGCATGGTCGACCGTCTTATGGGCAATGCCGAGCCCGTCGAGAAAGGCAAATAATTCTTCTCTTGTCTTCGGGGCATTTTCGGACATGGGGCAATCCATTGGGCAGGAAGGGAAAAAAGCAAGGCGTCCTGATTAAGTCGGTCCACATCGTTTGGCAATCTTTGCGACCGACGCTTTGCCCCGCATTTGCGGCCTTTCCGCCGGGCGCCCGCGAACACTGGAATTTTTCTTCGCCTCTCCGTCATTTCCCTGTTGCATTTGAAAACCCGTTAGGCCATATAGCGCCGGTCGCCGCGAGGCGGCGCCCACGGTCCAACAACTACCCCGGACCGATGCGGATTGAGCGGGTGTAGCTCAGGGGTAGAGCACAACCTTGCCAAGGTTGGGGTCGAGGGTTCGAATCCCTTCGCCCGCTCCAGTTTCTCCAGATTGCAACATGAAAAGATGGACAATACGTCCGTCCTGTTCCTTTAAGTCCGGGCCATCCATGCCTTTATGCTGGTCGAGGCAGCTTATTCGTCCTGTGATCCCGAAAATAACGGTCGATGTATTTTATTGCTTGAAGCAGTGTTCGCGGTGCCATTGCAGGAAATGCGCATGCGGTCGTTCAAATACTCGCCGGGGTACGAGCGCGCGACCAGTCTTGTTAATAAAACCCCGTACCGCATCGGGATCATTGACCTGTCGTGAAATCAGAATTTCCAGATTGTCGGTCAGACCAATCAATCCTCGATCGAACATCCAATGGGCCGTGCCGGATAGAGCAATTCCATTGCTGACGATATCGGGACCGTTCGCCTCGACCGGTCGGATATGCGCCGCATCGACTTCTGCCCGCCCTCCGCCATTGATCAACTTGAGCCCGGTAATTGCGCAGCGCTTATCATAGGCACTCAAAACGACTTGGCGAAAGACGCGATCTCGCACGATTCGGGACGCGATATAGCTCACCCGGTCGCGGCTCTGTTCGAATTGGAAAGGCGCTTGCTCTTCCTCAAAGCCTGGAGGCGATGCGCTCGCATCGACGCGTGGCAACAATGGTTCGCGATCATCGAGGCCCAGCGCAACAATACGGCTGAAGTCGTCTGGGGAGATTGGGCGAACCGCCGACTGCGCGCGGCCGGAAATCCGACCTTCCGCGTTTAGTACACCGCGCTCGACGACACCGTCGGCACCGCTGAAGGGAACTGGGTGGACGAAGTCGAGATAACTTCCAGGTTCGATCAGCGCCAGATACATGCCCGATGTGTTGGGATCTCGAATGACTTGCTGCACCTTCGCGACGGCAAAATAACCTCGAGTCTCGGAGACCTTTCGAGGCTCGTAGTAAATGATCCAGTCGCCGACGCATGCTTGGACACGATGGAGATACTGGCTGGGAAACTGATATTGCTCCGCCGGGCTGTCGTCATAGATCGAATCTGAGCGGTGGATGAAAACCCCTAATCCCATGATCGTCGTATAGCATATCCGTTTTGGCTGCACATGGCACCGAGCAACCCGCCGGCAGACCGGGTTCAAGATTGTAATTTATTTTGGTTGATTGGTTCGTTTGTAAACTTATTGTCGAGGCAAAAGGACGCGTCTTCGGATCGGACCCTGAATGTTCAGTTTATCGCAGCACAAACTCCGTCGACCGACACAGATCCGCACCCGGCGCGTCGATACCGGCGCTGGAGCCGGGTTGCCAGCATCCCCCATAACTTCCTGACTGCTCCCAACATCAACTGAGGTTTCCCATGCGCATCGCCGTCGGTGGCATTCATATCGAGTGCAGCACATACAATCCCGTCCTGAACGAGGAGAAGGATTTCCGCGTGCTGCGCGGCGAGGCGCTGCTGGACGCGCCGTATTTCGCCTTCCTCAGAGATTACGATGCCGAATTCCTGCCGACGATCCACGCCCGGGCCATTGCCGGTGGCCCGGTTTCACGCGCCACCTACGAGGCCTTCAAGGGTGAATTCCTCGAGCGGTTGAAACCGATGCTGCCGCTTGACGGTCTCTATCTCGCCATGCACGGCGCCATGTATGTCGAGGGCATGGAGGATGCCGAAGGCGACTGGATCAGTGCGGCCCGCGCGCTGGTCGGTGAGGATTGCACGGTCTCGGCAAGCTACGACCTGCACGGCAACGTCACCCAACGCATCATCGATGCGCTCGACATCTATTCCACCTATCGCACCGCGCCGCATATCGATGTCGAGGAGACGATGCGCCGTTCCGTCTCCATGCTGGTAAAGAGCCTGAAAACCGGCGAGAGGCCGAGCCTCCTCTGGGCGCCGATCCCGTCGTGTTGCCCGGTGAGCGCACCAGCACCGTCGATGAGCCGGCAAAGAGCCTCTATGACATGCTGCCCGGGATCGATGCGATCGACGGCGTCTGGGATGCATCGCTGATGGTCGGCTATGTCTGGGCCGACGAACCGCGCGCCACGGCTGCCGCGATCATGACGGGCACCGACCGCGCCGTGCTGGAGCGCGAGGCCAAACGTCTCGCGAGGGCTTATTGGGATGCGCGCGAAGACTTTGTCTTCGGCTGCGAGACCGGCTCAGTCGAGGAATGCGTGGAAAGAGCGATCGCATGCCCGACCGCCCCTGTTGTGCTTGCCGAATCGGGCGACAATCCGACCGGCGGCGGCGTCGGGGACCGGGCCGATGTGCTTGCCGAACTGATGGCCAGGGGCGCCACCGGCGTCGTCTTTGCCGGCATCGCCGACAAGGCGGCAACCGAGGCCTGTTATGCCGCCGGCATCGGCGCGGAACTGGACCTCAGCGTCGGCGCCTCGCTCGACACCAAAGGCAGCAAGCCCGTTCACGACCGCTTCACTGTCAAATTCCTCCACGAAACCTCAGATCCCTCTGACCGCCAGGCGGTGGTGTCGGTCAGTGGCATCGATCTCGTGCTTTCCGCCAAGCGCCGGCCTTATCACAATATCGCCGATTTCACCCGGCTCGGCCTCGACCCGCACCGGGCGAAAATCATCGTCGTCAAATCGGGCTATCTCTCGCCGGAACTGGCGCCGATTGCCAATCCCAACCTGATGGCGCTGTCGACAGGTGTCGTCGACCAGTTCGTCGAGCGCCTGCCGCGTCTGCGCAAGCAGCATCCGACCTACCCTTTCGACAAGGATTTCGCCTTCGAGCCGCAGGTCTTTCTCTCCGCCCGCTCGACGCCGGCCTGAGCTTCACCTGAACCAATTGCATTTTCTGGGATGACATTGTCGATCGCGGCGCCGCCCCGTCGCCGCGATCGACTGCTTCCCGTATCGCGGCAATAGCGGGATTTGAGCAAAAAACGGGCAGATTTGGATTTGCACAAAAAAGCGCTTGACGGTCGGCGCGATTTGGTTTGGACTGAACCAATAGAAAATTGGTACGGACCATTTTAAGTGAATGCCGATGGATGAGACGCAGGGCAATTCGAATTATGCGCTGGAGAGGCTGAGGGCTCTGCTGCGGTCCGACACTCTCGACGCCGACGGCAAGCTGCCGACCGAGCGCACCCTTTCGGAAATGCTTGGCGTCGGCCGCCGTGCCGTCCGCCGCGCCCTGGAAGTGCTGGAGGCAGAAGGCCGCGTCTGGCGCCGCCAAGGCTCCGGCACCTATGCCGGCCCGCGCCCCAACGGTTGGAGCGATCATGTCGGCTCGATCGTTGCCGGCACCGATCTCATGGAAGTCATGGAAGTGCGCCTGCGCATCGAACCGCAGCTCGCCCAGCTTGCCGCCATGCGCGCCAAGGCCGCCGATATCGAGCGCATGTATGATCTGGTGAAGAAGATCTACGAAAGCACCGATGCCGACGGGCGCGAACTCTGGGACGGGGCGCTGCACCGCCATATCGCCCAATGCGCCGGCAACGGTTTCTTCCTGACCATTTTCGACGTCATCAACCGGGTGCGTCAGGACGAAGCCTGGCAGACGATCCGCGAGCGCGCCCGCAGCGCCAGCCGGACGCGGCCCGTCACCTTCAACCAGCACACGGCGATCGTCGATGCGATCGCCGCCCGCGATCCGGCCAGGGCAGGCGAAGCAATGCGCCAGCATCTGCTGACGCTGCAGGAAAGCCTCATCCGCATCACCTCGCTCGACCCCAGCGAAACGGAGGTCGACAAGACCCTCGCCTGAGCAGCGAAGTGAGCAGGGAAAAAAGAGACGGGCGGGCCATAACCGCCGGAATGGAAGCAAAAACCAAACAAAAATAGACAGAGGAGAATGGAATGAAGATCGCCAAATTGCTGACCACCGCCGTTGCCGGCGCACTGTTTGCACTTCCTGCCTTCGCCGTCGACCTGAAGATCGGCCTGCAGGACGATGCCGACGTGCTCGATCCCGCGCAGTCGCGCACCTTCGTCGGCCGCATCGTCTATACTGCGATGTGCGACAAGCTGGTGGACGTCTCACCGGATCTGAAGATCGTGCCGCAGCTTGCCACCGAATGGAGCTGGTCGGCCGACGGCAAAGAGCTCACCATGAAGCTGCGACAAGGCGTCAAGTTCCATGATGAGACCCCGTTCAACGCCGAGGCCGTCGTCGCCACCATCGAGCGCAACATCACCCTGCCGGAATCACGCCGCAAGAGCGAGCTTGCCTCGGTCGCAAAAGTCGAGGCGGCAAGCGAATACGAGGTCAAGTTCACCCTCAAGGCGCCCGACGTCACCCTTCTAGCCCAGCTTTCCGACCGCGCCGGCATGATCGTCTCGCCGAAGGCCGCCAAGGAGCTCGGCGCCAAGTTCGGCGATCACCCGGTCTGCGCCGGCCCGTTCAAGTTCGTCGAGCGCGTCCAACAGGACCGCATCGTGCTCGAAAAGTTCCAGGACTACTGGAACAGGGACAAGATCTTCATCGACAAGCTCACCTATCTGCCGATCCCGGATACGACGGTGCGCCTCGCCAATCTGCAGTCCGGCGATCTCGACATGATCGAGCGCCTGGCTGCGACCGACGCTGAAGCCGTGAAGGCGGATTCGAGCCTGGTCTATGCAGATGCCGTCGGCACCGGCTACATGGCGCTCTACACCAATATCGGCAATGGTGCGCGTGCCGACAATCCTTTCGGCAAGGACAAGCGCCTGCGCCAGGCCTTCTCGCTGGCGATCGACCGCGATGCCGTCAACCAGATCGTCTACGAAGGCACGGCGGTTTCCGGCAACCAGCCCTTTCCGCCAAGCAGCCCGTGGTTCGACAAGGATATTCCCGTCCCCGCCCGTGATCTCGACAAGGCCAAGGCGCTGATCAAGGAAGCCGGCTTCGACCGCGTGCCGATCGAGCTGCAGATCCCGAACAATCCTGTCGCCATGCAGATGATGCAGATCATCCAGTCGATGGTCGGCGAAGCCGGCTTTGACGTCAGCCTGAAGTCGACGGAATTCGCCACGCTGCTCAGCGAGCAGACCGCCGGCAATTATCAGCTCAGCCGTTCCGACTGGTCCGGCCGCGTCGATCCCGATGGCAACATCCATCAGTTCATCACCTGCAAGGGCGGCATCAACGACACGAAATACTGCAACGCCGAGGTGGACACGCTGCTGAACGAAGCCCGTGCGTCGACCGACGAGGCCGTGCGCAAGCAGAAGTATGATGCCGCCGCGGTCATCCTGAACGACGATCTGCCGATCATCTATCTCGGCCATCAGTCCTGGATCTGGGCGCTGCACAAGAACATCACCGGCTTCGTTCCGTCGCCGGATGGCATGATCCGCCTCGTCGGCGTCAAGAAAGCCGGCTGATCCCTAGAGCACGATGCCGAAAAGTGTGAGCGGTTTTCGGACGACATCATGCTCTACTTTTTGATCTAGCAAATCATGCGGCGGAAATCCTCCGCCGCATGACCCCAGTCGTGTCAGGATCGCCCATGTACACCTACATCGCCAAACGGCTCTTGGTCGCCATACCGACGCTTTTGATCATTTCGATCTTCGTCTTCTCACTGCAGAAGCTGCTGCCCGGCGACCCGATCCTTGCCATGGCCGGGGAGGAACGCGACCCGCAGGTTCTCGAATTCCTGCGCGAGAAGTACCGACTGAACGATCCCGTGCCCTATCAATATGTCCGCTGGCTGGGTGCGGCACTGCAGGGCGACCTCGGCATCTCGCTGCGCACCAACCAGCCGGTTCTGCAGCTCATCGGCGAAAAGCTGCCGGTCACCATCCAGCTCGCCATCATGTCGATGGTCTTCGCCTTTGTTATCGGCGTGCCGATGGGCATCCTGGCGGCCGTCAAGAAGAACACGATGATCGACTATCTCGCCAACATCATCGCGCTGACCGGCCTGTCGATCCCGAATTTCTGGCTCGGCATCATGCTGATCCTGCTGGTTTCGGTCAATCTCGGCTGGTTGCCGGCATCCGGCTACGAACCCTTCTTCAGCAACCCGCTGCGTTCGCTGGAAACCATGCTGATGCCCTCCTTCGTGCTCGGCAATGCGCTGGCCGCGACGCTGATGCGGCATACCCGCTCGGCAATGCTCAGCGTGCTGAGCGCCGATTACATCCGCACCGCGCGCGCCAAGGGACTGCCGGAAAGCACTGTCGTGCTCGAACACAGCTTCCGCAACGCGATGCTGCCGATCGTGACGCTGACCGCGCTGCTCTTTGGCGAACTGCTTGCCGGCGCCGTGCTAACCGAGCAGATCTTCACCATTCCGGGCTTCGGAAAGCTCATCGTCGACGCTGTCTTCAACCGCGACTATGCCGTCGTCCAGGGCGTGGTGATCTGCACGGCGATCGGCTTCATCCTGATGAACCTCTTGGCCGATATTCTCTATGTCCTGCTCAATCCGCGCATGAGGGCTGCCCTATGACCGCAATCGGAGAAACCGGCATTCCCTCCGCGATCGGCCGCACGCCGAGCCGCGCCTGGCGCAAGCTGAAGGCCAACAAAGGCGCCCTCGTCGGCCTTGCAATCATCGCCTTCTTCGCCGTTCTCGCCGTTGCCGCCCCCCTTCTTCCGATTCCCGATCCGAACGCCACAAGCTGGTCGGCGATCCGCAAGGCGCCCTCCGCCGCCCATTGGCTCGGCACCGACGACATCGGCCGCGACATTCTTTCCCGGATGATCTGGGGGGCGCAGGCCTCGCTGATGGCCGGCGTCTTTTCGGTGGCGATCGCCGTTATCATCGGCGTGCCCTTCGGCCTGATCTCCGGCTATTTCGGCGGCTGGATCGACATGGTGATCTCCCGCATCACCGAAGCCTTTCTGGCCATGCCTTTCCTCATCACCGCGATTGCGCTTGCAGCCTTTCTCGGCCCGAGTCTGACCAATGCGATGATTGCGATCGGTTTTTCGGCCATGCCTGTCTTCGTGCGGCTGACGCGCGGCCAGGTGCTCTCGGTCAAGACCGAGGAATATGTCGAGGGCGCCCGCTCGATCGGCCTCCGGTCCTCGAGCATCATCACCCGCTATATCCTGCCGAACGTCTTTGCGCCGATCCTCGTGCAGGCGACATTGACCATCGCAACGGCGATCATCGCCGAGGCGAGCCTCTCCTTTCTTGGCCTCGGGCAGCAACCGCCGGCGCCGAGCTGGGGCTCGATGCTGAACGTCGCCAAGAATTTCCTCTCCCAGGCGCCATGGATGGCGATGTGGCCGGGTGCCGCGATCTTCCTCATCGTCATCGGTTTCAATCTTTTAGGCGACGGCCTGCGCGATGCGCTCGATCCGCGCGAAGCATGATTTCTCGAAAGGACATTTGACATGACCGCATTCACGACCCGTCCAGAAATCCTCGGCACCTTCGGCGTCGTCACCTCCACGCACTGGATCGCCTCGGCCGTCGGCATGAGCATTCTCGAAAAGGGCGGCAACGCTTTCGACGCGGCAGTGGCGACGGGCTTCGTGCTGCAGATCGTCGAGCCGCATCTTTGCGGTCCGGGTGGCGATATGCCGGCTGTGATCTATTCGAAGAGGAAGGACAAGGTCGAGGTCATCTGCGCGCAGGGCCCCGCCCCCGCCGGCGCGACGATCGAACACTATACGGCGGAGGGCCTGAGCCTGATCCCCGGTGACGGCCTGCTTGCGACCGTCATCCCGGGCTCCTTCGATGGCTGGATGCTGATGCTGCGCGACTATGGCTCGATGAGCGTGCGCGATGTCCTGGAACCGGCGATCTATTACGCCGAGCACGGCCATCCGATGCTGCCGCGCGTCTCCGCCACCATCAAGGGGCTCGCCGCCTTCTTCGAGAAGGAATGGCCGACATCCTACGAGACGTGGCTGCCAGGCGGCAGCGCCCCCGAAGCGCATGCGAATTTCAGGAATCCGGTGCTTGCCGAAACCTGGAAGCGCGTCATCGCCGAGGCGGAAGTGAAAAGCGGCCGAGAAGCGCAGGTGCAGGCGGCCCGCGACGCCTTCTATCGCGGCTTCGTCGCCGAGAAGATCGACGATTATCTCAAGACCGCAGAGGTGATGGATGCAAGCGGCAACCGCCACAAGGGCGTTTTGACCGCCAACGACATGGCCAACTGGTCGGCGACGATCGAGGAGCCGCTGACCTATGATTATCATGGCTGGACCATCGCCAAGATCGGCCCCTGGGGCCAGGGCCCGGTCTTCCTGCAGACCCTGTCGATCCTCAAAGGCTTCGATCTCGCCGCGATGGATCCCGCTGGCGCCGATTTCGTCCATACCGTCGTCGAAGCGATGAAGCTCGCCTTCGCCGACCGCGAGGTCTATTACGGCGATCCTGATTTTTCGGAGGTTCCCATCGCGCATCTGCTGTCGGAAACCTATGCCGCCGAGCGCCGAAAGCTGGTCGGCGCGGACGCCTCCTTCGATCTTCGCCCCGGCATCGTGCCTGGCTTCGAAGCGCAGCATGATCTGACGATGAAGATGCTCGGCGCGGATTCGAAGACCGGCGCCGTCTACGAGCCGACCATGGCGCATCTTTCCGAAAAGCGCGGCGACACCGTGCATATCGACGTCATCGACCGCGACGGCAACATGGTTTCCGTCACGCCATCAGGCGGCTGGCTGCAATCCTCACCGACCGTGCCCGGCCTCGGCTTCTGCCTCAATTCCCGCGCCCAGATGTTCTGGCTGAAATCAGGCCTGCCGACGTCGCTTGCGCCCGGCAAGCGGCCGCGCACGACGCTGACACCGTCGCTCGGCCTCTATGAGGGCCGCCCGACGCTCGCCTTCGGCACACCGGGCGGCGATCAGCAGGAGCAGTGGCAGCTCTCCTTCTTCCTGCGTTATATCAATCACAAGCTGAACCTGCAGGCGGCGATCGACCAACCGCTGTTCCACACTTCGCATTTTCCGGGCTCTTTCTATCCACGCACCCGCGAGCCCGGCAGCCTGATGGCGGAAGCGAATTTCGGCCCTGAAGTCCTCGATGCCCTGCGCCGCAAAGGCCACAAGCTGACGGTCGCCGATCCCTGGACGATCGGCCGGCTGACCGCCGCAAGACGCGATGCCGACGGACTGCTGCGCGCCGCAGCCACCCCACGCCTGATGCAGGCCTATGCGATCGGGAGATAGCCATGACCTGGTCGATCGTCGCCCGTGATCCCTTGACCGGTCATCTCGGCATCGCGGTCGCGAGCCGCTTCTTCGCCGTCGGCGCCCTCGTGCCGCATATTCGCGGCGGCATCGGCGCCGTCGCCACCCAGGCCTTCGTCAGCCCGCTTTACGGCTTCGACGGCCTGTCGCTGCTTGCCGCCGGCAAGGCGCCGGAGGAGATCATCGCCGAGCTGACTGCGCGTGACGCCGGCCGCAATCAGCGGCAGCTGCACCTTATCGATGCGAAGGGGCGCAACACCGTCTTCACCGGTCCCGCATGCATCGACTGGGCGGGGCATCTGATCGACGAAAACGTCTCGGTCGCCGGCAACATGCTCGCAGGCCCTGATGTCATCACTGAGACGCTTGCCACCTACAACAAGGCGATGGACAAGCCGCTGGCCGAACGCCTGCTCCTGGCGATGCAGGCAGGCGAAGATGCCGGCGGCGACAAGCGCGGCAGGCAGTCCGCCGCCCTCGTCATCCATCGCGACCAGGATTATCCGTGGCTCAGCATCCGCGCCGACGATCATCCCGATCCGCTCGCCGAACTTCTCCGCCTGCACGCGGTGGCGGGTGAACGTTACCTGCATGTCGCCGAGACGATGGCGACGCGGCAAAATCCGAACGGCATGAGCGACAGGCGCGAGATCGATGAAAAGATCGCCGGTCTGGAAACAACTCGTATCGCCGAAGGCAGGCCATCCTCCTCCTTTGCCACGCCTTTGAAGACGTAAACCCAGACAAGAACAAGGCAACGACATGCTTGATGTTTCTTCGGCCCCCGCCTCTCCGGTTCTGTCGGTCCGGAACCTGACGACCTCTTTCCTTGTCGATGGCGACTGGAAGCCGGTGGTGCGCGACGTCTCCTTCGACGTCATGCCAGGCGAGACGGTGGCGATCGTCGGCGAAAGCGGCTCGGGCAAGAGCGTCACCTCCCTTTCGATCATGCGGCTTCTCGCCAAGGGATCGAGCCGCATCGATGGCGCCATCACCTTGAACGGCAAGGATGTTCTTGCTCTTTCGGAAAAGGAGATGCGCCGGGTGCGCGGCAACGACGCCGCCATGATCTTCCAGGAGCCGATGACATCCCTCAACCCGATCTTCACCATCGGCCGCCAGATCTCCGAAGCGCTGACCTGCCACGGTGATATCGGCAAGGCCGAGGCGCGGGCCGAAACCGTGCGCCTGCTGGAAAAGGTCCGCATCCCGAACGCCGCCTCGCGCTTCGATGAATATCCGCACCAGTTCTCAGGCGGCATGCGCCAGCGCGTGATGATCGCCATGGCGCTCGCCAGCCGGCCGAAACTGCTGATCGCCGACGAGCCGACGACGGCGCTCGACGTGACGATCCAGGGCCAGATCCTCGACCTGATCAAGATGCTGCAGGAAGAAGAGGGCATGTCCGTGCTCTTCATCACCCATGACATGGGCGTCGTCGCCGAAATCGCCGACCGCACCATCGTCATGTATCGCGGCGAGGCGGTGGAGACGGGTACGACCGACGACATCTTCCATCGCGGCAGGCACCCCTATACCCGCGCTTTGCTCTCGGCCGTGCCGCGCCTCGGCTCGATGGCCGACCGGAAATGGCCGCTGCGTTTCCCGGTCGTCGATACCACGACCGGCGAACGCCGCGAGCCGATCGAGGTGGCCGATACCGTCGACCGCCGCCGGACGCCGATCCTCGAAGTCAAGAACCTCGTTACCCGTTTCGACATCCGCGGCGGCCTGCTCGGCCGCAAGACCGGCGCGATCCATGCGGTCGAGGACGTCTCCTTCGATCTCTTCCAGGGCGAGACTCTGTCGCTCGTCGGCGAATCCGGTTGCGGCAAGTCGACCACCGGCCGCTCGATCACCCGCCTCGTCCAGCCGAACGGCGGCAGTGTCAGCCTCGACGGCTATGACGTGCTGAGCCTTGACGCGGCCAGTCTCAGACGGATGCGCCGCAGCATCCAGATGATCTTTCAGGATCCCTTCGCCAGCCTCAACCCGCGCATGACCGTCGGCGCCGCCGTCGCCGAACCGATTACGGAGCACGGCCTCGGTACTGGCGCCCAGGCCCGCGACAAGGCGGCCGATCTTCTCGAACGCGTCGGGCTGAACCCCGACATGATGAAACGCTATCCGCACGAATTCTCCGGCGGTCAGCGCCAGCGCATCTGCATCGCCCGCGCGCTGGCACTCGATCCGAAGGTGATCGTCGCCGACGAAAGCGTTTCGGCCCTCGACGTGTCGATCAAGGCGCAGGTCTGCAATCTGCTGATGGACCTGCAGCAAAGCCTCAACCTCGCTTTCCTGTTCATTTCCCACGATATGGCGGTGGTCGAACGCGTCAGCCACCGGGTCGCGGTGATGTATCTCGGCGAAATCGTCGAGATCGGCCCGCGCGCGGAACTGTTCAGCAACCCGCAGCACGCCTATACGAAGAAGCTGATGGCAGCCGTGCCCGTTCCCGACCCCTCACGGCGCGGCATCAAGCGCAATCTCGGAACCGACGAACTCAAGAGCCCCATTCGCCCGGTTGGGTACGTCGCGCCGCCGCGCCGATATCGGGAAGTGTCGGCAGGTCATCTGGTGCGGCTCGATGAAGCCGCCTGAACATGAAAACCCATTCTCCAAAGCATCAGGAAAACAAGTATTGCGGGAAAATAATCCGTGCCGGTGGCGCGCAGGCCGTCTTTTTTGCTGCACCGCTTATATGACTTCTGCTAGATATTATTTTACCGATAATTATTAACGACCGATTCCACCCTTTTGTGTTCTCTTATCCTTGCGAATCAAAAAGGTTTGATTTGCCCGGGGACGGCCACCATGTTGAAGCATGGGGCGATGCAACAGTTGGGTAGGAGCCTATGCTGCAACGGATTGAAGACATTGATGCAGCGCTCGTCGACAGGCTGCAGCATTCGGCGTTCAACTACTTCCTGAAATATACCAATCCCGAAAACGGCCTTGTGGCGGATACCTCGATCGGCGGGGTTCCGTGCAGCATCGCAGCCGTCGGCTTTGCGCTTTCCTCCTATCCTGTTGGTGTCGAGCGTTTATGGATCAGCCGCGAGGAGGCAGCCGAACGCACGGTCAATACGCTGCGGTTCTTCGCCGAGGCGCGCCAGGGCGACGAACGCCACGCGACCGGCCATCGCGGCTTCTTCTACCATTTCCTGCATATGGATACCGGCCATCGCGCCTGGAACAGCGAACTTTCGACCATCGATACGGCGCTGCTCGTCGCCGGCATCCTTACGGCCGCGCAATATTTCGATCGCGAAGACGACGAGACGGAAACCGAAATCCGGGAACTCGCCACCTTCATCTACGAGCGCGTCGACTGGCGCTGGGCGCTGAACAAGGGCGACACGATTGCCATGGGTTGGAAACCCTCTTCCGGCTTCTTGCGCTGGCGCTATCACGGCTTCGACGAGGCGATCATCCTCTATACGCTGGCGCTCGCTTCGCCGACGCACCCCATTCCGCAATCGAGCTACGACGCCTTCACGTCAAGCTATTCCTGGATGCTGCATGGCGAGCAGTCCTATCTCTATGCCGGGCCGCTCTTCATCCACCTCTTCTCGCATGCCTGGATCGATTTCCGCACCATTCAGGACAAGCCGATGGCGGAGCGGAACTGGGACTATTTCCGCAACACGCAGGTGATGATCAACGTCCAGCGTGACTATGCCGAGCGCAATCCCGGCCAGTTCGTCGGCTATAACAGAAATATCTGGGGTTTCTCCGCCTGTGACGGCCCGCCGCCGACACGGCGCATGCGCGGCGGCCGCCAGCCGAAGGTTCTGGGTTACGCCGCCCGCGGCGCCCCGCTCGGCCCCGATGACGGCACGATCGCACCCTGGGCAGCCCTTGCGTGCCTGCCTTACGATCGGCAGGCGGCTCTCGACGGCACCAAGGCGCTTCTGACCACCTATCCGAACCTGCTCTTGGAAGGCGGCTTTCCCGGCGGCTTCAATCCGACGGTCAAGACAAAGCGGCCGGAAGGCTGGGTGGACGACCGTACCGTCGGCATCGACCAGGGGCTTGTCGTCATGACCATCGAGAACGACCGTTCGGATTTCATCTGGAAGCTGATGCGGCAATCGCCGGTCATCCGCCTCGGCCTCGAACGCGCCGGCTTTACCGGCGGCTGGCTCGAAGGCATCGAGCCGGAAGAAGTGGTGCGCAAGTTCGGTTAGCGCATAAGTCCGGAAACGAAATGGATTTCCGGAAAGGATGACGCGAAAACTAAAAATGATAGAGCCCGCGCCTTCAATAGGAGGCGCGGCTTTTAGTTCAGCTCTCGAAGACATGCGCCTTGCCGGCGATGTCGAGGCGAACGAGATCGCCTCGCGCCGGAAGGGCGACGCTCGAGGTCTTGATCAGGATCGGCGGCAGCGCCACGCCGTCGAGCGACACGGCGACGGTGCAGACCGCGCCGCCGAATTCCACCTCGACGACACGTCCGCCGTGGTTGCTATCGCTTTCATCGGCGACGACGCGGATCTGCTCGGGCCGCAGCATGATCTCCGCCTTGCCCTGACGGCTGCCTTCGACGGCGACGCGGCCAAGGGCGCAGTCTGCCAAACCGTTACGAATGATGGCGGGAAGCAGCACGGCATCGCCGAGAAACAGTGCCGTCTCGCGATCGCGCGGATGCAGATATAATGATTGCGGCGACCCGGCCTGGATCAGCCGTCCCTCCCTCAGAACCGCGACCTGATCGGCAAAGGTCAGCGCCTCTTCCTGGTCGTGGGTGACGAGGATGGTGGTGATGCCGGCCGCCTGCAGCACGCGCGCAACCGCCTTGCGCATATTTTCCCGCAGACCGGTATCGAGGGCGGAGAAAGGTTCGTCGAGCAGCATCAGCCGCGGCTTGCGGCCGAGCGCGCGGGCAAGCGCCACGCGCTGCTGCTGGCCGCCGGAAAGCTGATGCGGGCGCCGCGCCAGCATGCCGCGGTCGAGCTCGACCATATCGAGCAGTTCAAGTACGCGCTGCTCGCGATCCGGGGCCCTTCGTTCGAAGCCGAAGCCGATATTCTCGGCAACGCTTAAGTGCGGAAACAGCGCGCCATCCTGCGAGACGATGCCGATGCCGCGCTTGTGTGCCGGCACTGTCGCCGGACCGTCGGCGAGCAGGTCGCCGTCCAGCGTCACCCTGCCGACATCGGGTTGCTCGAAGCCGGCAATGATGCGCAGCAGCGTCGTCTTGCCTGAACCGGACGGGCCGACGACGGCGGTGCGGCTTCCGGCCGAGACCTCGAGCGAAATATCCTTCAGCGCCTGGACGGGGCCATAGCGCTTGCTGATGTTCTCGATCGTGAGCAGCGTCATTGGCCGGCGGTCCGTTTCGATTGGGTATAGAGCATCAGGGTGAGCGGCAGCGACAGCACGACCATCATGAAGGCGTAGGGGGCGGCGGAGACATAGTCGATCTCGCTGGTCAGCGACCAGAACTTCGTCGCCAGTGTATCGACGCCATTGGGCGACAGCATCAGTGTCGCCGTAAGTTCATTGGTGATGCCGAGTGCGGCCAGCGCGACGCTGGCGGCCGCTCCCGGTGCGGCAAGCCGCATGGTGATCTGCCGCACCGCCTGGCCCGGGGTGCGGCCGAGGCCCATCGCGGCGCGCTCCAGCTCCACCGGGGCCTGAGCGATGCTGGCGCGCAGCCCGACCATGGCGCGCGGCAGGAAAAGCATCACATAGGCGACGAGCAGCGTTGCGAAGGTCTGATAGAGCGGCAGTACGAGACGCACGGTGATCGTCACCAGCGCCAGCGCCACGACGACGCCCGGCAGCGAGCCGACATAATAATGGCAGGCTTCGAGCACGCGCTGGAAGCGGCCCGGCGCACGCACGGAAAGCCAGGCCATCGGTGCTGCGGCAATCGTCGCCAGCACGCCGCCGACAACGGCAAGCACGATGGTCTGCAGGAAGGCGGTGCCGACTTCGATGCGCCAGATATCGGGGCCGCCGAGATAGAGCCAGCGGCCAAGCGTCACCAGCGGCACGCCGAGCGTCAGCGCCGTCAGCATGACGGGCAGCAACATGGCCGGCACCACGAACCAGCCGAGCCGACGGCGGTCCGCCGGACGCGGCGAGCCGGAGCCGACGCGGGCATAACGTTCATTGCCGCGCACCAGCACCTCGAAGCCGAGCAGAAAAAGACAGCAGGCGACGAGCACGCCGCCGAGCATGTTGGAGGCCGGGCTGTTGTAGGAGGACTGAAACTGATCGACGATCGCCGTCGCGAACGTGTCGAACCGGATCATGACGAACAGGCCGTATTCCGAAAGCAGATGCAGCGCGATCAGCAGCGAGCCGCCGCAGATGGCAAGTCTCAGCTGCGGCAGCACGGCGCGGAAGAAGACCCGCCAGGGATTGAGGCCAAGCGAGGCCGCGGCATCCTCGATGGCCGGATCGAGACGGCGCAATGCTGCGACGACCGGCAGGTAGAGGAACGGATAATAGGCGATGACCGAGATGAAGACGCCGCTCTGCAGGCCGCGCATGCCGGGAACGAGGCTGACCCAGGCATAGCTGTGGACGAAGGCGGGCACGGCGAGCGGGGCGATCGCAAGCCAGGCCCAGAGCCGCGCGAAAGGAATGTCCGTCCGTTCCGTCAGCCAGGCAAGCGTCACGGCAAGCGCGATCGACAGGGGGATGGTGATCGATTCCAGGAGAACCGTATTGACGAGAAGTTCGCCGACGCGTGGCCGGAAGACCAGGGCCTTCACTGTTTCCCAGCCGACATCGTAGGTGACCCAGCCGATGAAGCCGAGCGGCACGAGACTGAAGATCGCGACGAGGGTTGCAAGCAGGATCACGGAAGCGTGCGGCATGCGTCCGCGCGGCAAAACCATTCGCGCGGCTCTTGGCGCGACCGGCGCCTCGTTGCCGGATGCGAGCAATCTGTTGTCCTGCAGCAAGGCCGATGCCTTTACACGCTGAAAAAGGAAGGCAACCGCCTTTGAAAGGCGGTTGCCGGATATCGTCATGCCCTAAGGTTTTCTTGAGCCAAAAGCAATAGTTTTGGCCGGAGGAAGCCTGCGGCAGAAAAGCTAGATCAGGCCGGCGGCCGTCATCAGCTCGACGACCTTCTTGCTGTCGAGGGTCGAAGCTTCGACCTTCGGAGCATTGAGATCGGCAAGCGGAGTGAGCTTGTCGTTGGAAGGCGCATCCTTGCCGATGGCATATTCATAGGAATCGCCATCCTTGAGGACTGCCTGGCCAGGCTTGCTGGTGAGGAACTTCAGGAAAGCCTGCGCTTCCTTCATGTGCTGCGTGGACTTCAGGATGCCGCCGCCCGAAACGCTGACGAAAGCGCCCGGATCCTGGTTCCTGAAGTAGTGCAGGCCGACATTCTTGCTGTTCTCGCCGGTCTTGGCCTGATCGCCGAACCAATAATAGTGATAGATGATCGCGCCTTCGACTTCGCCAGCATTGACGGCCTTCATGGCGACGCTGTTGCCCTTATAGGGCGTGGCGTTTTCCTTGAGAGCCTTCAGCCAGTCGGCCGTCGACTGCTCGCCCTTGAGCTGCAGCAGGGCGGCGACGATGGCCTGGAAATCGGCGCCGGCAGGTGCTGCACCCCAGCGGCCCTTCCAGGCCGGATCTGCAAGGTCGAGCATCGACTTCGGCAGCTTGTCTTCGATGAGCTTCGTCTTGTCATAGGCGAAAACGGTGGTGCGGGCGGCAATGCCCGTCCACATGCCGTCAGCCGGTCGATACTGATCCGGAACCTGATCCAGCGTTTCCTTTTCGATGGGGGCGAAGAGGCCCGCGCCATCGACCAGCGTCATTGCCGGCGAATTCTCGGTCAGGAAGATATCCGCGGGAGAGGCGTCGCCTTCCTGGATGATCTGGTTGGCGAATTGCATGTCGCTGCCCTGACGCATGGTGACCTTGATGCCGGTCTCCTTGGTGAAAGCAGCGATCCATTCGCGGCCCAGGCTTTCGTGCTGGGCATTGTAAACAACGAGACCTTCGTCCTGCGCATGGGCGCTGCCTGCGAGCGCGGTGGCGGCGAGAAGCGAAGCGGCAAGCGCGAGTGCGCCAGAAAAACGGTTAAGAGCAATGTTCATGATGGCCTCCATGGCGATGTCACCCGAGCTCTCCAAGGGCGATGAGAGGCGTATATTTTTCCTGACTGCCGATTTCAAGTTTGGCTTGGCCGGAAAAGCCATCACAATATCTTGACTAAATATTTCATATTACAGGGGAATAAATCTCGAATTGGCAAAAAGGCGGCGCTTCCCGAGCGCCGCCTCTCTTTTGCAGCCTTTTGCCGCCGACTTATTCGACGTCGAACTTGACGCCCTGCGCAAGCGGCAGCGTCCTGCCGTAATTGATGGTGTTGGTGGAGCGGCGCATATAGGCCTTCCAGGAATCCGAGCCGGATTCGCGGCCGCCGCCGGTTTCCTTCTCGCCACCGAAGGCGCCGCCGATCTCGGCGCCCGACGGCCCGAGATTGACGTTGGCGATGCCGCAATCCGAACCGCGAGCGGAGACGAAGGTTTCGGCCTCGCGCATGTCGTTGGTGAAGATCGACGACGACAGCCCCTGCGGCACGGCATTGTGCAGTGCCAGCACCTCGTCGAAATCGCTATACTTCATCACATAGAGGATCGGCGCGAAGGTCTCGTGCTCGACCGGGCCGGTCTGATCGGGCATTTCGACAAGCGCCGGGCGAACGTAGAAGGCCTCGGTCGAACCGGTTTCGACGCGGTCGCCGCCGGTCACCGTGCCGCCGGCCGATTTCGCCTCGCCGAGCGCTGCCTGCATGTTCTTAAAAGCCTGACCGTCGATCAACGGCCCTACAAGCGTGCCGGTCTCGAGCGGGTTGCCGATGGTGACGGAGCCGTAGGCCTTCTGCAGGCGCGGCACCAGCTGGTCGTAGACGCTGTCATGCACGAAGAGACGGCGCAGCGTCGTGCAGCGCTGGCCGGCCGTGCCCATGGCGGAGAAGGCGACGCCGCGCAGCGTTAGGTCGAGATCGGCGCTCGGGCAGACGATCGCCGCATTGTTGCCGCCGAGTTCGAGAATGGCGCGGGCAAAACGCTGCGACAGGCGCGGACCGACGGCGCGGCCCATGGCGGTCGAGCCCGTCGCGGAGACGAGTGGGATCTTCGGATGGTCGACCAGCACTTCGCCGACCTCACGGCCGCCGATGATCAGCGTCGACAGATTGGCCGGTGCGCTACCGCCCTCGGCGACGAAACGCTTCAGTGCCTTCTCGAACAGCGCCTGCACGGCAAGCGCCGTCAACGGCGTCTTTTCCGAGGGCTTCCAGACGGTGGAATTGCCGCAGACCATCGCAAGTGCGGCGTTCCACGACCAGACGGCAACCGGGAAGTTGAAGGCGGAGATGATGCCGATCACGCCGAGCGGATGCCAGCTTTCCATCATCCGGTGCTCGGAGCGCTCGGTGGCGATCGTCAGGCCGTAGAGCTGACGGGAAAGACCGACGGCGAAATCGCAGATGTCGATCATCTCCTGCACTTCGCCCAGGCCTTCCGAGGTGATCTTGCCGACCTCGATCGAAACCAGACGGCCGAGCGCCGTCTTTGCGGCGCGCAGTTCCTCGCCGAGCAGGCGGACCAGTTCGCCGCGCTTCGGCGCCGGCACGGCACGCCATTCGAGGAAGGCTTGATGCGCCGCTTCGATCGCCGCCTTCGTCTCGGAAACGGAATGTTCCCTGAGTTTGCCGATTTCCTTGCCGGTGACCGGCGAAGTGACGGAAAGCGTGCCGCCGTGATAGCGGCCGGCATCGACGCCGAGTTCGGCGAGCAGTTTGGCGGTTTCGGTGGCGAGATCGAGGACGGCGATGGTCATTGTCGTGTTTCCAATCTTATTCTTCTTTAGAAGCGGGCATCGGCGAAATGGGCGACCTGAGCGCCGGCTTCGTACCATATTTCCTTGAGTGCACGGAAGCTTGGCTCGGTGGGCGAAGTCAGCGGCAGCGGCAGATCGGCTTCCGGAAGCCGGCCGAGGATATGCTCCGCCAGCGTACGGCCGAAGACCGTACCGGGGGCAATGCCGCGGCCATTGTAGCCCGAAAAGCCGACGACACCAGGCGCGAATTTGTGGAAGCGCGGCAGCGCATTGTCGGTCATGCCGATCTGGCCATACCATTCACACTGGAATTCGACGTCGCCGATAACTGGGAAGAGCCGCTTCAACGCGCGTTTGGCCCAACCCTTGTGTACGGCCAGTCCGGTATTGCGCAACGCCCCGACACTGCCGAAAACGAGGCGGCCGGCCTGGTCCATGCGGAAGGAGGAGAGGATTTCCTTGGTATCCCATGCGCCTTCCCGCCCGGGCAGGATCGACTGGCGCAGATTGTGGCCGAGCGGCACGGTGGCGAAATTGAAATAGGGCAGATGCACCTGTTCGCTGCGCACCTGCTCCCACGGACCGGTGCTGTAGGCATCCGTCGCGACGATGATCCACTCGGCGCTGACCTCGCCTCTTGATGTCTTCACGGTCCAGCGGCTGCCGTTACGCTCCGTCGCGATGACCGGGCTGGATGTGTGAATGGCGACGCCAGCCCTGACGGCGGCATGGGCAAGGCCGCGCGCATAGGCAAGCGGCTGCAGGGTGCCGGCGCGGTTGTCGAGCAGAGAACCGGTATAGGCATCGCTGCCGATACGTTTTGCCGTTTCCGCCGCATCGAGCAGCGTCACGGCTGCGCCGCGGGCGGACCATTGCGCCGCGCGATTTTCGATTTCCTTCAGCCCGTCCGCGCCGACCGCGCAATGCAGCGTGCCGTTCCGTTCGAGTTCGCAGGCAATCTGATGTTTGTCGATCAGCTCCATGACCAGCTTCGGCGCATTGCCGAGCAGATCGAGCAGACGTTCGCCATGCACCGGGCCGAGCACGTCGGGCAGATCGTTCGGCATCACCCACATACCGGCATTGATCAGCCCGACATTGCGCCCGGCGCCGCCGAAACCAATCTCTTTGGCCTCCAGCAGCACCACCTTCGACCCGGCTTCGGCAAGATGCAGGGCGGAAGAGAGCCCGGTGTAACCGCCGCCGACGATGACGACATCGGCCGATACCGCGCCTTCGAGAGGCGAGGTCGTCGGCGCTTCGGGCGCGGTCTTTTCCCAGAGGCCGTGGGAGCGCGGATCATTCAGCATGGCTCAGTCCGATCAGAGCGAAATCGCGGATACTCTAATGCAAAAAAGAAGGTGTTGAACCTGCCATTTCACGCAACGGTCTTCAACGGCAAGCCCGCAAGGCCGAGCGCTTCCAGCGCTGAATCCAGCGATGCCGCCTGGCGTTCGGCGTAGAGCGCCAACTCGTCCTGGACGGTGGCGCCGAGTGCTGTCTCGAAGGCGTCGCGGTTCGAGCGGGTCGCGTAGTTCTGCTGCTGGTCGGTACCGAGGTTCGACTGGAAGATGCCGGCGGCGCTGACGGGCAGGAAGTCTTCGTAGACGATCGGAGTGAAGGCGAGGTAACCCTTGGCAATCAGTGCCTCCGGATCGCCGGGCAGCGTGCTGCCGGCCGCAGCAGCAATGCCCGCAGGCGTCGCGGAATAGCGGAAGAAGGCCAGATCCGCCCTGCGCAGCTCGTCCCAGCTGTCCGGCAGCGCCTTGAAACGCGCGGCGAGTTCGTGGTCGTAGGCGCCGGCCTTGGCGCCGCCGGCGCCGACCTGCACCTCACCGCGAACCGAGGCGAGCAGTTGGTCATAGAGCACCCGGCCCTTCGCCGTCAGCGCCACGCCGCGCTGTTCGATCTCGCCGAAGCGGGCGGTATGCGTCCCTTGTATCGCACCGTCATCACCGGAAAAGGCGATCGTTTCCTCCAGCGCCTTGAAACTCGTCTGTCGTAGCAGGATATCGCAATGACGGCGCGGCGGCCCTTCGATGACCGCCTTCGGCGTGATGCCGCGTTCCGGCATGCGGGCCTGGACCGCATCGATATCGAGCGTGCGCGGCGTCAGATGGTTGATGTGCGGCCCCTTGAAGCTGACGACGTCGGCGATCAGCCGATGCGCATCGTGCAGCCGCTTGTAGGTTTCGGCGCTGACTGTTGCTTCGCCATGCCAGCGGAAGGTTTCCAGCGCCTCGGCGACGAATTCCGTCGCCTCCGCCTCGGTCAGGCCGCCGTTCTGCTCGTGGCGCTCGACCAGCGCGACGGCGCGCGGCGTGTAGATCCGCCGTTTCGCCAGAATGGCTTCGGCCTCGCCGCGCAACCCCTCGTCCTCGATCAGGTCCAGTCGCAGCAGCGAGGTGAAGACACGGAATGGATTGACGTTGAGCGCTGCCTCGGCGATCGGCCGAAAGCTGGTGGAATGAACCGGCACGCCGGCGACCGAAAGATCGTAATAGCCGACCGGCTGCATGCCCATGACCGCAAACAGCCGCCGAATGGTGAAGAGTTCGTCGGCCGTACCGAGCCGGATGGCGCCGTGACGCTCGACATCGATGCGCTCCAGCTCGCCGGCGCGGGCCAGGCGATCGCGCAGGTCAGGATCCTTTTCGAGGCAGCCGGCATTCACATCCGCCACCAGTTCGATCAGCGTGCCGTATTGCGGCACCTCCGCCCGGTACATCTGCGACATCGCCTCGGTAAACAACGATCGGATGCGGTCCGGGGAAACGAAGGCTTGCGGCATTGGGAAACTCCGGCTCATTCCGTTTTTGCAGGATGAACCTCTTTACACGCGCGACAAAGCCGCAAATATCGCTATTTCGGAAATAGTCCATTCTGAAACGGAATGACCATGCTGACGTCTAGACGTTTTCTGCCATCGATCTCGCATCTCGCCGCCTTCGAGGCGGTCGCCCGCACCGGCAGCGTGACGGCAGCGGCGCGCGAACTCGATCTGACGCAGAGCGCCGTCAGCCGCCAGGTAAGCGCGCTGGAAGAGCAGCTTGGCGTCGAGCTCTTCCTGCGCGAACGCCAGACCATGCGGCTGACGCTTGCCGGCGACGGATATGCCCGTGAGATTCGCGAGGCCCTGCGACGGATATCGAGCGCTTCGCTGAACCTGCGCGCCAATCCGCACGGCGGCACGCTCAATCTCGCCATCCTGCCGACCTTCGGCACCCGCTGGCTGGCGCCGCGCCTGGGACGCTTTCTCGCTGCCAATGCCGGCGTGACCATCAATCTGGTGACCCGGCTTTCGCCTTTCGATTTCCGCCTCGATTCGATCGACGCCGCCATCCATTTCGGCCATCCGCACTGGCCAGGCGCCGAACTCGCGTTTCTGATGTCGGAGCGCACGGTGCCGGCATGCAGTCCTGATTTTCTGAAGCGATACGCGATCGCCGAGCCGGAAGATCTGCTCGCCGTTCCGCTGCTGCACCTGACGACGCGTCCCGACGCCTGGGAGCAATGGTTCGCAGGCAATGGCGTTTCCTTCGAAAGCGTGCACGGCATGCTCTTCGACCAGTTCGCTACCGCCGCGCAGGCCGCAATCGCCGGCCTCGGCGTTGCCCTGCTGCCGACATTCCTGATGCAGGAGGAGATCAGGCGCGGCGATCTCGTCGCCGCTGTCGACCGTGAAATGGAAAGTCGCGAGCGTTATTATCTCGCCTCTCCGCCCGAGCGCGCCGATTATGCGCCGCTTGCCGCCTTTCGTGACTGGATCGTCGCAGAAGCCACCGCCAATCCGACTGCGTGACGAACGGCTTGCATCGGCATGGCGCTTTCGACCATTATGCCTACCAAACAACTTTGCAGGAAATCTCCATGAAGCCGATCTTCGTCCAGCTCCAATGCGCACCCGGCAAGACCTATGATGTCGCCGACGCCATCTACCAGACCGAACTGGTCTCGGAGCTCTATTCGACCAGCGGCGACTACGATCTGCTGCTGAAGGTCTATATCGAGGAAGGCCAGGATATCGGCAAATTCATCAACGACAACATCGCCAATATTCCCGGCATCGTCCGTTCGCTGACGACGCTGACCTTCAAGGCCTTCTGAATTCCCGTCAGACGCGGTTAACCTTTTTGGCGAAGATTGGCCTTCGCAAGCGGTCGCTTAAACCGTGCCTTAACGCCGGACATATCTGGTCGTTGCTGTGTTAAGAGCCCGCATCAATACGGGCCGGCGTGCAGCGATAGGTGGAAAATGTCGATTATCGAGGCAGATAGGGTACGCGAAAGCCCGCAGTTGGGAACGGGCCCCCTGATCGTCCATGTCGTGCGCCAGTTCCTGCCCAACCGCGGCGGATTGGAAGACGTCGTCGCCAATCTCGCCCGCCAGACCGTGCGCCGCGGTTACCGCGTGCGCGTCGTCACGCTGGATTCGCTCTTCACCGCGCCTGAAGACAAGCTGCCGCTTCGCGAAGATATCGACGGCATCGAGGTGGTTCGCATTCCCTGGTTCGGCACCAGCCGCTATCCTCTGGCACCGCAGGTTTTCCGCCATCTCGCCGATGCCGATCTCGTGCATGTCCATGCCATCGACTTCTTCTTCGACGTGCTCGCCTGGGGCCGGCTGCTGCACGGCAAGCCGATGATCGTCACCACCCATGGCGGCTTCTTCCACACGCGGAAATACGCGACGATTAAGAAGATCTGGTTCCGGACATTGACCCGTGCTTCGGCGATGGCCTACCGCCGCGTCGTCTGCTGCAGCGCCTCCGACCTCAAGCAGTTTTCCGAGATCGTGCCCGACAGCCTCCTGATCGAAAACGGCGCCGATATCGGCAAATTCGCCGACACCGCTTCGCGCCGGGCAAAGCGCCGCATCGTCACGATCGGCCGGTTCTCGGTGAACAAGCGCATCGACCATCTGCTCGATGCGATGGCCGCGCTGAAGACCCGCGACCCGGAATGGCAACTCGACATCGTCGGCGCCGAATCCGACCTGGACCGGGCGGATGTCGAAGGCGCAATCGAAAGCCGCCATCTTTCCGGCCGCGTCACCCTGCATGTGTCGCCCGACAACGACACCATCCGACGCGTCATCGCAGAAGCCTCGATTTTCGCCTCCGCCTCGGAATATGAAGGGTTTGGCCTGGTGGCGCTGGAGGCGATGAGCGCCGGTCTCCTGCCGGTGCTGAACGCCAACGATGCCTTTGCGACGCTTGCCGCCCGGCATCCCGTTCTCATGCTTGCCGATTTCACCAATCCTGAGACCGCCGCCACGGCGCTCGAAACGGCCTATGAACACCTTTGGCGCCAACCGGACACCGTTCGAACAGAGCTTCTCGACGCCGCCCGCGGCTATTCCTGGGATATCGTCGCCGGACGTTACATCGATCTCTACAGGTCGCTTGATGTCGTCGCCGCGAAAAGCATCTGATCCTGTCTTCCTGCCGCATAAGCTACAGCATTGCGCGTGTGAAACGACGCGGCGCTGTAAAATCGCCGGTTATGCTTTCGCCAGACGGATGATCTCGTCGAGCACGAATTTACGCGATTGCGGCGGCGTCAGATTGTGATCGGCATCCGGCAGCATCAGCAGCCGCACGTTCGGATAGCGGGAAAGCCTGGCGCCGCGCGGCCCGAAGTGGAAATAGACATGGTCGAGCCCGACATCGGCCACGCTGTAGATCAGCGTCAGCGGTACCTTACGCTTGCCGAACAGCGCGAATGAGTGCCGGACTTCGCGGGCGATATAGCGCCGGCCGGGAAGCAGCTCGAGCAGCGGCGCGATCCACGGCGACAGCCGGCGGCCGGCGGCTATGACGATGTTCCGCAGCGCCGCAACGACGTCGACCTGGCCGCGCAGCAGCCGCTTCAGCGTGTCGAGTCGCGCCAGGCGCTGGCTGTAATCATCAAGGCTACGCGGGACCGAGACGACATGCTCCCGGCGCACCGGCACGTCGGGATCCCAGTAATAGACGAAGGGATTGATCGACACGACTGCCTTCAGGCGTTCGTCGGCGACGCCGGCGCGGAAGGCGACATAGCCGCCGCTGCATCGGCCGGCGACCATGACGGGACCGGCGACGACGTTTTCGAGTAGATCGAGCGCGGCGACAGCATCTGCGGTCTGCGTGTCCGAATAAAGCACCTGTTCCGGCGCATCCGGCCGCGGCGGGCTGTCGCCGACATTGGCGGAATCAAAGCGCAGCGAAACGAACCCTTGGCGGGCGAGCTCGCGCGCCATATCAACCGTCGTCCGTCCCCAGCCGGCATGCCGGTCATAGGCCGTCGACAGGAAGAGCACGGCATTGCCCTTGATCTCGCCGAGCGGCCGGCTGACGACGCCGACCAGATGGTTATGGCTTCCGAAACGCACCGGCGTTTCCTCAAAACCTTCGCCGGCAAGCGGCAGGTTGTCGATCGCTGACTGCGAATGGGCGGCGGATGTTTCCGTCGTCGTCGCCTCCAGCCACGCCGTCAGCAGCGCCACGACAGCCATCGGCGTCTTGGCAAACAGCGGATTGGTGGCGAGCTCGTCATAACCTTCGAAAGCCTTCTGCTCGACATCGGCGCCAAGCGCCTTCAGCGCATCGGCAAAACCTGTATCCTCGGCCTTGGCAGGACGTTCGAGGATCAGGTAGCGGGAGGTTGCGAGCCCCTGCGGCGAGGTGATGTTGAGCTTGCCGAGCTCGGCAGCGATCTCTTCGGGCATGACGAGCCCGGCGATCTGCACCTTGGCGGTCTGGACATGCTCCTTGCCGAGGCCGAGATCGGCATCGATGATCTTGGACCACATGTTGAGTTCGCGAAGATAGGCTCTGCCGCTCAGCACCGGCGCCAGCATGACGAGGCTGTCGACGCCGTCGATCGAGGAACCGACGCGATGGGCAAGGGTCGCGCCGAGGCCTTGGGCGATGAGGATGACGCGGTCGCAGCCGCTCAGTGATTTCAGCTTGTCGGCGGCCGCACGGATCGAACCTTCCCAGGTTTCCAGCCTCGCCGGCAGTGCGTCGAAATCGAGCGCATCGCCGGTGCCGCGATAGTCGAAGCGCAGGCTCGCCACGCCGATATCCGAGAAATGCTCGGCCGCGACGCGGAAGAATTTACGGCTGCACATCTCCTCGAAACCCCAGGGGCTGACGAAGAGCACCGCGGCCGAACGTTTCTTGGCGAGAGGATTTTCAGGCATGAACAGCCCGATCGTGCCGTCGAAGACGACAGGCAGGGCGGCACTCCGTCCCGCACCTTCGGCCGGTTCGAGTGAGAATTCGCCAGGCGCGACCTTGGCGCGATCGGGATCGCCTGGAAGCCGCGGCGCGATGAAATTGATCGCGTGGCGGACCGGTCGCCGCAGCAGGGACGGCATCTTCTCGAGAATGGAACGCATGACTTCGACATCCTCGCCCGGCACGGCGCGCAGCACGCGGAGTGCTGCGAAATAGCAGAATGCGCCTGCGATGATCGCGCCGACCAATCCGGCCGGACCCTGGACGAATTCCAGCACTGAAGTCGCTCCGCAAGCGCAGAGGACGGAGGCGAGCGTCACCTTCGTCAGGCTTGCGTAGAGACCCGAAAGCTGGGATCCGAATCCTGTCTGTCTGATCATCATCACCGACATCGCAACGAATACGAGGATGCGCACGAGTGCGGCACCCTCGGCTGCAAGCCTAGGTATGATCAGTAAACAACCCGCTACCATCAGAAGGCCACCTATCACACTGATGTTCAGGCGGGAGCGGGCCCTGTCCATAGACAGCAGGTAGAGGCTGAGGATCTGCATGAAGGTATAGGCGGGAGCAACGAGCGCAAGCAGCGCCACCACCGTGCCGCTGCGGCGAAACGCTTCACCGAACACCACGAGCACCAGTTCGCTGGAGATCGCGGCAAGCCCGAGGCTCAGCGGCAGCACGATATAGGCCATGCTGCGGGTGACGGCGGTAAAGACCTCGACCGGCAACGTCGAATCGTCGCTGTTATGCCGCCGCTCGGAATAATAGGGCAGCAAGCTGCCGGTCATCTGGATCGGCAGTTGCAGCGCGATATTCGCGATCGACAGGCCGACGGCATAATAGCCGACCATCTCCACCGACCAGAACTGCTGCAGGAAGAGCAGCTCGAGCCGGTTGAGGAAAATGGAATCGATGATGAACTGGATCGACAGGATGACGGAGGAGGAGGCGAGATATTTCAGCGAGACTCCGCACCAGTCGCGCCGCGCCAGAAGGATCGGCAGCGTGGCGAAAAACAGCACCAGTTGGCCGAGCGCATAACCGACGAGAACGCCTTCGACGCCGTAGAAAACGGCGCCGACGGCAACGCCGGCAAGCTGCACGATCGAGACGGCGACCGTCAGCTTAAAGAAGGCGCCGAGCTTCTTTTCGCCGATCAGGTAGAATTTGACGAAGGAACCGATCGCCTGGACGAAGAACAGCACGCCCGTGACCAGAGCGACGGAGGGCGCGGTGTCGGCCCAGTGCATCTTTTCGGAGGTGAGGAAGAACAGCGCGTAGAGCGCCAGCAGCACGACGGTCGAGAACATCATGAAGCTGACGAGGATGGCGGCAAAACCCCGTCGGCGGCGCGCGTCGAAGCCTTCCGCCGAAAGTTGCGGCAAGGTCTTCAGCAGCGTGATGCTGGAGCCGAGCTCGGCGATCGAGGCGCCGGTCACCACCAGCCAGAGCGAAAAGGCGACGATGCCGTTGGCTTCCGGCCCGAGCAGCCGCGCGGTTATGATCGAGGAAACGAAGCCCGTCAGAAGCAGCAGCATGCCTGCCGCGCCATTCATCACCGAGTTTGCGATAATACCCTTCGACATCTGTCCATCCGTCAGGATCGGCCTAAAGCGCGTCGCGATCTTCAGATCGCTCCTCGCACTTTAGGTTTTTGTTTTTACGCATGTCGTTATCGCAAAACCGCTGCACACTTTTGCGCGACATGCTCTAAAGCCGCATACCCGCCATCTCTAATGCGAAAATGTTAAAATAAAGCGGAGTGGCACCTTAGCTGGCCTGCATCGCCGCCAGCGTCTGAAGCGCCTTCTCGTAGCTGTTTTCAGCGAGGTAACGCAGCAGGAACTCCCGCGCTTTCTCGGCCTTCTCCCGTGCACGCTCGGGTGTGCGGAAGATGTCTCGCAGGTGCGCGGCCGCCGCCTCGGATGAGGGGTCGGCCCAGACCGCGCCTTCGAGCCCCACAAATTCGGGATGGGTATCGACCACCGGAATGAGGGGAGAGGCAACCAGCCAGCTATTGTCGGGATCGCAGAAATCCACCGTGCCCGACCAGGCCGTGGAAATGACGGGTGTACGCTGTATGATCGCCTCGGCCACCGTCAGTCCGAAACCCTCGGAACGATGCAGCGAAAGATAGGCGTCTGAACAGCGGATGAGGCCGTTGATATCGGAGTCCGACATCCTGTCGGTGACGATCCTGATCCGGGTATTGCCCGCGACCGAGGCGACCAATTCGCGCAGGCCCTTATCCTTGTTGATATCGCCGCTGGCCTTCATCAACAGGAAGGCGCTGGGGCATTCGGCGGCAAATATCCTGAAGGCCTCGATGACGGCCTGCGGATTCTTTCGGTTGATCGAGGAGCCGGCGCTGAAGATGAAGCTGACGAGAAAGGCGTCTTCCTCGATGCCGAATTTTTGGCGCATGCCTTCCGTCGCCGGCTTCTCGGTGACAGGATGCGGAACGACGATGACCGGTGCCGCAGTGAGGGGTGCAATCGCCCGCCTGGTGAATTCCGACGGCACGAAGACGGCATTCATGTAGTGCATCGCATTGCGCCACTCGGCCGGCACGACTTCGAGCTCCCAGGCGAAATAGCCGATGTTGAAGGCGCGGGTGAAATCCGCAACGCCCTTCTTCAGGATGGCGCGCGGCAGCATCGGCGGATTGAGATGCCAGATCCGGCTTCCCGCGGGTTCGGTGGAGAGATGCGACGGCATCCATCCGGCGAAGGAATTCTCGTCAGGATGCGTGCTGACGTCGGAGAGCGAAATCGCCCGCCCAGCCTCCGAAAGAGCGCCGGCGCAGAGCCTTGCCGATTCGCCGACGCCGACCGCCATCGAGAGATAGCCGACGATTTCCACCGGCCTGCGCGGATTGAAGGCAAGACGCGACCGCGGGATTAGCCGCTGCAGGACATGGGCGCGCAGAAGGCGGTATATCGTTCTCAAATCACGGTCTTTCCCATGGATCGGCATCATTCATCGCATGGGCGTCAGCCCTCGATTGCGACGCGATGCGAACTGCCTAGACTTCTGATCTCGCCCGCAGGCGGAATATCGCTTTCCACGCCGGACAGCGCGTGGAGCGTCACGCGCCGCATCGCGCCGGGGGCAACGTGGAACCAGTCGTCGTCGGCCCGATAGCCCTCGACGTCGATATGCACAGATTGCGCCAGCCGGTCGGTCCTGAGGTCAACGAACCAGTCGTCGCCGTCTCTGGTGAATGATGCTTCGATACCTGCATCATGCAGCGCCTTCCCCCGTCCGCACGGGAAGTGGAAGCTCTCGGCGAGAATGGTGCCGTCCGCCAGCGAGCGCAGGCGCGCCACACTGGCATCATGCGCCGGCGGCCCGAAACGGAAGGCATAGGTCGTGTCGAAGAAGGCGCCGAACAGCGCGGTGCAGGCAAGGCGCTCCGTGTCCCTTGCCGCCAGCTTGAAGGCCCTGCTGCCGCTGACGACCTGCTGTTTTCCGCCGCGCAGACAGACGACATCGAGCTCGACATCGAGTGCTGCATCCGTCTCGTTGACGACATGCACGTCGAGACCGTTCGTTCCCTCGTCGGTGAAGGCCACTTGCACTGGCCGGAATGCACGGCGCATCGCATACCAAACGGGCTTCGGCTCTCCGGTGGAGTCGACCACTCCCCAGCCGGGGCCGGGCAGCAGATCCTGCAGCGTCCAGACGAGCGCGCCGTTGCAGGCGGAGCCCTTGCGCCGCCATTCGGCAAAAGTTTCCTCGATCACCTCGCCGGTAACGGCGCGGGAGAAATCGAGATAGCGTTCCGGATCTTCGCGGCGCAGCTCAGCCGGATCGAAACCGTAGAGAAGCTGTAGGTAGAAGTCGCGAACATCCTCGAAATCCCACGATGCGCTCCGGTCGCGGGGCACGCGGGCCTTCCATAGCGGGCTGTGGACGGCGGGCACATCGAGATGACGCTGCAGCGTCCTTTGCTGCGGCACATGCGCGAAGGCGAGGCTTTCGGAGGCAAAACGCACATCGGCGCGGCGCGCATCGGCAATCGGCCGCATATAGGCGCCGACGCCGTAATAATGCGCGATACCGGCATTGGGCGAAAAGGGCATCGCTCCGCCATATGGTGAGTTCGGGACATAGGGCACGTCGGGACGCATTCGCGCGACGACCGCCGGGATGATTTCATCGGTGACCGGCCCGCTCCAGAATTCCGCCGGCAGGCCGAGCATTGCCGCCTGCTGATGGATTTCGCTGCCGCCGCAAAGCACGGCCAGCGAAGGCGACGCCTGCACGCCGTGCAGGAATTCTTCGACCTCCGCATGCACGTGGCCGAGAAAAGCCTTGTCGTTGCGCGGATAATCGAAGTTGGCGAACATGAAGTCCTGCCAGACGAGCAGACCGAGTTCGTCGCAGAGCGCGAAGAAATCAGGCGTTTCGTAGGCCATGGTGCCGCCGATGCGGATCATGTTCATTCCGGCTGCAGCGGCAAGCCGCAGGAACGGCTCATAATCCGCCCGCCCGCCCGGCAATCGCGCGATATCGGCCGTCGTCCACACCGCGCCGCGGCAGAATATCCGCTCGCCGTTGACGAGGAGCGCGAAGTCGTCGCCATCGGCACCACGGTCGACGTCGACACGTCGAAAGCCGCTCCTGCCGAGCGGATATTCCACGCCGTCGGAAACCAGCGTCAGCGCGTAGAGACGCGGAGCGCCATGCGTATGCGGCCACCAGGCCTCGATGTCGGAAAGCTTGAGGATAGCCGAGTAATGACTGTCGCCGACCTTTTCGAAGGGCTGCTCCATCCCGCCGCAGCGCAGCAGCATTGCCGGATCCTCCGCATTGCTATGCAGGGACACGCTGAGACGGCCGACGCCACTCTCCTCCAATACGGCGCGGATGGAGACATTGTCGATCGAGACGGGATGACGCTGCACCATCGAAATCGGCCGCCATGGCCCGACGGCATGGATATCGGGGCACCAGCCCGGCATATGGCCGAGTAGCGTCGTGCGGAAATTCTTCAAGCCTGGCGGCGTGATCATTTGCGGCCGCCAGCGCGCGCGCGGGCCCGGCTCCGACAGGCGGGGGCCGAGCGCCCGGAAGCACAGTGCCAGCTCATCGCCGCCCGAAAGCGTCACCGGAATCTCGTGCGCCGTGAACATGCTCTCGGAAAACAGGATTTCCTGGCCGTTCAGGAAGACGTGGCAGAGTGTCGCCAGCCCTGCGAAACGCAGGATCGCGTCGCCGGGCTCGGCATCGAAAAGCCGGCAGAGATACCAGGCATCCCGCGTGTTCAGCGGCTCGGGATTTTCCCGGTCGAAGAGCCCGGCTTTTTCGAGCGCGGCGGCGACGGTGCCTGGAACGGGTGCTGGAATGAACTGTGCCGACAACGGGATGTCGTGCGGCACGGCGCAGGCGCCCGGCTCCGTCAGGATCAGGTTCCAGCCTTCGGAAAGTAGACTTTCCGCGGCACCGATGCTCGCCAAACGCCCCCGCATGGTCAGATCTCCGGCCTCAGATTCGCCCCGCAAGCGACGCCATCATGGAATCCCATGCATCGGCGGCCGGATCAAGTGCTGCCTGCAACGGCTCGAACTTCTTGCGGGTGACGGCGCGGGCAAGCTGGAACTGCACCGATTTCGCCACCTCCGAAATGCGCCCGGCATGCTCGGCGGCAGCCGCGAATTCACCAGGGGAAAGCCAGGTGAGGTAATCGGCCGCCAGCTCGAAATTGGCGCCCACCTGGCGAAGCGTGTTGAAGGCGTATTTGTGGAAGAAGCCGAACGGCCGTTCCGCCACCGCTTCGACCTGTTGCGGAAAGACGCTTGCAAAGGCGTGGATCGGGTTTTCGCGGGGACACCGGGCAAAATGAAAACCGGCAAGCCGCCGCGCGGTCGCGCGCAGATGCGCTTCGTCTGCCGGTTTTTCCGGGAATCGTGCAAATTCCGTATAGGGCAGGAACGGCGGGTCGTTTTCCGTCAGATGCCGCTGGAACAGCCCGTCGAAATCCTCGCCTTCGAGACGAAAATAGCCGGCATTGTGGAAATAATCGACGCGCTTGGCCGCGACGTCCAGACGGTTGATCGCAACCGTCGTCTTGCCGTGCTCCTGCCGGTAGGCGGTGCCGCGCGTATCCGGCATGTAGAAGGAATCCATTTCGATCAGGCAAAGGCGGCCCCGCGCGATCTGAACCTCGACATGGCGTTCGACACGGTCGTAGATGGCAAGCTCGGTCGCACGAATGCCGTAGAGCGCCTCGAGATCCTCTAGCGGCACTTTGAAGAAAGTGAACTGGTCGCCCTCGAAATCCTGCGTCAGGGTAAAACCCAGCATCGCCTCCGGCGCAACGCCTGATGTCGCCAGAACCTCGATCCAGAGATCGACATAACAATTGGTTTCCGGCCAGGCGCGCTCGCCGGAATGCAGCGCATGCGCCCGGTAGGTTTCGGGGTCGATTCCCGAAAATACCCCCGAAAATACCGACGTCATCGATTTGCTCAGCCCCACAGCGCTTTCCGTACGCTGGCCGGCCATTGCTTCACATCGAGTCCGTGATGATGGAAGAGGGCAAGGGCGATGCGCTCCAGTCCGAAGCCGACGCAAGCGGTGTGCGCGACACTGCCGTCTTCGAGATTGAGACCCCATTTCGTGCCGAAGGCATCCTGATGGTAGTTGAAGCTCATGCAGGCGGTCGGGTTGGCAGCCGAGGTGATCGGGATCAGCAGCTCGAACTTCAGGTTCTGGTCGCGCTGATTATTGGCGAGCATCTTGCCGGCGCGGCCGAAGAACGGATCATTGGCGACGTCGATCGTCACCTCGAGGCCGACGGCCTTCATCATCTCGACGCCGCGATCCATCCAGCGCTGGCGGAAATCGGTGACGTGCAGCTCGGTGCCCATGCAGACATATTCACGCATGCGGAACAATTGCTGGCGGGCAGGGTCTTTCGACGGCTCATGGCGGAAGCAATAGGATTGCAGGTCGAAGAGGCCGCCCGTCGCCGGCAGGTTGCCGCGCTTGGCGATCGTCGGATAGAGCGGATAGCAGGCAGCCGGCGTCAGCACGATGTCGGTCGCCTCCTGTCCCTTGGTCCAGTCTTCGCCGACTTCCATGCATTGCAGCAGGCTGACATGATCGAGCTCGCTGCCGCAGAAGCTGTGCACCGTGCCGGCGAGCTGCGGAAAGCTCTTCATGTAGCCGCTCTTTTCGAAGAAGGCGCGGTTCATGCCGGGCGGAAAGCGCATGGCTTCGGCACCATCGGCGCCGCCGAACGTATCGATCAGGCGCTCGAAGGCAGCGATCACGTCTTCGAACTGGCCGCTGCGGCCGTAGAGCCCGTCGATGCCGGTATCGATCAGCAGACCGGATTCGAAAAGCCGGTCCAAAAACGAGGTCTGCATATCCATGACTGTCACCCCAGTAGGCTAGTGTCCTGCTTATGGACAAGAAGCATGCTCGACGTGTTGCCGAGGATGCGGTCATTCGAAATCATGAGCTGTGCGGAATGCGCGTCGCGCAGATGGCGTCCGAGGCTGAAGGGCGTGCCGTTCTTGTAGCCCATGATGCCGCAGATCAGCATGGCATGGTTGACGATCTCCAGGATCGTCTCGGACGAAGCGATCTTGACGTTGTTCATCGCCACCGCAAATCCCATCGAAGACAGCCTGTCGGCATCGGCCTTGGCATCCTCATAGGCCTTGAGGCCGGCGACCACGTTGGATTTCACCATCTGCAGCAGGTTCGAAACCTCGGCGAGGCGCAGCGCTCCCGGCGGCTGGGCATCCGGCGCCTTGCGGGCTGCGGCACGCACGAAAGCCTGGGCGCGCACAACGGCGTCGACGGCGATGCCGTACCAGACGCCGCTCCACAAGAGGTGCGAGGAAGCAAGCATGGATTGCGCCGCGATCTCCGCGAAAGGCTTCGGCAGGATCTGGCAAGCTGGCGCTTCGCCCTTGAACAGGAAGCCGTCGGAGCAGGTGCCGCGCATGCCGAGCGTATTCCAGACATGCGTTTTATCGAGCGTGTACTGGTCCTTGAGGAAGGCCGTCAGCACCTGATCGGAGGAAGCCGCCTGCGCGTGGGCACGCGAGGTGATAAGGATGGCGTCGGCGTGCGAGCCATAGGAAATGACAGTCGCATCCTTTTCGAGGCGGCACGTGTCGCCATCGACCTCGACCGCGCAGATGCTGTTGCGCAGGTTTCCGCCGATACCGCCTTCGGTGGTGGCGGATGCGATCAGCAGCTGCTCGGCGGCGATGCGGCGCATGAAGCTGCGATGCCATTCGCTGTCGGCGCCGTGTTCAACGAGGCTCGACAGCTTGATATGGTGCATGGCGAAGACCATGGCGCTCGCGGCGCAGGCCTGGCCGAGCATCGAGCACAATTCGGCGATCTCGGTGATCGAGGCGGATTCGCCGCCGAGATGGCGCGGCACCTGGATGCCGAGCAGCCCTTCGGCCTTCATCGCATCGACGGCTTCCCGGGGGAAGCGGGCCTCGGCATCAACGGTATCCGCGTGTTTCGCCGCAATTTCGGCGACGCGGGCCACCCTTGTGACAAGACCGTCCTGCATGATCTTGACAGGGAAATTCATCAGGCGACCTTCCGGCCGTCCCGGATGAGATCGACGGTCCTGGCGATCGCCGAGATGCTCGCGAAGGATTTGCGGTTCAGGAGATTGTCGGGAAATTCGATGTCGAAGGCCTCTTCGAGGCCAAGCATCAACTGCACAGAAGCAAAGGACGTCAAACCTGCCGCATAAAGATCGGCGTCGTCGGCGACCTGGTCGATCGACCCAGGAAGCTTGCCGAATTTGGCTACGAGGTCGCGGATTGCCTTATTCATCCCATCACTCCAAGATTCTCATGATCCCGATCCGGCGTTCATCGCCTTGTCATGAGCGTTCTTTTAGTGCGGAAAACAGAACATTCCGCTAATTTATTGAGTTAAATATGGCTGAGGCTCATAGTTAGGACTTTAGCGATCATTCCCGCACCGTCGTAAACAACCAGGTTAAATCAATGACTTAAGGTAATTTCGATACTGCGACACACTCTGGTTTCTGGCGTGGAGAGTACAGAAATGACACGCAAACGCCGCGTTTTGTCTCAATCGGCCGGCGGATAGGAATGCTCGCCGCCGCGATAATCGGTGACGGAATAACATCCGTCGCCTGTCGCCCGCATCGCGCTTCCGCTGATGACGGCCTTGCCGTGACCGCCTGGGATATCGAGGATGTAGGCCGGCTGGCAGAGACCGGAAATCCGGCCGCGCAGCGCCGCGACGATCTCCTGCCCTTCCTCGATCGTCACCCTGAAATGACTGGTGCCGGGCGCCAGATCCGGATGATGGAGGTAATAGGGTTTGACGCGGATTTCGACGAAGGCCTTCATCAGCTTCGCCAGCACGTCGGCATCGTCATTGACACCCTTGAGCAGCACCGACTGGCTGACCATGGCGATGCCGGCATCGACGAGGCGGCCGCAGGCGGCCCGCGCTTCCGGCGTCAGTTCGCGCGGATGGTTGGCGTGCAGCGCCACATACACCGTCTTGCCGCTCGCCTTCAGCGCGGCGATCAGCGCCGCATCGATCTTCTCGGGATCGACGACCGGAACACGCGTGTGGAACCTGATGATCTTCACATGCGCGATACCGGCAAGCGCCTCCATGATCTCGCCGAGACGGCGCGGCGAAAGCACCAACGGATCGCCGCCGGTGAGGATGACCTCCCAGATCTCCTCGTGCCTGCGGATATAATCGAAAGCGGCCTGCATCGCCGCCGCATCGAGCGTGCCGAGGCCCTGCGGCCCTACCATTTCGCGCCGGAAGCAGAAGCGGCAATAGACCGGGCAGACGTGCACGGCCTTGAGCAAGACACGATCGGGATAGCGGTGAACGATACCTTCGACGCGGCTGTGGGCATGATCGCCGATCGGATCGGCGCGTTCTTCCGGGGCGATCGTGAGTTCGGCCGCATCGGGCACGAATTGCCGAGCGATCGGATCATCGGGATCGGCTCGATCAATGAGCTTACTGATCGCAGGCGTCAGCGCAACCGCGTAACGCGCCGCCACCTCCTCGAGCGCTACGCGATCGGCAGGCGCGACCAGCCCCGCCTTCACAAGATCGTCGACGCTCTTGATCGGTTTGACGACATTCATCTTCCAACCTCCGCCACCGGCGCCCAGAGCACCTGGTCGATGCGCGATGCTCCCGTCGCGAGCATCACCAGCCGGTCGAAGCCGAGCGCGATACCGCTTGCCTCAGGCATCAGCGACAGCGCGGCGAGAAAATCCTCGTCGATCGGATAGGTCTCGCCATAGACCCGCGCCTTCTCGGCCATTTCGATCTCGAACCGTCGCCGCTGTTCGGCAGCGTCGGTGAGTTCGCCGAAGCCGTTGGCAAGCTCGACGCCGCAGGCATAGAGCTCGAAACGTTCGGCAACTCTGGGGTCGCGCGCCGAGGGACGGGCAAGGGCTGCCTCCGAGATCGGATATTCGTCGAGGATGGTGATGCGGCCGAAACCGAGACGCGGCTCGATCTTTTCGACCAGCACCCGGCTGAAGAGATCGGCCCAGCCGTCGTCTTCGGCAACTCGCACACCGACGCGCCTGAGTTCGGCCGCTAGATGGTCGCGGTCGGTCGAACCGTCGGCGGCGACCGAGGCGAGAAGATCGACGCCGGCATGACGCTCGAACGCTTCGGCAATGCTGATCCGCTCCGGCCCGGCGAAGGGATCGCTCTCGCCGCCGCGATAGGCGAGCTTCCCGGTCTTCACCGTCTCAGTCGCCAGCGCCAGGATCCGCACGCAATCCATCATCAGGCTCTCGTAGCCTTCGCCGGCCCGATACCATTCGAGCATGGTGAACTCGGGATGGTGCAGCGGCCCGCGCTCACGGTTGCGATAGACATGCGCAAAACACGAGATGCGCTCCTCGCCCGCCGCCAGCAGCTTCTTGCAGGCAAATTCCGGCGAGGTGTGCAGGTAGAACGGCGCCTTTTGCCCATCCGTCGTCAGTGCTTCCGTCGCGAAGGCATGCAGATGCGCCTCGTTGCCGGGGGAGACCTGCAGCACCGCCGTATCCACCTCGATGAAATCCTCGCGCGCGAAAAACCCGCGCAACGCCGCCTGGATCGCATTGCGTCCGATCAGGAACCGACGGCGGTCGGCATGCACGGACGGGGTCCACCAGGGGGACGCTTTCGCCGAAGAGTTCATTCCAAGCTTTCTTCGCCGGAGAGGCCGGTATGGGGGGTGGCTATTTCCCGGATTTTAGGTTAGTTGCGCCCCAAAGAAAAACATTTGCGTCTTCGGAGCGTCTCGACAGTCATCTACGACGCCGAAAGCCGAGTTACAAGGAAGTCTTATGGTCAAGGTCATCGCCTCTTCGGTCCGCAAGGGCAACGTTCTCGATGTCGACGGCAAGCTCTATGTCGTTCTCACCGCCCAGAACTTTCATCCGGGCAAGGGCACGCCGGTCACCCAGGTCGACATGCGCCGCATCGTCGACGGCGTGAAGGTTTCCGAGCGCTGGCGCACCACCGAACAGGTCGAGCGCGCCTTCGTCGAGGACGTGAACCATCAATTCCTCTACGAGGACGGCGAAGGCTTTCACTTCATGAACCCTCAAAACTACGATCAGGTCGTCGTCGATGTCGACACGATGGGGGACGACAAGGCTTATCTGCAGGAAGGCATGACCTGCGTTCTATCAATGCATGAAGGCATTGCGCTTGCGATCCAGATGCCGCGCCACGTCACGCTCGAAATCATGGAGACGGAACCGGTCGTCAAGGGCCAGACGGCTTCGTCTTCCTACAAGCCGGCCATACTGTCGAACGGCGTGCGCGCCATGGTGCCGCCGCACATCAATGCCGGCACCCGCGTCGTCATCGCGACGGAAGACAATTCCTACGTCGAACGCGCCAAGGACTGATCCTGGTTCAGCCTACCGAAGAGGCCGGCTCACGCCGGCTTTTTTGTATCCGCCGTCTCGATTAATAATCGGAGCATGATGTCGTCCGAAAACCGCTCACACTTTTCGGCATCATGCTCTATCTTTTTGTTTTCACGCAATTCCGGACGCAAAACCGCTACGCACTTTTGCTGGAATTGCTCTAGAGATGCGGGTTGCGCGGCCGGTATTTCTTGACGAGTTTCTGGTTGATCTCAGCGGCACCCGGCATGTTGGCGCTGAGATAAATTGGCGCATCGCCGGATTTCGAAAGCTCGGAGGCGACCTCGGCGAAGATGGCATTGATGACCGTCACCCCGACCGCCGTCGAGACCGGCCCAACCCGAAGCCCCGTGCCTTCGAGATCGAGAACGGCGTCACCCGGTGGCAGCCCGTTGTCGAGCACCACATCGGCCACGTCGGCAAGCCGCCGGCGGCCATTGGCAATCGCTGAGGAATAGGCAATCGACGTGATGGCAATCACCTTTGCGCCGATTTCGCGCGCATAGTCGGCGGCCTCGATCGGCGCGGCGTTCACGCCCGAATTGGAGGCGATGATGATGACATCGCCCGGCTGCATGCCGTAACGCTCCAGCATCGGCCGCACCAGGCCCTGCGTGCGCTCATAGACCGAACTGATGACCGCACCCTCGTGCAGCATGGCCGAGCCGACGAGCACCGGCACGGTGAAGGCGAGCCCGCCGGCACGATAATGCACCTCTTCCGCCAGCATATGCGAATGGCCGGTGCCGAAGACATAGACGCGCTTGTCGCCGCGGGCGGCATCGAGGATGACGGCTGCTGCCTGCGCCATCGGCTCGGCAAGCGTCTGCTTCAGTTCTTCCAGCCGACCGATGAGGTTGGAGAAATAGGCATCGGTGATATCAGTCATCCGGCTTATCCTTGATTTCAGGTCGCTTCGCCGCTGAGCCAGGTGGCGGTGACGGCAAGCGCATCGGTGAGATGCACGAGATCGGCACGCGCGCCCGGCGAGAGATGGCCGCGATCGCCAAGCCTGAGGAACCGCGCGGGATAAAGGGTCGCCATGCGCAAGGCCTCGGCGAGCGTCAGGTCGAGATAGGTGACGCCGTAACGGATCGTCGAGATCATGTCGACATCGGAACCGGCCAGCGTGCCGTCGGACAGCACCAGCTTGGAGCAGAAGCCGCCCCTTTCGCGCCGGACGATGCGCCCGTTCAGCGTGAACGAGTCCTTTTCCGACCCGACGAGCGACATCGCGTCTGTGACGAAGAACAGTTTGCCTTCGCCGCGTTTGGCGCGCAGCGCCGTGCGCAGGGCCTTCGGATCGACATGATGGCCGTCGGCGATAATACCGCACCAGGTCGAAGGATGATCGATCGCCGCGCCGACGAGACCGGGCGCCCGGTGTCCCAACTGGCTCATGGCATTGAAGAGATGCGTGACGCCCCGCGCGCCGGCATCGAAACGTTCTTCCGCCGCCTCGCTCGAACAATCGGAATGGCCGATGCTGACGGTGACGCCGGCTTCCGCAAGCTCGCGCACCTGGGCAACCGTCACCTGCTCGGCGGCCATGGTGACGAGCAGCGTGCCGATCGCCTCGCGGGCCCGGATTAAGGCCTTGACATCGCGGTCCTCCACCGGCCGCATCAGTTCGGCGAGATGCGCGCCCTTGCGCGCAGGCGCCAGATGCGGGCCTTCGAGATGCAGGCCGGCAACGCCGCGGTTCATTTTCACTGCCTGCTTGGCCGCCTCGATGGCGGCAATGGAGGCCTCTGATGAATCGGTGATCAGCGTCGGCAGCAACGACGTCGTGCCATAGGGTCGGTGCCCGCCGGCGATAATGTCCATCGAGGCAACGGAAGGCTCGTCGTTCAGCATCCACCCGGCGCCGCCATTGACCTGCGCATCGATGAAGCCGGCCGACAGAACACCGCCGGCAAGCGTCACCAGCTCGCCGTCCGGCAGATCATTTCTTGCCATGATCGCTTCGACGCGGCCGCCGGCAACGATGAGGGCTTTGTCGTCATGGAAGCGCTCACCGTCGAAGATGCGGGCGCCGAGGAAGATCTTGCGTCCCATCAGACCGTCTCCGTCACCTTGAGCAGGTTTGCCGGCTTGTCGGGATCGAAGCCCTTGCGGCGCGTCACCGACTCGATCAGCCGGTAATAGACAAGCAGCGATACCAGCGGATCGACGAGGCCGTTGCCCGTCGTCGGCACGCGCAGATGGACGCCGGAAAGCGGCTGCGTCGAGAAACCGACGGTGGTGGCGCCGAGTTTCTGCAGGCGTTCCAGCGCCTGCACATTGTTGGCGAAGGCCGCATCGTCGGGCGCAAAGGCGACGATCGGGAAGCCCGGCTGCACCAGGCGCATCGGACCATGCATCAATTCCGCCAGCGAGAAAGCCTCGGCATGCAGGCCGGAGGTCTCCTTGGCCTTCAACGCCGCTTCGAGCGCGATCGCGAAAGCCGGGCCGCGGCCGGCCGTATAAAGCGAGGTCGCGTTGAAGAGCACGTCCTCGGCTGCCGCCGTATCGATCCCGGCGGTCGCCGACAACGCCTCCGGCAGCTTGCCGAGCGCGGCCTGCAGGTCGGGCGCACCGCCGATCGCAGCCGTCACCCCGGAAAGGGCTGCGACCGAGGCGATGAAGGATTTTGTCGCCGCGACACTCTTTTCAGCACCGGCATTGAGACCGAGAACAATATCGGCCTGCTTCGCAAGCGGGCTGTCGGTGACGTTGACGACGGCGATCGTCGTTGCTCCGCCCTTCTTCGCCGCATCCTGCAGCGCGACGATGTCGGGGCTGGCACCCGACTGCGAGACGGTGAAATGGACACCGCCCTTCAGATGCAGCGCCGCACCGTAGACGGAAGCGATCGACGGGCCGACCGAGGCGACCGGAACGCCGCAGGTGATCTCGAAGAGATATTTGAAGAAGGTGGCGGCGTGGTCCGAGGAGCCGCGCGCCGCCGTCGTCACCACGCTCGGGCGAGCGGACGAAAACAGCCGGGCGATCTCGGCAAAGACCGGTTTTTCCTTTTCGAGCAGCGTGGCGACCACCTCTGGCGATTGGCCGGCTTCCTGCAGCATCAGTGACTGGTTGTCATTCATAGGTCATCTCCGATTCTCAATTCGGCAACGAAATCATAGGCATCGCCGCGATAATGCGAGCGGGTGTATTCGACGACGCGCTGGTCTTCCAAGCGCGACACACGTTCGATCAGAAGCGCCGGCGCGCCTGATTTGACGTTCAGGATCGCGGCGGAGGAGGGGTCGAGCGTGACCGCGGTCAGCCGCTGCAGCGCGCGCACGGGCCTGTGGCCGCTGGCCGTCAACGCATCGTAGAGCGATCCCTCACCGCCGGCATCGTGTCCCAGGAACTTGATCGGCACCACGGCGCGTTCGATCGCCAGCGGCAGGCCGTCGGCAAGGCGCAAGCGGTCGAGCCTCAGCACCGGCTCGTCGCCGCCGAGGCCGAGCAGGAAGGATTCCTCCGGCGACGGCGTGTTGACCGCCCGCGACAATATCCGTGCGGCCGGCAGACGCCCGCGCGAGCGCATGTCGGCGGAGAAGGAGGAAAGCCGCCACAGCGACTGTTCCATGCGCTCCACCCTGCTCGATACGAAAGTACCGCTTCCGTGGCGCGATTCCAGTGCGCCGGATGCCATCAGATCGCGATAGGCGGTGCGCACGGTGACACGGCCGAGCTTCAGAGCCTCGGCAAGGTCTCGTTCACCCGGCAGCGCGGTGCCGGGCTTCAGCAGCCCTTCCTGGATGAGGCCGGTCAGCGTCTGCGCCAGCCGCTTGTAGAGCGGCCCGGTCAGCGCCTCGTCACGCAGGCCGCGGCTGTTCAGTTCCGCTATCAGACTGGTTCTATCCATGGGCGCACAATAGAACCTATATAGAACCAATCGGCAAGACGGAATCGAGCGCGGAACGAAAAAACCCTCGCCGGCGGACCAGCAAGGGTTTCATAGCGCTCAAATTTGGCAGCCGTGCGTCGACAGCGCCGCGCGTTTAAGAACGCGCGGCGCTGGAGGATGCTCAGTTCTTGGTGAAGATATAATCCGTCTCCTGGCGCAGCACTTCGCCGGGGCGCAGGACCGCATTCGGAAAACCTTGGTGATTGATGGCATCCGGCCAGACCTGTGTCTCCAGGCAAAAGCCGGCGAATGGGCCGTATTTGCGCCCGCCGATGCCGGGCGCCCCGACATCGAGCTTGAAGCCGGCATAGAACTGCACGCCTGGCTCCGTGCTGCGCACTTCCAGCGACACACCGGAATACAGGCTGCGGGCAAGCGCGACGCTCCGCTTGGCGGCACGCTCGCCCGACAGGCAGAAATTATGGTCGTAAAAGGCTTGTTGGCTGCCTACGAAACGCTTCATCGGCGCCATCTCGCGGAAATCGAATTCCGTACCCTCGACGGGACGGATCTCGCCGGTCGGCACCTGCTTCTCATCGGTCGGCAGATAGTGATCGGCGGCTATCATGATGTCATGGCCAAGCGCATCTTCGCGGCCGTCGAGATTGAAATAGGCGTGCTGGCAGACATTGGCGAGCGTCGGCTGGTCGCTGGTCGATTCGTAGGTGATCGACAGTTCACCATTGCCATGCACCCAGAACGTCGCCTGGATGGTGCAATTGCCGGGATAGCCGGCGCGCCCATCGGGATCGACGATCTTCAGCACCACGCGGTCGACGTCATGCTCGACGATCGTCCAATTGCGTTTGGCGATATTGTCGCTGCCGCCATGCAGATGCGTGACGCCGTTTTCATTCGGCTCGAGCTGATAGTCCTTGCCGTCAAGCGTGAACCTGCCGCCGCCGACGCGGTTGGCGCAGCGGCCGGGCGTCGCGCCGAAGTAGGACGAATAGAGAGGGTAGCTGTCAAAATCGTCGAAACCGAGTTGCAGCGGCGCGTCATGTCCCTCGAGGCGCAGATCCTGGATGACCGCGCCCCAGCTGATGATCTTGGCCGTCAGCCCGCCGCCCTTGATCACGACGCGATAGACGGTCTCGCCCGCCTGCGTCTGCCCGAAAACGTCCCGCTCCAACTTATCCGACATGATCGACCGTCCATTCTGTCCCTGCTGCACATTCCTCAATTCGGAATCGATTTGAGGAATGTGCAGCGATTGAAAGTGTGCATTGCACGTCCGACGAAGACGCGCGGTGTGGTAGGCTTCAGGACAGGAACCTGCCCGGATTTGCTTCGATCCGCAACCGGCGGATCAGAAAGAAGAGCCTCAGCAGTAGTGCGCGGCATCGGCTCGCAGCGCGATTGGCAACGGTCAGAGATCGGTGCCGATCTCTTCCACATCAAAGGGCGTGGTCTGGTAGATTTCGTTGATCCAGTTGCCGAACAAAAGATGCGCATGGCTGCGCCAGCGGTTCTGCGGCGCAAGCGCCGGATCGTTATGCGGGAAGTAATTGTGCGGCATCTTGATCGGCACCCCGGCATTGACGTCGCGGAAATACTCGTCGGAAAGCGAGGTGGAATCATATTCGACATGGTTGAACATGTAGAGCCGCCGGCCTCTCTTCTCGTGCACGAGGCAGACGCCCATTTCGCTGGACTCCATCAGGATCTCCAGGCTTTCGGATTTCTCGATATCGGCGCGGCGCACCTCGGTCCAGCGCGACACCGGCACTTCGAAATTGTCGGAAAAGCCGTTGAGATAGATCGAGGAAGGCTTCAGGTTCCGGTGGCGGTAGACGCCGAAGGCCTTCTCTTTCAGCTCGTATTTCGGAACGCCGTGAAAATGATAGACCGCCGCCATCGCGCCCCAGCAGACGTTCATCGTCGAATGGACATTCGTTTCCGTCCAGTCGAGAATCTCCTTCATCTCCGGCCAATAGGTGACGTCCTCATAGGGCAAAAGCTCGATCGGCGCCCCGGTGATGATGAAGCCGTCGAACTTGCGGTGCTTCACCTCCTCCCAGGTCTGGTAGAAGGCAAGAAGATGATCCTCGGACGTATTCTTCGCCTTGTGGCCGCCGATGCGAATGAGCGACAGCTCCACCTGCAGCGGCGAGGCGCCGACGAGGCGGGCCATCTGCAGTTCGGTCTTGATCTTGTTCGGCAT